>NZ_JBEYUI010000024.1:0-90664 GCF_040643455.1 Micromonospora sp. NPDC047134
AACACCTGCCGATGCCCGAACGTCACCACACCCGGCCTCGCCACCAACACCTCCAGCACAACCAAGATCAGTTGCACTGAACCCTAGAATCCGCCATCTCCACAGTGCCGCCAACCTCATGATCAACGGGGCTAGGCGCGGAGGAGGTGGGTGAGGGTGGTGATGGCTTGGTCGATGGCGGGGTCGGGGACGTCCATGTGGGTCACCAGGCGGGCGGTGCGGGGGCCCAGGACGGAGATCAGCAGGCCCTCGGCGCGGGCCGCTGCGGCCAGGGTGGGGGCGTCCAGGGGGGTTTTGGCCAGGTCCAGGGGGACCAGGTTGGTGCGTACCGGGGCGGCCAGCACCCCGAACGGGGCGATCGCCTCCGCTAGCCGGGCCGCCTTGGCGTGATCCTCGGCGAGACGGTCGATGTGGTGGGCCAGGGCGTACCGGCCGGCGGCGGCCAGGATGCCGGCCTGGCGCATCCCGCCACCCATCCGCTTACGGATCACCCGCGCCCGCTCGATCTTGTCGGCGGCGCCGACGACCAGCGAGCCGACCGGCGCGCCGAGCCCCTTGGACAGGCAGACCGAGAGGGTGTCGAACAGCCCACCGTAGGTGGCCAGCGGCACCCCGTCGGCTACATGAGCGTGCCAGATCCGGGCCCCGTCGCAGTGCAGCGCCACCTGCGCCTCGTCGGCGACCTGCCGCAACCGCCGCAGCGTGTCGAGGGGGATCACCCCGCCGCCGCCACGATTGTGGGTCTGCTCCACCGCGATCGCCCGGGTGGGCACCGCCCAGTAGCCGTCGGGACGGATCATGCCGGCGACCACGTCGGGGTCCACGTCCGCGCCCACCGCCGACCACGTCCGCGAGGTCATTCCGCCGTACGCGGCAGCCGCCCCCATCTCGTACGTGATCACATGGGCGTCGGCGTCGCAGAGCAACTCCGCCCCGGGCGGCACCAGCAGTTGCAGGGCGATCTGGTTGGCCATCGAGCCGGTCGGGCAGAACAGCGCTGCCTCGTGACCGAACAGCGCGGCGACCTCGGCCTCCAGTGCGTTGACGGTCGGGTCCTCGCCGTAGACGTCGTCACCGACCTCGGCGGCGGCCATCGCCTCCCGCATCCCGGGGGTGGGCCGGGTGACCGTGTCCGAACGCAGATCGATGAGATTCTCAGCCACGGTCATTCCTTTCGGCCGCCGACTGCGGGGCTCGCAAGCTCACTCCTCGCGTCAGCCACAGTGTCACCTTCCGGCTGCCGACTGCGGGGCTCGCAAGCTCACTCCTCGCGTCAGCCACGGAGCATCTCCGCTACGAGGAAGGCCAGTTCCAGTGACTGCTGGGTGTTCAGGCGGGGGTCGCAGGCGGTCTCGTACCGGTCGGGCAGGTCCAGGTCCTCGATGCCCTGGGCGCCGCCGAGGCACTCGGTGACATCCTCACCGGTCAGCTCGACATGCAGGCCGCCGGGGTGGGTGTCCAGGCTGCGGTGCACCTCGAAGTAGCCCAGCACCTCGTCGACGATCCGGTCGAAGTGCCGGGTCTTGTAGCCGTTGGAGGACTCGTGGGTGTTGCCGTGCATCGGGTCGCACTGCCACACCACCTTCGCCCCGGCGGCGGTCACCTTGGCCACGATCGGCGGCAGGGCGTCGCGTACCTTGTGGTTGCCCATCCGGCTGATCAGGGTGAGCCGCCCGGGGATGTTCTCCGGGTTCAGCTTCTCGCACAGCTCGATCGCCTCGTCCGGGGTGGTGGTCGGGCCGAGTTTGACCCCGATCGGGTTGGCGATGCGGGAGATGAAGTCGATGTGGGCGCCGTCGATCTGCCGGGTGCGCTCGCCGATCCACAGGAAGTGCCCGGACAGCCCGTACGCCCGACGGTCGGAGACCCGGGTCAGCGCCCGGTCGTACTCCAGGGCCAGGGCCTCGTGGGAGCAGTAGAGAGTGACCGTACGCAGGGCATCGTCGTCGGTCATCCCGCAGGCCCGAATGAAGGCCAGCGCCCGGTCGATCTCCCGGGCGATCGCCTCGTACCGTTCCCCGGCCGGGGAATTGCGTACGAAGCCCTTGTTCCAGTCGTGCACGGCGTGCAGGTCGGCCAGTCCCCCGGCCAGGTAGGCGCGGAGCATGTTCATCGCGGCGGCCGAGTTGGCGTACGCCCGGATCATGCGTTGCGGGTCGGCGACCCGGGCCTCCGGGGTGGCCTCGAGGGAATTGATCATGTCGCCGCGGTAGGCCGGCAGGCCCCGGGCGTCCGTCGGGAGCGACCGGGGCTTGGTGTACTGCCCGGCGACCCGGGCCACCTTCACCACCGGCAGCGAGGCGCCGTAGGTGAGCACGATCGCCATCTGCAACAGGGTGCGGGCGTTGGCCAGCAGGTGACTCTCGGTGTTGTCGGCGAAGGTCTCCGCGCAGTCACCGCCCTGCAGCAGGAAGGCCTTGCCCTCGCAGACCAGGGCCAGGCGCTGCCGCAACTGGTCAACCTCGTAGGGGGCGACCACCGACGGGACCCGGTCGAGCACCTTGCAGACCTCGGCCACCTGGGCCGGGTCCTCCCAGGGTGGGGTCTGGGCGCGGGGCAACTCTCGCCAGCGGTCCAGGCCGAGGGCCTCGTCCTCGGCGGAGTCGACGGTCGGACGGCTGGTCTGCAACACCGGGCTGCCCACCGCCGGATGACTCAACTGATGCCACTCATGCCGCATGACAAGAAGCGTACGGCGGCCTGCGCGCCTACCGCCCATCGAGGGGCCGGGTTCCGGTAACTGGACGACCGTGAACGTTGTCGCAGGTCAGGGCGTCGGGGCGGGTGCCGGGCTGTGCCCACCGGGGCGCTCGCCCGAGATGCACCAGTCCAGCCCCTCACGGGTGACTGTGAACAACAGTCCCCGGTCCGCCTTGCGCTTACCCACCGTGACGGTAACCACAGTGCTCACCTCCTGCCCGAGGGGGCCCGGGCGGATGTCGGTGATCTCGGTCTGGGCCACCGTGAAGTGGTCGGCGAAGTCACCGTTCGGCCCGGTCGCGGCCTCGTCGAACGACTCGTGCAGCACCGTGCAGAGTTGGCTGCGCCCGGCCACCACGTCCTTGACCACCATCGCGTCCAGGTACGCCTGTACCCGCTCGCGGGACTTGGCCAGGGCCTCCTCGGCGGGTGCCCGACCGGGTTGCTCCGCCGGTTCCTTGTCGCCGCCGATCAGTCCGCAACCGACCAGGGCGAACGGCACGGTCGTGAGCAGGGCGAGGGCGGCGCAGCGCCGGTGAACCCGCATCGTCACCTCCCGATCTGCGGACTTTGCACCGTCCGACCGGCGAGTCTGTCACACCCGCCTCGGATGCAAGGAAGGGCCCCTTATTATCGCCTTTTGCATAGGAAGGGCCCCCTATTAACACGCGGCAAGATCGGACTGCCGGAGTGTTAACAAGGGGCCCCTGCTCTACCGCAGGCGTTAACAGGGGGCCCTTCCTTACATCTAGCCGAGGCCGCCGCGGATGGCGGTGATCAATTCGCCGTTGCTGGTGTCACCGGAGAGTTCCCAGAAGAAGGCGCCGCCGAGGCCCTGGTTCCTGGCGTACGTCATCTTGCCCCCGATGGTCGAGGGGGTGTCGTAGCTCCACCAGTTGCTGCCGCACTTGGCGTACGCCGTGCCGCCGACGGTGCCGGTGGCCGGGCAGGTGTTCTTGAGCACCTTGTAGTCCTCGATGCCCTGCTCGTAGGTGCCCGGGGCGGGGCCGGTGGCGGTGCCGCCCGGTGCGGTCTGGGTCACCCCGGTCCAGCCCCGACCGTAGAAGCCGATGCCGAGCAGCAGCTTGTTGGCCGGGATGCCCTTGCTCTTGAGCTTCTGGATGGCCGCGTCCGACCAGAAGCCCTGTTGCGGGATGCCGGAGTACGAGTAGAGCGGCGAGTGCGGGGCGGTGGGGCCCTGCGGGTTGAAGGCGCCGAAGTAGTCGTACGTCATCGGCATGATCCAGTTGAGGTGGGTGGAGGCACCGGCGTAGTCGGTGGCGTCGATCTTGCCGCCGTTGCTGCCGTCCGCGGTGATCGCGGCGGTGACCAGGGCCGACGACCCGAACCGGGTACGCAGCGCGCCGGCCACGTTCTTGAACGCGTTCGGGCCGCTGGCGTCACAGGTCAGACCGCAGGCGTTCGGGTACTCCCAGTCGATGTCGATGCCGTCGAAGACGTCCGCCCAGCGCGGGTCCTCGACCAGGTTGTAGCAGCTCTCGGCGAAGGCGGCCGGGTTCTGCGCGGCCTGGGTGAAGCCGCCGGACCAGGTCCAGCCGCCGAAGGACCAGATCACCTTGAGGTGCGGGTACATCTGCTTGAGCTTGCGCAGCTGGTTGAAGCTGCCCCGCAGCGGCTGATCCCAGGTGTCGGCGACCCCGTCGACACTCTCCGCCGCGGTGTACGCCTTCTCGTAGTCGGCGTAGCTGTCGCCGATGGTGCACCGGCCGCCGGTGGTGTTGCCGAAGGCGTACAGGATGTGGGTCAGCTTCGACGCCGAGCCGCTGGTGTGGATGTTCTTGACGTGGTAGTTGCGGGCGTAGACCCCCCACTGGACGAAATAGCCGACCACCTTCTGGCCGCTCGGCGGCGGGGTGGTCGGGGGCGGGGTGGTCGGCGGGGGTGGAGGCGTGGTCGTCGGCGGCGGGGTGGTCGGGGGCGGGGTGCCGCCGCCGCAGGCCACGCCGTTGACGGTGCAGTTCAGCGGCGCCCGGTACCCCCCGGTGCCGTTGTAGCCCCAGCTGAAGGAGGCGCCCGGCGCCAGGGCACCGGCCCAGCTCTTCTTGACCGCCACGTAGCGGTTGCCGTTACGGGTGACGTCGGCGTCCCAGGAGCTGCTGATGCTGGTGCCCGAGGGCAGCTCGAACTCGATGCGCCAGGTGCTGACGCTGGCACTGGAACCGTTGGTGATGGTGACCCTCGTTTCGTGACCGGTGCCCCAATCCTGCACCCGGGCGAACGAGGTGGTGACACTTCCGGCGCCGAACGCCGAGGCCATCGGGACCGTGGCGACGGTCACCGCGACCGCGGCGCCGACCCAGAGGGCCCGGCGGAGCGATCTCTTCATGTGGCGCCTCCAAACAGTTAGGAAACTTTCCAAATTGTTGAGGAGACGCTACTCACGCGACCACACTTCGTCAAGATGTAGATGTATCGATTGCTGACCCGGAGAGAAACCACGTCGTTCGCTGTTACCTGGCGGTAGACGCCGCCGCGCGGCATGATCCGGTACGGCGGCATCGGCGGTACCCTCGCGCCATGTCCGTCTTCGACACCCAGATCAACTCCCTGACCGGCGGCCCGGCCGATCTCGCGCAGTACCGCGGGAAGGCCCTGCTGGTGGTCAATGTCGCCTCCCGCTGCGGCCTCACCGGCCAGTACGCCGGTCTACAGGCCCTTCAGGACGAGTACGCCGACCGTGGGCTGGTGGTGCTCGGCGTCCCGTGCAACCAGTTCGGCGGCCAGGAACCGGGCAGCGCTGCGGAGATCAGCGAGTTCTGCCAGGTCAACTACGGCGTCACCTTCCCGCTGACGGAGAAGGTCGAGGTCAACGGCCCCGACCGTCATCCCCTCTACGCCGCCCTGGTGGACACCCCGGACGCCGAAGGCCACACCGGGGACATCCGGTGGAACTTCGAGAAGTTCCTGATCGCCCCGGACGGCACCGTGGCCGCCCGTTTCGATCCGACGGTCACCCCGGAGGACCCCACCCTGCGCACCACTCTGGAGAAGATCCTGCCCTGACCCTCCACCAGGGGCGTAGGTTCGACGGGGAGAGCCGAGTCGATGGAGGTGGACGTGTCGGTCGTGGGCCTGATCGGAAGTGGACACATCGGAGGCACCCTCGCGCGGTTGGCGGTGGCCGCCGGGTACGAGGTCGTGCTGAGCAACTCGCGTGGGCCGCAGACCCTGTCCGGCCTGGTCGAGGAGTTGGGGCCGAGGGCCAGCGCCGGCACGGTCGACGCGGCGGCTCGGGCCGGTGACCTGGTGGTGGTCAGCATCCCGCTCAAGTCGTACCGGTCCGTGCCGGCGCAGCCGCTGGCCGGCAAGGTGGTCATCGACACCAACAACTACTACCCGCAGCGCGACGGCCAGATCCCCGAGTTGGACGAGGACCGGGTCACCAGCAGTGAGCTGCTGCAACAGCATCTGCCCGAGGCCCGGGTGGTGAAGGTGTTCAACAACATCTTCTTCAAGCACCTGCTCACCCTGGCCCGACCCGCCGGTGCGGCGGACCGCAGTGCCCTGCCGATCGCCGGTGACGACGCCGAGGCCAAGGCGGTCGTCACCGGCTTCCTGGACCGGATCGGCTACGACGCGGTCGATGCCGGCAGCCTCGCCGACAGTTGGCGGTTCCAGCCGGACACCCCGGCGTACGGCACCATCTACGCCGCCGACCCGGTCAACTGGGAGCGGGAGGCGCCCGGCGACGCCGACACGGTGCGTGCCGCCCTGGCCGAGGCCAAACGGGGCTGACCGGTGGCCGCCGCCGACCTCAGGCGGTGACCGGCCTGTCGTCGGCGGCGGCCCGCAGCCCGTACCAGCCGATCGCGGCCACCAGGGAGACCTGCAACAGATAGTCGATGATGACGACCGCGCGGCCGAACTCGGCCAACGGCAGCACCACGAAGATCACCGCGTAGACCAGGGCGGCGACGACCACCGGCCGGGGCATGGTCCGGGCGATCAGCGCGCCGACCAGGGCCAGCACCATGCCCACGACGATCGCCAACTGGCTGCCGATGATGGCCGGGATCACCCAGTCCAGCCGGTCGTTGAGGACCTCGAACAGCGCCCGTCCCTGCGGTTCCGCCAGCACGGCCGGATCGGCCGCGTAGGCGAAGGGGAGCACCTCTGCGGTGATCGCCAGCGCGAACACCACCCCACCGAGACCCACCAGGAAGGCGCCGATCAGGTTCAACACCCCGGCGCGGCCCTTGGCCAGCCGGACGATGAAGACCGCGGCGGCGATCCAGGAGACCGCGTACGCGGGACCCCCCAGGTAGAGGCTCATCGGCCAGTAGGCCGACCCGCAGGCTCAATCCTCGGAGGCACCGGCCCGGCGGGCCCGCCACTCGGGTGCCAGCAGCGACCAGATCTCGAGATCGCGTCGTCCCTCCGGCCCCGGTGACACCTCACGCAACACGCCGTCGCGGCGCATCCCTAGCCGACGGGCCACCGCGATGCTGCGTACGTTGCCGGCCAGAACCCGCCACTCGACCCGGTGCTGTCCCCGCTCGTCGACCGCCCAGTCGATGAGCCGGCTGACCGCGCGAGTGACCAGCCCGCGTCCCTCGGCGGCCGGTTCAAGCCAACAGCCGGCTTCGCAGACTCCCGTATCGGCGTCGAGCGACACGAGCAGCACCCCACCGACCAGCCTGCCGTCGGACCAGATGCCCCAGATGCCGCCGTCGTCGCGGGCCCACCGCTCGGCGTACCGCTGCAGCACATGCCGCGCCCTCTCCAGGTCGGTGGCGATGAAGGCCGCCGGCACCCAGGGGGTCATGCTCTGCCGGGCCCGGTCCAGGTTGGCCAGAAACTCCTCGGCATGCCACGGGTTGAGCGGACGCAGTTCCGCGTCCTCGGTCAACGAAATGGCGAACATCAGCACCCTCCCCGTAAACGGCCGGCTGCTCACTGATCGTGATCTCGCCGGCCACCTGAGCCATCCGATCATGCTGCGCCGGCGACAGGGCCGTGCCACCGTACGCCGGTGGCGGTGCGCGCAGCGCCACCGAGAGGGCGTCCTCTCGGTGGCGCTTGGAGCCTATAGATCATCCTCCGCCCCTACGAGCCCGGCGGATGGGCCGCCACCAGCGAGCGCCACGACGCATGCCGCCTGTCGCCTTGTCGTCGCCGGAGATGCCCGTGTCGCTGCCACGAAGAGGCCACCCGGCAAACGCCACCGAACAAAGGGTTGTCGCCGAATGTCCACAAAGGTCACTGAACGGCGCGGCCGGTGGGTGCCGACACTCTGACCGATGGCTCAGGATTACCGGCGCTGCCGGTCCCGCCTCGTCAGCGGACGGCCGACAGGCATGAGTACGCCCACCCAACCGAACCAGGAGCCCGTAGCGTGATCAACAGGTACCCCGGAAGCTGCGGCAAGTGCCAGAAGTGGGTCGAAGCCGGCGCCGGACAGGCGATCAATCTCGGCGGCCGTTGGAGTCCCCACCACGACGAATGCGTACCGGTCAGGACGGCTCCGCCGCCGGGGACCCACCGCGGGTGGCACGACCTGCCCATGGTGGGCTTCGACATCGAGGCCACCGAGGCCGAACCCATGGACGCCCGCATCGTCTCCGCCGCGCTGGTCCACTCCGACGGCACCACCGCGCGGTGGCTCATCGACCCGGGCGTGCCGATCCCGCCCCGCTCCACCGAGATCCACGGGATCACCGACGAGATGGTACGCAGTTCCGGGCAGCCGGCCACCGAGGCGCTGACCGAGCTGAGAACGGCCATCGACAAGGTGATCGCCGACGGGACCCCGCTCGTCGCCTTCTGCGCCCCCTACGACGTCACGGCGTTGCACACCGAGCTGGCCCGGCACGCCCTCGCACCGCTGGACTGGGACCGCGCCGTCATCATCGACCCCTCGGTCCTGCACGGCGAGGTGGAACCCCGCTGGTACGGCGGCAGACGGCTCGAAGATCTGTGCCGGTACTACGGCGTCGACCTCGTCTCCGCTCACGACGCCGCGAGCGACGCCCGCGCCGCTGCCGAGATGGCGGTGTCGATCGCCGCCCGGCACGAGCGGATCGCCCGGCTGCACCCCGAGACCCTGCACCAGGCACAGATCACCTGGTACGCCGAGCAGAAGCGGGAGCTACAGGCAGCCTTCGACCGGCAGGGCCGCGACGAGACGGTCAGCCTGGAATGGCCGCTGGAGACCCGCCGACGCCGATGACGTCCCCCAGCTTGAGCCTCGGCCGGCCGCCCCTCGTCCGACTGACCGTCAGGCGGGGCGGCGGCCGCCGAAGCCGCAGTCGGCGCGGTGGTACCAGCGCACGTCGGTGTCCCCCTCCAGCCAGCACCAGAGGACCTGGCGGCCCGCGCGCTCACCGGGGAAGTCGAGCAGCACCGGGGCGACACTCTTGATCTCGATGCCGTGCTGCCCGATCTCGTCGCAGATGGCGTGCAGCCGTGCCTCCAGGGCCTTGGCCTCGGGCCGTCCGCCGAGTGCGCTGAGCCCGTGGTTGGCCAGATCGCACTGCAGCTCGGTCAGGTCGGCACGGACCCGGATCAGCTCGTCGATCCGGGGGCGCAGGGTGGCCACCAGGTGCCGGGCCTGGGCGAGAGTGAACACCGCGCCAGTATGCGTCACCCGGATACCTCCGCGGTACCGGCGCTGGGGCATGATCGACTCCGTTTCGCCGATCTGGCGGTTTCGTCGGCGCGGGGAACCCGCCGTATCGGCGTAACGGAGTGGATCACCGTGGGCCGCCGGGGGCCGCTATTCGGCCTGGGCGGCCAGTTCGCGGGCCCGGTCGCGGGCCGCTTCCAGGGCGGCCAGCAGTGCGGCGCGTACGCCGTGATTCTCCAGCTCGCGCACGGCGGAGATGGTGGTGCCGGCGGGTGAGGTGACCGCCTCGCGCAGCTTCACGGGATGTTCGCCGGAGTCACGCAGCATCACCGCCGAGCCGATCGCGGTCTGCACGATCAGGTCGTGCGCCACCTGGCGGGGCAGGCCGAGCAGGATGCCGGCGTCGGTCATCGCCTCCACCAGCAGGTAGAAGTAGGCCGGGCCGGAGCCGGACAGGGCGGTCACCGCGTCCTGCTGGCTCTCCGGCACCCGGATGGTGGAGCCGAGCGGCTTGAACATCTCCTCGGCCAGCGCCAGGTGCTCCCCGGTGGCGTACGCCCCGGCGGAGATGGCCGTCATCGCCTCGTCCACCAGGGCGGGAGTGTTGGTCATGACCCGCACTACCGGGGTGCCCTCGGGCAGTCGGCGGCTGAAGAAGCTGCTGGGCAGGCCGGCGCAGAGGGAGATCACCAGTTTGCCGGCGGGCACCTTCGGGCCGATCTCGTCGAGCAGTACCGCCGCGTCCTGGGGCTTGACCGACACGGCCAGCACCTCGGCCTCCTCGACCGCGGTGAGGTTGTCCACCACCCGTACGCCGTAGCGGGCGGTCAGTTCCTCGGCGCGGGCCGGTCGACGGGCGGTGGCCAGCAGGCGGTCCACCGGCCAGCCGGAGCGCAGCAGCCCGGACAGCATCAACTCGCCGATCTTGCCTGCCCCGATCACCGCGACCGTGCGCACTCCGGCTGACACCTGTGGCACCCCCTCTGAAGATCGGCGTCGCGGCGGACCGGGTGGCCCGCCGCGACACCGGAACCACGATCAGCTGCCGAAGAAGACCTCGGCCTCGAGGTAGCGCTCCAGCGGGACGGTCTTCAGCTCCCGGGTGGCCTCGGCCAGCGGAACCCGGACGATGTCCGTGCTCTGCATGGCGACCATCTTGCCCCAGTCGCCCTCGTGGGCGGCGTCGATCGCCTGCAGACCCAGCCGGGTGGCCAGCACCCGGTCGAAGGCGGTCGGGGTGCCGCCGCGCTGGATGTGCCCGAGCACGACCGTGCGGGCCTCCTTGCCGGTCTTGGCCTCCAACTGCTCGGCCAGCCACTGGCCGATGCCGCCGAGCCGGACGTGGCCGAACGCGTCCAGCTCCTGGTTCTGCAGGACCATCTGGCCCTCCATCGGCTGGGCGCCCTCGGCGACCACGACGATCGGGGCGTACTGGTGCTGGAAGCGCTTCTCGACGTAACCGGCGACCTGCTCGACGTCGAAGGCCCGCTCCGGCAGCAGGATCACGTTGGCGCCGCCGGCCAGGCCGGCGTGCAGGGCGATCCAGCCGGCGTGCCGACCCATCACCTCGACCACCAGGGTGCGGTGGTGGCTCTCGGCGGTGGTGTGCAGCCGGTCGATCGCCTCCATCGCGATGTTGACCGCGGTGTCGAAGCCGAAGGTGTAGTCCGTGGCGCCGAGGTCGTTGTCGATGGTCTTCGGCACCCCGATGACGTGGACGCCCAGCTCGTGCAGCTTGGTGGCGACACCCAGGGTGTCCTCACCGCCGATGGCGATCAGCGCGTCGACGCCCTGGGCGGCAAGGTTCTCCTTGATCCGCTCGACGCCGTTCTCGATCTTGAAGGGGTTGGTCCGCGAGGAGCCGAGGATGGTGCCGCCGCGCGGCAGGATCCCCCGGACCTCCGCGATGCCCAGCGGGCGGGACAGGCCCTCCAGCGGACCCTTCCAACCGTCCCGGAAACCCACGAACTCGTGGCCGTAGCTGGCGACGCCCTTACGGACCACCGCCCGGATGACCGCGTTGAGGCCGGGGCAGTCGCCGCCGCCGGTGAGCACGCCGATACGCATGATCGCTCATCCTCCTGGGAGCATCTGGTCAAGCCCGATCAAGCCCCAGGATATGCGTCACGTCAGACCTTCGGCGCCGTTGCCGGCCCGGGGCGGGCCGTCACTGCGACTGTAGTCGGCGCTGGTACGACCGGACACCGCGCCCCACTACCGGCCAGTAGCCTCATCAGGGTGCACACCGACCACCGCCGGTGCCGACCCGGCGGTGCCGAGCAGGTCCGTTCCGCGCAGACCCGCGCGGTCCCAGCAGCGGGCCGCGGTGACGTGCACGGCCACCAGGGTCAGTCCCGCCGTGGCCGGCCCCTGCGGGAACCACACCGCCAGCTCGGGCCGCCAGAGCCGGGCCGCCCGCGCCGGGTCGTGGTCGTCGCGGGCGGTGCCGGACAGCGAGGCCCGGACCTGCTCCCCCGGGTCGGTGAGGCTGACCTCGACCTCCGGGTTGACCCGGAGCTGACGGACCGTAGCCGACCGGGAGTACGCGAAGAACCACAGCTCACCGGCGAACGCCGCCCGTTGCAGGAGCATCGGCCGGCCCACCAGCCGGCCGTCCAGCGAGATCGTGGTGAGGGTGCAGGTGCCCGCGGCCCGGATCAGCTCGGTGATCCGCTGCCGGGCCGCGCGGACGGCGTACGGCTCGTCACTCATGCTGACGCCCGCCTCATGGCGATGCTCCCTCGGGTCGACCACCGTCAGGGCGAACCGGTGCCCGCTGCGTGGCCGGCCAAACCTACGATCCGGTCATCGCCCGCCACCGGGCCAGGTTGTGCCGGGCGTCGACCAGGGCGTCATGCCGCCCGGACTCGGCGTTCGGCAGCCGTGGCCGCCCCCGGTCGTCCCACAACTGGCGCAGATCCTTGGTGAACCGGGGAATCTCCCTGGGCAGGGCCGGCATGGCGCCCCACAGTTGGGCCAGCGCCACATGGTCGTACGCGGCGTACCAGGCCCACAGCTCCAACTCCTCCCCGGCCGCCCAGGTCTGGATCGGCTCGACCAGGAAGTCGTACAGGTCGTCGCGGATGCGCTCGCGGGAGCGCCAGGCGCGGTCCGCCGGGGAGGGCAGCTTGTCCAGCACGTTGCGGCGAACCCAGGGCACGGCCCGGGAGGCGTCGAACTCGGTGGAGACCGCGTAGAACTCGCGGCCCTGCTCGTCGACCACACCGATCGACACCAGTTCGACCGTACGGCCGTCCTCGATGAATTCGCAGTCGTAGAAATAGCGGTAGACCATCCCGGCCATCCTCGCTGACGCCCCTGTCGCCCCGGCGGGCGGGGCGAGCCGGGAGCGCTACCACACCATCTGCAACGGCGACATCGCAGCTTAAGCTGTCACAGAAGTGACTTCAGGGGTGTACAGCACGCGACCGGACCGTCATGATCTGATGTGTACCGCTGCCGGACGCCGAACGGGTGTCGATTCGCCTAGTCAGGGGCCACCAGGCTCTCCCGGTGAGCGATGTGGTCCTTGACCGGGGGAGGGGTGGGGCCGTGGAGATGCGCCTGCCGGAGCCGGGCGACGCGCTCACGGGCGTGGAGATGTTCGCCGGCCTGGAACCCGAGGTACGCCAGCGGGTGATAGCCGCTGCCGTGCCGAGGACGTACCGCAAGGGTCAACTCCTGTTCGTGGAGAACGACCCGGGCGAATCGCTGATCGTGCTGCGCCGGGGCGCGGTGGCGGTGTTCCGCACCGCACCGACCGGTGAGCGGGCGGTGTTGTCGGTGATCCGACCGCCGGATGTGCTCGGCGAGGTCTCCCTGCTCGACGCCTCCACCCGGTCCGCCTCGGCGGAGGCCATCGAGGACTGCACCGCCCTGGCCCTGTCCCGGGGCGCCTTCATGGAGCTGGTGCACTCGAACCCGCGCATCCTGGACGCGGTGATGCGCTCCCTGGGTGGGCTGATCCGCCGCCTGACCGAGCAGAACGCCGATCATGTCTTCCTGGACCTGCCCGGTCGGGTCGCGAAGACCCTGGTGCGACTGGCCGGCGAGTCGCAGGCACCGATGATCACCATCGAGCTGAACCAGAGCCAGTTGGCGGAGATGGCCGGGGGTTCCCGGCAGAGCGTCAACCAGGCGATCGGCTCGTTCGCCAACCGGGGTTGGCTGCGTACCGAGGGCCGTCGGATCGTGGTCACCGACGTGCCGGCGCTGCGTCGCCGCGCCGGCATGAGCGAGCGCTGACCGGCAACAGCAGGCCCGGAACGAAGCGGTGGCGTCGGAAACTGGGTTTCCGACGCCACCGACTTCTGCTGTGACCAGGGCAGATCGCCCGTTTCGGCGATGATCAGGGCTTGGTGCTTCCCGGCCCGGCCCAGTCGGTGCCGCCCGGTCCGGCCCAGTCGGTGCCGTCCTTGCCCTTGCCCGGCACCTCTCCGACGATTCCCTGGGCCTGAAGCTGAGCCAGGGTCGCGGCGTCCACGTCCACCGAGTCACCGGCCGAGTGGGTGACGCCGTTACCGTCGGTCCAGTCGCTGCTCAACATGACGTACACCATGAGGCTGTCCCCCCAGATAAACGATCAACGAATCGGCTTCTGAATCTAGCCGTTGCGCCACACAACGCACTGCTCGGAGGAGTGTCCACAAACCAACAGCCCGGTACCCGACACTCCTCTGGGCAGCGATACTCGGTCCTGCCCCCGGCAATCAGGGCTCACCAGTGGAGGGTGTCATCGCCACTCAGTGTGATCGTTGTGGACGCACCGCCGCCGACGGTGACCGCTTCTGCGGTGGCTGCGGAGCGGAGCTGGGTGCGGTCTGTCCACACTGCCTGCGCCCGCTGGCGACGGATGTCGCCTTCTGCACCTCGTGTGGGGCGCCCCGGGCCGGCAGCGGTCGGGCCCCGGCCATCCCCCAGGAGGACCGCCGTCGGGTCAGTGTGCTCTTCGTCGACCTGATCGACTTCACCCCGTACGTCGAGCGGGCCGACCCGGAGCTGGTCCGGGGGATGCAGACCGGGTTCTTCTCCGCCGCCCGGCGGGTGGTCGGCCAGTACGGCGGGGTGGTCGAGAAGTACATCGGCGACGCGGTGATGGCCCTGTTCGGCGCGCCGGTGGCCACGGAGACGGACGCGCTGCGGTGCGTACGGGCCGGGTTGGAGCTGCAACGGGTGCTGACCCGTTTCGCGCCCACCGGCACCGACGGGCTGCGCTTCCGGGTGGGGGTGGCCACCGGTGAGGCCCTGGTCGACGTGGCCGCCGCCCGCGACGGCGGACAGGCGATCGTGGCCGGGGACGTGGTCAACACCGCCTCCCGGTTGCAGTCCGTGGCCCCGCCGGGCGGGGTGCTGGTCGACGGCGCCACGTACGCGCTGACCCGGGACACCATCCGCTACGACGAGCAGCCCCCGGTCACCCTGCGCGGGCGCTCCGCCCCGACGGAGGTGTGGCTGGCCCTGGCCGCGGTACGCCAGCAGCCCGCCGACCGGGAACCGGACGCCACCCCGTTGATCGACCGCGAACATGAGCTGGGCATGCTGGTCAACGCCCTGCACCGCAGTCTGCGCGACCGCCGTCCCCAGGTCGTCACCGTCTTCGGGCGGGCCGGCATCGGCAAGAGCCGGCTGGTCCGGGAACTGCACCGGCACACCGCCCGGCTGGTGGACGAGCCGCTGACCTGGCGCATCGGGCGCTGCCCGCCGTTCGGGGAGAACGTCACCTTCGCCGCGCTCGCCGACATCGTCAAGGCCGAGGCGGGCATCCTCGACACCGACCCGGCCGGCACCGCCGCCCAGCGGCTCGCCGCAGCCGTCGGTGAACTGGTCGGCCCCGGCGAGCGGGACCGGGTCGCCGACGCACTGCGCCCGCTGGTCGGTCTGCCCGGCACGTCGTTGCCGGCCGAGGAGGCGGAATCGGCGTGGCGAAGGTTCCTGCTGGCGCTGGCGACCCGCCGCCCCACCGTGCTGGTCTTCGAGGATCTGCACTGGGCCGACGACGCGATGCTGCGTTTCGTGGAACTGCTCGGCGCGGCGGCCCGGGACGTGCCGCTGCTGCTGCTCTGCACCGCCCGCCCCGAACTGGTCGACCGCGACCCGAGCTGGGCGGGGACGATCACCGGCTCGGTGACCATCACCCTGCCGCCGCTGCGCGACACCGGCATCGCCGCGCTGTACGCGCACATGTTCGGCCAGGCCGCGTTCTCCGCCGACCTGCTCACCCCGCTGATCGAGGTGGCCGGCGGCAACCCGCTCTACGCCCACGAGTACGTCCGGATGCTGATCGAGCAGGGTGCGTTGCGCCAGTCGGGGCGGGGCTGGTCGCTGGAGAAGCATCTCGACCTGCCGATGCCGGAGAGCGTGCACGCGGTCATCGCCAACCGGGTGGACCTGCTCGACGCGAAGGACCGGGCGGTGCTGCTGGCGGCGGCCGTCGTCGGCGTGCAGTTCTGGCCGGGGGCGGTGGCGGCGGCGGTCGGGCAGCCGGTCGAGGCCGTCGAACGTGCCCTGCGCCGGCTGGAACAGCGCGACTTCGTCCACGAGCAGGCTGCGTCCACCATGGCCGGTCAGCCGGAGTACCGCTTCCGGCATGTGCTGGTACGCGACGTCTGCTACCAGCGGCTGCCGCGTACCGAGCGGGTGGCCCGGCACGACCGCACAGCCGACTGGCTGGACACGTTGTCGCAGAGCCGGGACACCGACCTGGCCGAGGTGCTGGCCCATCATCGCTGGGCAGCACACGAGATCGCCCGGTCGCTGGGCATGGACACCACCCGCTACGCCGGCCCCGCACGGGCCGCGCTGCACCGGGCGGCCCGTCGGGCGTACGCCCTGCACGGGCTGGACGCCGCCGCCGGTCATGCGGGCCGGGCGCTCGGGCTGGCCGACGACTCCGACCCGGTGGGACGGCTCCAACTGGAACTGCTCAGCACCGAGATCTCGTTCTACCGCGACGGCAACGCGTTCCTCTCCGGCGGTGGGTCCGAGCAGATGCAGACGTTGGCCGACCGGCTGCTGGCCTACGGCGACGAGGCGTGCGCGGCGCGGGCCTGGACGCTGTTGGGCCAGGCGGCGTGGCTGCGCGCCGACCGGCAGGCGGCGCTGGCCTGCCTGAACCACGCCGTACGGCTGTTCGATCCGCTGCCGGACAGCGCCCAGAAGGCGGACGCCTTCGCCGAGCTGGGCCGACTGCACATGCTCAACTACGAGCGTGACCCGGCGGTGGCGGCGGCCGACACCGCAGCCGAGATCGGCGAACGGCTCGGGCTGACCGAGACCCGCACCAACGCCCGGATCACCGCCGCCACCGCCCGCTACCAGGCCGGCGACCGGTCCGGCCTGGACGAGTTGTACGCGATCGTGGAGTTCAGCCGGGCGCAGCAACTGCTGGCGCTGCCCCGGGCCACCCAGAACCTCGCGTACGCGGTCCGTGAGGAGGGCGACTGGCTGCGCTCCGACGCCCTGCTCTCGGCGGCCCCGGCGCGAACCGCGAGCGGGCAGACGCTGACCACCAGCTACTCCGGAGAGGCGATGCGGGCCTGGTTCGAGGGTGACTTCGGCCGGCTGCTCACCGCCGCCGAGGCGTTCGTGCACACCCCGACCGGCAGCTGGGACATGCAGGTCCGGGGCTTACGGTCGTGCCTGCTGGTGCTGCGCGGCCGACCGGTACCGCCGCCCGCCGGTCCGCCCGCCAGACCGGAGGCGGACCCGCAGCCGGCTGCCGATGCCGCAGCCTCACCATCCGACGTCGCCGGCCCCACACCGCTTTCGGCGGGACAGGCCCCGCCGCCGTACGACGATGTGGCGGCCGCGCTGGACACCGCTCGGCGCAGCGGCTTCCACCGGCTGCACTGGACGATGCTGGCGATGGGCGCGCTGTGCCGGGCGGTGCAGGGGCGCACCGACGAGGCCGCCGCCCTGGTCGACGAGCTGGCCGAGGCGTGGACGAAGGTCCCGGCGCTGGCCAGCGGCGAGTGGATCGCCGCGGCCGGTTGGGCGGCCACCCTCGCCGGTCGCAGGTCCGCCGCGCGGGTACGCGCCATGCTGGGCCAGGTGGGTCACCGTACACCCTGGTCGGAGGCGACGCTGCGGACCGTGACGGCCGCCCTGGCCGGCGCCGACGGCGACCACCGGCACGCCGCCGAGCTGCACCTGGCCGCCGCCGAGATCTACGCCGGTATCCCCGACGTCACCGACCGGATGTTGTCGCTGACCTTCGCGGTACGGGAGTTGACGGCGGGCGACGACCCGGTCGCAGCCGGCCCGCTGCTGACCGAGCTACGCGCCTTCGCCCACCGCAACGCCGCGCCGGGCCTGCTCGCCCTGGCTCACCCCCCGGCCGGCGCGCAACCGCTCGCCAGCTGACCGCCACCGGACGCCGCCCAGCCACTCTCGCTGCGCTGGGCGGGTCCCGGGCTACCTACCCGGGACCCGCCCAGCGCCGGAGCTTCGTCCAACCTGACTGATGGATCGACGCCTACGATCGATTGCCATCGTCCTCAAGCGTCAAGTTGCGCCCGGAGGCACCCATCGTCAACGCCCCCAACCTCGGGGTTTCTTCAGCCATGCCGCAAGGATGCCGATCGGGCCAACAACGAAGCCGAGCACAGCGAATCCTGCGTGTCGAACGCCCTTTTGTCGAGCGATTCGGTCACTGACGTAGGCACACACGATGCTCACAATGAGCAATATGCCACTGACGAGAGGTCTTCCAGTCACAGTTCCTCCAGTCGTTGCCCCGCTCCGTCAGCCACTGGAACTACCACTACCCCACCGACTGGTGACAGTTTGATCACCCCAGAACACGATGCTCAGCACAGAACGAACTCTCTCCTGACGCTGGTTGAAGTACCGGTACTCCCAGTATCCACCCCTGCATCGACGCTCAATTTTGCGACGGGACCGGTATTGGTATTTGATACTGTCGATGGTAACGACACCGAAGCCACCATACCTACCGACGGTCTCCTTGATAAAGGCCTTCATCCGGGAATTCAGCTTGTCGTAACGCGACGAGATCCACCTCGAATAACTCCAGGTATCGTACGCGAAGTGGCGCCATTTCTTGTTCTTCTTGGTGGCACAACATGGACTCCTCTTCTTGGCGCCACCGTCGTCCGGCCTCGCACCGCCGATATCCGTCCGGTTCACCGGATCAGCGCACACATAATCATACGCACTGCAACTTGCCCCCTGGATGGGGTCCATCTGGAGGAATCGGCCGGTGACCGTGTGGTAAAGGCGGACGCCCATCAGGATGACGTCCCCCATCGCCTCACCGGAGCGTTGTTTGCCACCCAGCCAGCCGTACCGCTGTTTGGCCTGGCCAGCCATTGGCACGCCGAACTCGTCGTGATCGAACAGCTCCGGCTCGGTCAGCTCGGTGTTCACCGTCGCCACGATGCCACCGTGCAGGTTCATCAGTTGCAGTACGACATCGCCGGTCGCCGAGGTGGTAGCGGCCAGGTCGTTGTCCGGACCGAACACGTTTCGGGTCAGGGTGCCCGCAGTAGTGTCCTCGATGATCCAGCGCGGGTTGTCGGTGTCGTCGCCGTAATGGTTCAGCTTCGACGTCGCGCCCACCCAGTTGCCGTCGACGAACGTCTCGGTGGTGAAGGCTCGGAACCGGTGCGCCGGATCCAGGGTCCAGGTCTGGCGCGCGTCGTCCAGTTGCTGACGCTGCACCAGGTCGTTGGTGTAGTAGCTGTGGGCCAGACCCCCCGGAAGCCCCGTGACGCGGCCGAAGGTGTCGTACACGTACCCGTCGTCAGTCAACCGGTCCGCAGTGTCGTACGTGTGGCTACGCGTCGCAATCGCCGTCGACTCGTCACACTCGCCCTCCGAGGTCGGAGCGAACAGCGAACTGCCGGTCCGGTTCGTCCGATCGTCATAGGCGTACGCCCGGGTAACGCAGCCCTCGGTCATCGCGCTGTCGTGTTGCGCCCGGATCAGACGCCCCAGCCGGTCATAGCGGTAGGTCTTGCTGCCACCGGTGTAGGTCTGCTCCAGCCACTGACCAGTAGCGTTGGTCATCACCGACTCGGAGAAGATGATCTCGCCGTCGGAATCGCGGGTGTACGTTCGCTCCACCGGCTGCAGGTTCACGTCCAGCCGGTCTGTCCGGGTCAGCCCACCGGGGTACTTCAGCTCGATGATCTGACCGTCCGGCGAGTATTTCGCCGAGAAGGTGCCCGCGATGCTGTCGGTGACGCTGGTCAGCAGACCCCGTGGCTCGGCCACCCGGTCGTAGGCGAACGTGTTGTAACCAGTCGGGTCCGACACCTTCATCTGCTTACCGAAACGGTCGAACTCGGTGACGGTGGTCCCACCGTCGGCGTCGGTGTACGACGCGAGCCGGCCCAGCAGGTCGTACTCCCGACTGATGGTCGCCCCATCCATTGTGGTGACCGTGGCGTCACCCGAGGTCGGGCTGTAGGTGATCGTCGCCGTCGGGATCGGTACGCCCTCGTCGGAGGTAATCGCCTTGCCAATCACCCTGTTCGCGGCATCGAACGTTGTGGTGACGGTTCGGGTCTTGCCGGCCTCCGTCTCGGTCACGACGGCCTCGTCGCCATAGCGCGTGTAGGAGACGATCCGCCGGACCGGGAGGTTGGTGGTCATGCGGGCCGGGTCGTGCCCGGTCACCGCACCGGCGGCCCGGGTCACGCACGGCTTGCCGCTCCACTCCGGCTTGTTGCCGCACGCGCTGTCCTTGCCGTTCGGGCCGGCCGTGTAGTGGATCGCCTCCCGCGTCCCGGCATCTGATCCGGACGAGCCGACCCCCACCACCTTGACCGTCCGGCCGGTGGCGTCATACACGACCCCGGAACTCAGGTTGTTGCCACCCGGCGTCGCGTCGACCGTCTGCCTCGTCGACTTCCTCAGCGTCCAGCCGGACACCCCGCCGTACTCGGCACCGTAGCTCGTCGCGGTGATTCGTACATCGCCATCGGGGTAGCCGACAATCTGGACACCCGACTTCTCGGTGGTGACGAGGTGATAGGTGGCTCCGTCCGGTTTGCCTTCGTCGTAGGTGTTGACGGTGCGGGCTCGGCCGATGACCGTCGCGCCAGCGGGAATGGCCTCCAGCGGCCCGCTGCCGTCGGGGTCTGCCAGCGGGTTCTCCAACACCAGTGTCGAGGTCGGCCCGACGGTCTCCAGCAGATCGATGCCGTCGGTGCTGTAGGTATTGACAGTGGACAGGGCCAGGGCCCGGGTGGCGGTGTCGGAGCCGGCCAGGCCCAGCTCGGCGAGGTAGGTGTCGGCGTTCGGCAGCACGCCGAGGGCCAGTGCCCGGTCGGTGGCTTCCAGGGTGCGGATGACGTTGCCGAACCGGTCGTACTCCTGGGTGTCGATGTGACCCCCCGGGGTCGCGGTGTTGACCTCCTTGCCGCCGGCGGCGAGGTAGTGGACGGTGGCGTATGGGTAGCCGATGCTGCCCGGCGCGGCCGGGGTGGCGCTGTTGCGGCCGGGGTCGTCCTCCGGTCCGAAGATGGCCGTGGCGTCGGTGGGCAGGTCGACCTGGCCCCACGCCGCGATGGCGGTGGCGTTCAGGTTGTACGGACCACCGCCGAGTTGCGTCAGCGGGACGTTGTAGACGATGTTGGCAGCGATCTCACCGTCGGTGACGGTCTTGGAACCTTGTTGCAGGGCGGTGCGACGGACGCGGAGTAGTCGGCCGGCGTTCTCGTCGCCGGCCAGGTCGGCGACCTGGTCGTCGGTGAGGGCCTTGCCGTGGATACGTACGTCGTCGATTTCGCCGTCCCAGACGTTGGCGGCGGCGCCGGCCCACTTGGCGCGGCCGATGACGTAGTTGCCGGTGGCGTTCCAGCCGCCGACCGCGGCGGTGGTGCTCTGGAGTACGCCGTCGACGTAGAGCTTCATCCGGCCGCTGGCGGTGTCGTAGACGCCGGTCAGGTGGGTCCACCGGCCGGCGACGGGCGCGGTGTTGGAGGTGGCCCGGATCGGGGTGGCGCTGTCACTGTCGGCGCTGACCCGGGAGAAGGCCCACCGGTCGTCGGCGGCGACGTAGTTGAGGAAGAAGCCGCTGGTACGCGACCCGTCCTTGGACACGGCGGTGCGGTTGGCGGTCTTGTTCTTCAGGCGTACCCAGGCCGAGACGGTATAGGAGGAGGTGTTGGAAAGCGCCGATCCGGAGACGCTGATCTGCTGGCCGGAGCCGCCGGTGAAGACTGCGGCCCGGTCGGCGGGGTTGTCAGGATCGTTGCCCTGACCCCAGATCACGCCGCTGGCCATGGTGCCGTTGCGTCCGTTGCCCGAGGAGTCGGCGACGGCGGTGCCGGATCCGGCGTCGAGATCCCAGCGCAGTGCCGCCGAGTCGACGTCGGGGTTGCCGTGATCGAAGTGCCACGGCAATTGACCGGCCGGGGTGACCTTGACGACTCGGCCGTCGGCGTACTCGTAACTGGTCTTCAGTGCCGGGGTGATGCGGGGATCCCAGACCTCGCGGAGCTGGCCCAGGTTGTCGTAGGCGTAGCGGGCGATATGGGTGGCGGTCACCGCGGACGTGTCCGGATCCCAGGCCCAGAGTTTCACGCCGGTGACCCGGTCGATGTGGTCACCGAAGACGGTCGGGCTCAGCCCTGGGGTGGTGGCGGTGGCGTACTCGTACTCCAACACCTCGCAGCCGCGGACCAAGGTGGCGGCGGCGCAACTGTTGGTGTCGTCGACGCCCGGCTCGACCGGGTTGATCACCTTCTTCAGCAGTAGCCGATCACCGCTGGTCTCGTAGGTGTAGCGGGTGGTGGTGTCGGCTTCCGCCGTCCACGATGAGGTGGCCGCCCATACCCCGCCCTGCTGGGTGAACTCGGTGATCGAGCCGTCCAGCTCGGACAGCCGGTACACGGTGCTGCCCACTCGGCTCAACTCCATGCCCTCCGCACCCGGCTCCGGAGCGAACGTCGTCCCGTCGGCGTTCTTGGCGAAGGTGATCCAGCCACCGTCCGAGGTGTTTACGATCGCCAGGGACGGTTCGGGCAGTTCCAGCGTGGTGTAGTCGACGTCCGCCGCGCCACCGGTGGCACCGCCGTTCCAGGCCGGCCCGAAGGGGGCGACGATCTCGGTGAAGGAGAGGTTGTCCCAGTAGACCCTGCGGCCGGAGCCGCCCTGGGCGCCGTTGTAGAGCCGGAAGAACGCCTCGGTGGCGCCGACGGGGACGGTCATGTCCACCGACAGTTCCTGCCACCCCTCGGTGTAGGCGGCCATCGGCGAAACGACCTCGGTGTAGGTGCTGCCGACCCGGTGGATACCGACGATCCGCAGCCCCCGATGGGTGTTCTCGGGGACGAGGCCGGTCGCGGCGGGCACGAAGATCCACCCGGTCATCCGGTACGTCTTGCCGGCGGTCATGCCCAGCCGCATCGCGCCGCCGTCACCGCCGACCGCCACGTAGGTGTCGTTGCTGCTGGTGGTGACCGGGGTGATCTCCAACGAGTCGGCCGGGGTGGTCTCGCCCTGACCGCGTGCGGTGGAGCGGACCGCCGACGAGGTGGTCGGCACGGTGAAGCCGGTCAGGTTGGTGGAGATCTGCTCTTGATTCGGCGTCAGCCGCTCGGCCATCGGCAGATAGCCATCGCCACGCTTGCGTGACGAGGACACCCGGGACACCGACAGGCCCAACTCGTCGGCGTCGGTGGCGGACAGCGAATAGTCGCCGGAGAGCAGGTTGACTGATCCCGGACCGACCTCAGTGGTGGCCGCGCTGGCTCCGCTGGAGTCCACGGTCACCTGCACCCACGGAATCGTGTACGCGGGGGTGCTACCGCTGGCCGTGTAGAGCCGCGCCCGCACCTCCACCACACCACCGGTGAGGCCGAGGGTGTCGGTGGCGTTCCAGATCGCGTACCCGCCCAGCGATGACAGGGCGACCGGGCTGGCGGCGGTCGCGAAGATCGGCGCGCCGGTGGCCGAGGTCAGGTTCGCCGACGGGATCGGCAGCACCGCACCGCCCGGTCCTCGCCGGTACTCGAAGTAGGCCCGGGTGTAGCCGGTCACCGGGGTGGTGACCTCCAGCTTGGTGCGCTTGACGATGGTCGCGCCGGGCAGTGGCTGCGCCAGTGCCGCATCACCGGCGGAGAAGACGTACATGTTGGGATCCGACAGGTTGCCCGCCGAGTCCTTGGCCTGCACCGTCAGTGTGCGCTGGCCGTCGCGGGGGCGCAGGGTCACCGACTTGGCGCCGGTGGCCGCGACCGTCGTCGCGCTCGCCTCGTAGTCGAGCTTGTAGACGAACGCGGCCAGGTCGGTGGTGCCGGCCGCCGGAGTGAACGTGAACGTGTCAGGTGCCTCCGCACCACCGTGCGGCTGCCCGTCGTCGAGATAGATCGTCGCCGATACGAACGGCACCCCGGGCTTGGTGGTGTCCACTGTCAACGTGGTCCACCCCGTCCAGGCACCGTAGGTGTGCGGGTCCTTGCCGCGCACCCGCCACTCGTACTCGGTGCCGTTGACCAGGTTCACCGGCACTTGCCAGGAGGCGGTCGACCCGTTGGTCCACGCCGGGCTACCCGACCGCAGCCCCGAGGTCGACACCACGGCCAGGGTGCTCTTGTTGCGTACCTCGAACTCGGCCTGCAACGTCTGCCCCGCGTTGGCGTCGGCCAGCTTCGCCGACAACGTCGGCCGCAACGACGCGGTCCGCGCCCCCGCCCCGCAGGCGGTGTAACACGGCGCGACGGCCAGCGCGGTGGGCGCCGTCGGCGTGCTGTTGTAGGTGATCGTCACCAGCGGCGGACGGGTGCCCTCGGCGGAGTCGAACTTCTTCCAGCCGGCGGTGGCCGACTCGGAGGTGGCGCGCAGCATCACGCTCGCACTGGACAGGCTGTTGTCGGCACTATGCTGCAACGCCCCGCCCACCTCGATGTAGACGTAGCCGTCGTTGCAGGACGAGTTGTAACCCTTGGTCTCGGTCGACGTACCGACCTTCGCCCGCGCCGTCGGCTGGTTGGTCCACCGCACCGTCGAGGTCACGTTGTCGGTACGCCACGCCTCCCACGACGCCGCCGTACACGACCAGGAGTGGAAGTTCCACAACCGCAACTTCGCCGTGATGATCTTGCTGCCGGCGAAGCCCGTCGTGTTGAACCGCAGGTACGAACGCGCGGTGAACGAACCGCCGTCGTTGGAGTAGCCGAGGCGCAGTTCGCTGGCCCCGGACTGGTCACTGGAGAACGAGTTCTGCACGAACGCGTCGAACGCCGGCGACAACGACGTCGGCGGGTCGATCGTCACCGGGAAGGTCAGGTCCTCGCGGGCCAGGAATTCCGCGTCCGGGGTCAACTCCAGCACCGTACGGCCCTTGCCGGCCGCCTTCGTACGCAGCTTGACCGGCGCCACGTTGAGGTGCTGGGCGGAGTGCGGCGAGACCTCCGCGTCCCACATGATCGGCGTCTGCGCCCGACCGACCTGCTTGCCCCGGGAGTTGCGCAGCACCAGACCGCCCATGCCGTCACCGGCAACGGTGAGCTTGCCCGTCCGCATCGACAGGGTCAGCTTGCGCACCTGCGCCAGCCCGGCCCGCTCCTTCACCACGAAGTGCTGCTCGAAGCCACTCGCGTGCGCGTGGAACACCAGATCGACCCCGGGGCGGACCTGCGGGTAGGTGATGGTCCGGCCGTCGAGGACCGGCTCGGGCAGCGGACCGTTCCAGGCCAGCGCCGACTGCTCCGCGCCGGAGCCCAACGACACCACCTCGTGCTCGCCCTCGGCCGAGGTGCCGCCGGCGAAAGTGAGGTCGCGGGCGTGTGCCTTCGGCGCCACCGTGCCGTCGGCCCGGCGCTCGAGCGTGAGGTCCACCGGCACCCAGGTGCTGTCCCCCCGGCGCACCCGCACCGGGGCGAGCGCCTGCTCCTGCGTCATGGTGCCGTCCGGGTTGGCGAAGACCTGCACGGTCTCCGACCGCCGGTTCGCCACCTCGACCCGCTCACCGCACAACCGCGCGGCCACCGCCGCCGACACCTCGTCCGGCCGGTCCTCCGGACACGCC
The DNA here is from genome assembly GCF_040643455.1 of Micromonospora sp. NPDC047134. NCBI lineage: Bacteria > Bacillati > Actinomycetota > Actinomycetes > Micromonosporales > Micromonosporaceae > Micromonospora > Micromonospora sp. NPDC047134. Next base: position 25,287 of record NZ_JBEYUI010000024.1, read on the forward strand.
GACTTCGGCTGTGTGATCGGTTTCGGCTCGGCGGCCGGCGCGGCCACCGCTCGATCAGGCCGAACAGGCACGTCCGACATGGTCATCGCCAGCAGCACCGCCAGCGCCACCACCACGATCCGTCTCGCCCAGCGGACGGATCCGTTGCCCGCGAACGCGACGAACACGCCGCCACGCACCCACTGTTCCGGCACAGTCAGCCTCCCCGTAAGGCAGAACCCAGCGAAAGTCAGCGCAGCCTATGGAGAGCGGCGAATGGGATCAACACATTGACGGATGACGTTGTGAACCATTAAGGGCGGCGCAATGCCACCCCAGGGGCACCACAAACGACCGATGATGCAAATCGGACAGACTACCCTCAGTCGATCAGGCAGTAACTGTCGGCGATGTCACGGCAGGACAACTTCGTTTTCGGCCCACCGGGCAGGTCACGAGGGGAATCGTTCGACCGTCCGCCCCTCGGACGAGGGCGTCCGACACCGCCCGCCGATCACCGACCGTGAAGCCCGCCTTGCGGCTATCGACACGGCCCAGCCCCCTAGTCAATAGCAGGACGTGTGGCAATGATCACTATCCGTTCGGCGGACGGACCAGGCGAGCCGGGCGTCGACTTTGCCCGGCGATCCACGCCTGTCATGATGCGGCGCATGTCTGTGCACCGCCGTACCGTGCTGGGGGCTGGCCTGGCCGCGGTCACCGCTGTCGTCACCGGCTGCCGCGAGCCGGCTTCGCCGTCCACGGTGGATGCCGCTGCTGCCACCGGTTCACCCGCCGGCCCCGCCGCAACGCACGGTCCCGGCGCCGGCACGTCGGGGGTGCCGTCGTCAGGAGCCCCCTCGGCGGCGGCTAGCGAGGCGCTCGGCGCGGCACCCGGCAGCTCGGCCGAGGCGGCGGCCGGCGGCAGCTTGAGCGGGCAGGCCGGTATCGGTACGCCCTCGCCGCTGAGCCGAGCCCTGACCGCTGAGCTGACCCGACACCTCAAACCGACCAGCGCGAACCCGAACCACCCCGCGTACGCCGGCGCGGTGGCCTACGTGCAGGTCGACGGCAAACTCCTCGCCCGCGCCGCGGTCGGCAAGGCCCTGCGCTACGACGCCGGCCCGGTGCTGCTACCCGAGTCGAAACAGGTCGCCATGCGCCACGACTCGATCTTCGACACCGCCTCGCTGACCAAGGTTTTCACCGCCATCCTGACCCTGCAACAGGTCGACGCCGGCCGGATCGCCCTCGACGCCCCCGTGGTGGACTACCTGCCCGGCTTCACCGGTGCCGGCAAGAACAAGATCACCGTCGCCATGCTGCTGGCCCACACCAGCGGGCTGCCCGTCGGCGCCAAGGTCACCGGTCTGCCCGACGACGCCGCCCGACGCGCCGCCGTACTCGCCACCCCGCTGATCAAGGGCGCCACCCCCGGCACCGTCTTCCGTTACTCCAGCGTCGGGCTCATGGTCGCCGCCCAACTCGTCGAGAATCTCACCGGCCAACGACTCGACAAGGCCCTCAAGTCCGGCATCACCGGCCCGCTCGGCCTGCACGACACCGGCTTCAACCCCAAGACCTGGCTCAGCAACACCGATCAGGCCGCCCGGCTCGTCGCCACCGACGCGCGGTCCTCCCGCGGGCTGTTGCGCGGCATCGTGCACGACGATGTCGCCAACCACCTCGGCGGGATCGCCGGACACGCCGGCATCTTCTCCACCGCCGCCGACCTCACCGTCATCGGACAGCTCCTGCTCAACGGCGGCACCTACCGCGGCACCCGGATCCTGTCGGAGGCCCTCACCCAGCGGATGCTGACCAACGTCAACGCCGGTCTGCCCGCGGTCGACGCCGAACGCCCCAACCGCACCTCCGACCACGGTCTCGGCGTCGTGCTCAACCAACCCTGGTTCATGGGCAGACTGGCCACCAAGGGCACCTTCGGACACACCGGCTTCACCGGCACCTCGCTGCTCGTGCATCCCGGCCGCCGACTCGTGCTCGTGCTGCTCACCAACCGCGCCCACCCCAACTGGAGTTGGGCCAACCCCGACCCGGTCCGGGTAGCGGTCGCCAACCTCTGCGCCTGAACGCCCTGCTTCCGGCACACCCCACACCTGGCACGGCCCGCACAAAAGGACAAAGAGCCTCGCTTCGACCAGGAGTGCGGGACGCGCCGAGGTACCCACGCCACAAGGCACTCCCCGAACCTGGTCCGGACGTGTCACGATTCAGAGCACGGCGTGTGAGTGGCGCCCAGGGCTGGACGCGGGGCGCGCCGCGGCGCGATGAGGAGGGTGTCCGGGTGTCAGCGGGTGGAGCCCGTCGGGGGCGACGGGACAACGGGATCGACGCGAGCGAGTACGCCGTGGCCGGCGACGTCGACCCACGCGTCGGCGAGCACCTGCTCGACGTGTTGGCGGCCGGCGGCATCGCCGCCTATCTGCAACCCTCGGCGGATCTGAACCCGGTCACCCGCACCACCACGGTGCCTTCTCGACCGGTCGACCGGCTCTACGTGGACCGCTCGCACCTGAGCACCGCCCGGGACTACCTGCACCAGCTGTCCGACGAGAATCCGCCCGGGGCCGCCCCCAGGGAACCGGACATCGACGCCGAGTGGGCCCAGATCGTCGCCGGGTTCCACAGCTCCCCCAGCACCGGGGCGAACCCCTGGCCGGCCGCGGAGGACGTGGATGATCCGCCGGCTCGCCCCGGCGGCACCGCCACGGCGACGCTGCCGAGCACGGAGGAGCCGGCCGGACCGACCACCACCACCCCGCTGCGCCGGTTGCCGTACGCGGGGGACATCTCCGGTGTCTCCGTGGGGCGTGGCCCCCGCGACGGGGACGGCCCCTCGCTGCTGGACGGCCTGGACACCTTCGGCGCGGACCTGCCGGACGACCCGGACGCCGACGAGCGCTACGTGCCGCCGCCGCCCCCACCCCTGCCCCGGGTCTCGAAGTACGCCGCCGCCGGGGTGCTAGCGGTGATATTCGGGTTCGTGTTGTTCCTCTTCCCGGACCTGATCCCGGCCGACCGGGGGGTGGTCACCCTGCTCGGGTTCACCGGCATCCTCGCCGGTTTCGTCACCCTGGTGTGGCGGCTGCGCCCGGGCGACGAGGAACGCGATCCCGACGATGGGGCGGTCGTCTGAGCCGTCGCACAGCAGCCGCCCGGATACCGGGACGGAGACCGCCTGCTCCGAGGCATGTAACAGTGGTGTAACTTACTGTCAGTAGGAATACCGTAGTACGTCACGTCACCCCCCTGACTGCCCCGGTTGTTCCTCCTCGTGGCGGTCACTCCCCTGCTGATCGGAATGCCCGAGATGCGACAGAGTTCCCTCGTGGTGGTAGCCAACCGCCTCCCCATCAACGACAACGTGGCGCTCGACGGCGCCTGCGAGTGGCGACGCAGTCCCGGTGGGCTGGTGAGCGCCCTGCACCCCCTGTTGAGACACACCCCGGCCACCTGGGTCGGCTGGGCCGGCGGGACCGGCCCCGCGCCCACCCTGCCGGACGTCGACGGGGTACGTATGCACACCGTCCCCCTGACCAGCGAAGACCTGCGCGACCACTACGAGGGCTTCGCCAACGCCACCCTCTGGCCGATCTACCACGACGCGGTGGAGCAGCCCGAGCATCACCGGCGCTGGTGGGACGCGTACCAGCGGGTCAACCAGCGCTTCGCCGAGGCGACCGCCCAGGTCGCCGAGGCCGGCGCGGTGGTCTGGGTGCAGGACTACCACCTGCAACTGGTGCCGGGGATGCTCCGTGCCCTGCGGCCCGACCTGCGCATCGGCTTCTTCCTGCACGTGCCCTTCCCGCCCCCGGAGTTGTTCATGCAGTTGCCCCGTCGGGCGGAACTGCTGCGCGGGATGCTCGGCGCGGATCTGGTCGGTTTCCAGCGAGCCCAGGCGGCGCACAACTTCTCCCAACTGGTGACCAAGGTGCTGGGGCTGCCGGCCACCGACCGGCGGATCGCGGTCGAGGACCGGATGGTGCGCATCGGGGCCTTCCCGGTCTCCATCGACACCAACGAGATGGCGGCGCTGGCCGGGCGGCCGGAGGTGTCCGACCGGGCCGGTCGGCTGCGGCACGACCTGGGCAGCCCGGAGCAGGTGATCCTCAGTGTGGACCGGATGGACTACACCAAGGGCATCGAGCAGCGGCTCAAGGCGTACAGCGAACTGCTGGCGGACGGGCACGTCAAGGTCCGCGACACCGTCCTGGTGCAGGTGGCGGTGCCCAGCCGGGAACGGGTCGGCCAGTACCAGATCCTCCGCGACCGGGTCGAGCGGGAGGTCGGCCGGATCAACGGCGAGTTCGGTCGGGTGGGTGAGCCCGCGATCCACTACCTGACCCAGCCGTTCGACCGGACCGAACTGGCCGCCCTCTACCGGGTGGCGGACGTGATGGCGGTGACTCCCCTGCGGGACGGGATGAACCTGGTCGCCAAGGAGTACGTGGCCGCCCGGGTGGATGACGGCGGTGCCCTGCTGCTCAGCGAGTTCGCCGGGGCCGCCGCCGAGTTGTCGCAGGCGTACCTGGTCAACCCGCACGACCTGGAGGGGCTCAAGCAGGGGTTGCTGGCGGCCCTGCGGGCCGAGCCGGCCGATGTCCGGGCCCGGATGCAGGCCATGCGCGCCCACCTGCGGGAACACGACATCCGGGCCTGGGCCCGGTCCTACCTGTCCGCCCTGGATCAGAGCGGATCGCTGCTGACCCGGCTCGGCGGCTGAGGGCGGCGGACGGGGGTCCGCCGCCCGTCAGGGCCGGTTGGGCTGCTTGAGCAGCCAGTCCAGGATGGCGTCGATCGGCTCCCGCCACCGGGCGTCCAGCATCAGGTCGTGTCCCATGCCCGGGAAGAGCAGGGGAGCCGAGCCGTACCGCCGGGCCGCGCGGGTCAGCGCCGCCGCCGGCACCACCCGGTCGTCCGGGCTGCCCAGGACCAGCACCGGCGGGCGGCCCACGGCCGGTTCCGGATCCCCGCCGGTGAGCAGTTGCCACTGGGCCCGCCGGGCGGCCCGACCCAGCCGGGCGGTGTGCCGCCGGGCCTCGGCCTCGGGCAGTTCCCGGCTGAACAGCTGGCTCCGACTCAGCCGCAGCCCGGCGCCGAACACCGCCGGCAGGGTGCCGACGGGGTTGTGCCGCAGCGCCGCACCCAGGCTCGCCCAGCCGCCGAGGACCGGGGCCACCAGCACCGCCGCCCGGGCCGGGTAGCGGGCCAGGGCGTGCGCCACCACCAGGGCCCCGGCGCCGTGCCCCACCAGCACCGCCTGGCGGGGCAGGCCCGCCGCCGCCTGGACCACATCGTGGGCGTACGCCCGCAGGTCGGCGTCCGGCGCGGGGCCGCTGCCGCCGTGCCCGCGCAGGCTGACCGCGTAGGCCGGGAAACCCCGGGCGGCGGTGTGCCCCAGCCAGTGCTCGGCGTACGCCCAGGCCCCGTGCCCGAAGCCGGGTACGAACAGCAGCGGCGGGTGCCCCTGCTCCAATTCCGGGACCACGCTGAGCACCTCGCGTCGGACCGGGCGGACCGGACGCGCCCACTCCCAACCGCGCACCATCCGTGGCTGCCGGCTCAACTGCGTCACTTGCCCTCCAGGTCGCGCAGCGCACGCTCCAGGGCGCGCAGGTAGTCGACATGGCCGACCTCGAACCAGTGCCGGGTGGAGTCCTTGACCCGACCCGAGTAGCGTTCACCCGCCCCGGAGGTCACCCGGGCGGCGAAGGCGGCGGCGCGTTGCGGGCGGGTCATCCGGGCGTGCAGCAGGCGGGCGAAGAGCACGGCCTGCCAGTGCACCAGCGGGAAGAGACCGGAGTCCGGTTGGAGCAGGCCGGCGACCGCCAGGGTCGGATAGTTCGGGACGAAGGCGTTGAGCCACAGCCGGGGGCGGCCCACCCCCTCGTCGTCGCCGAGGATCTTCGCGTCGAGGAACTCGAAGCGCGGCAGGTAGCCGGTGGCGAAGATGACGAGTTCCGGGTCGATCTGTCGGCCGTCGGTCAACTCCACGGAGTGGGAGTGCAGCCGGGCGATGTCCGGCACGGGGGTGATCGCGCCGTGACCGACGTGGTAGACGAGTTGACTGTTGGCGATCGGGTGGGTCTCGTACACCCGGTGGTCCGGCTCGGGCAGGCCGAAGCGGGTCAGGTCGCCGACCGTCAGCCGCAGGGTGCGGTGGTAGAGCCACTGGCGTAGCCACAGCGGCACCCGCAGGGCCAGCAGGGTGTCGTTGACCTGGTCGGCCGGGCGACCGAAGACGTACTTGGGGGCGTACCAGTAGCCGCGCCGGGTGGAGTGCCAGCAGTGCGAGGCCTGCTGGGCGGCCTCCACGGCGATGTCGCAGCCGGTGTTGCCGGCCCCGACCACCAGCACCCGCTTGCCGCGCAACTGGGCCGGGTCCTGGTAGGAGGAGGCGTGCATGACCTCGCCCCGGAACTGCTCCAGCCCCTCGTAGCGGGGCAGCTTGGGGGACCAGTTGTGCCCGTTGGCGATCAGCACGGCGGCGTACCGGGAGGTGCGTTCGGGGCCGTAGCCGCCGGTGCTGCGGGTCGTGACGTCCCAACGGTCGTCCGCCACCGGTTCGATCCGCACCACCTCGGTGCCGAACCAGATGTGCCGACGCAGGTCGAAGTGGTCGGCATACCGCTCGAAATAGGACAGCAGCCGGCTGTGGTGCGGGTAGTCCGGCCAGTCGTCCGGCATCGGGAAGTCGGGGAACTGGGTGAAGGGCCGCGAGGAGATCAGGTGGGTGCTGGCGTACACCGGGCTGCGGTCGTGTCGCCAGTTCCAGGCGCCGCCGATGCCGGTCTCGCGTTCGTAGCAGTCCACCCCGAAGCCGTGCTCGGCGAGGTTCTTGATCGCGGTCAGGCCGCTGGCTCCGGCGCCGATGACACAGACGGTGTCACCCCGGTCGGCGACCGGGCGACCGTCGTGGCTGCGGGCTGGCGTGGTCGTCTCCGGATCGGGCCGGCCGTGCTCGGTGGGGGTGGGCACCGGGGATCTCCTTCGTCTCGGCACGCATGCCGGGTCGCGCGAAATCTTCTCCACATCCGCGCGGTATGTCCAGCCCGTCCGAGCGTCGCAGGTCAGCCGGTCGTCGGCAGGAGCAGATCGACGACGATCGGAAAATGGTCACTGGCCCGCCGGGTCAGGGGGGTGTCCAGCACGTCGTAGTCGACCACGGTGATCCGGGGGTCGACGAAGACCGCGTCGATGCGCCGCCGCGGGTTCGCGCAGGAGTAGGTGAGCCGGTCGGCCCGGTCTGCGGCGATCGCGGCGTCGGTCAGCCCGTCCGCCAGGACGCACCAGGCCGACCCGTCCGGTTCGTCGTTGAGGTCGGCCGCCGCGATCACCGGCCACGGCGCGGCCTGCACCTCCTTCTTGAACAGTCTCGCCTGCTCCGGCCGCTCCACCGGGTCGGTGGCCAGGTGCGACCCGGCCACCGTGAACCGGGCGCCGCCGCCGACCAGACAGTCGGCGTACGCGGCACCCCGCATGTGTCGGCCTGGGGTCAGCGGGAACCGCTGGTGACGCACCCCGGTCACCCGTACCCGCAGGTTGACCAGCAGCAGGTTGCCCAGCGAGGGCAGTCCACCGGCGGCGACCACCAGACCCAGGGAGGCGGCCAGGGAGGCCGACTTGGACCGCCACCCGAAGCGGCGGGGGCCCTCCTGGACGATCAGCACATCCGGTGCCAGTTGGCGGACGACCGTGGCCAGGGCGGTGGTGTCGTCGCGTTGGCCGTGCACGTTGTAGGACACGACGCGCAGCGGCACCCCGGGGGCGGAGTCGGCCATGTCAGATCCGCCGGGCCAGGTCGGCCGCGCCGATGACTCCGGCGGCGTTGCCCAGCTCGGCCGGGCGGATCTCGGCCACCGGCAGCCGGCTGCGCTGGGCCAGCGACTCGGTGTAGGACCGCCGGGTCGGGCCCATCAGCAGGTCACCGGCCTCGATGACGCCACCGCCGATGACGAGCACCTGGGGGTCGAGCATCTGGGCCATGTCCGCCAGGCTGGTGCCGAGCCAGCGCCCGACCTGGGCGAAGGCCTCCGTGGCGACCGGGTCACCGGCCTTGGCCGCGGCGGTCACCATCGGGCCGGTGATCGCCTCGGCCTCGCCGGCCGCCAGTTCCAGCAGCGCGGTCGCCCGCTGCGGTTCCTGTCGGGCCGCGGCCCGGGCGAAGCGGACCAGGGCGCTGCCGCTGGCGTACTGCTCGATGCAGCCGAGCCGACCGCAGCCGCACTGGTGCCCGTCCGGGACGGCGAGCATGTGGCCCAGTTCGGCGGCGATGCCGTTGGCGCCACGAACCAGGCCACCGCCGAGTACGATGCCGCCGCCGACCCCGGTGCCGATGGTGAACATGACCATCGAGTCCTCGGCCTGCCGGGCCGCGCCGTAGCGGAACTCCGCCCAGGCGGCCACGTTGCCGTCGTTCTCCACGATCACCGGCAACCCGACGGCCGCGCTGACGTACGCCCGCAACGGCTCGTCCCGCCAGGCCAGGTTGGGGGCGAACAGCACGGTGGAGCGGCTGGCGTCGATCCACCCGGCCGCCCCGATGCCGACCGCCTGGATGTCGTGCCCGGTGGCCAGTTCGGCGACCAGTTCGATGATGACGTCGCGGGTCTTGCCCACGTCGTCGGCGGGGGTGTCCCGTCGGGTCTGCACCAGCACCGTGCCGGTGTCGTCGACGACACCGCCGGCCACCTTCGTGCCACCCACGTCGACTCCGATGGTCAGCGTCACCGCTGCCACTCCCCTCTGCTGTGCCCCGCGCACACCTGCTCTGGGCCGGTGGTGCGGGTGGTCCCTGAAGTCAGGCGTCGTCGCCTGGTGCGCCCTGCTGCTCGGCGCCGGTGGGCACCGCGGCGTCCGAGGACACGACCCGGCCGTCGCCGTCCGGGGTCCGTGAGGTGGGCACCACCGGGCGGCCGACCTCCGGCGTCGGGCCTGCGGCGTCCGCGACCGGCCCGGCGGCGTCGACGGGCGGGACGGCCGGGACGGCGCCCTCCTCCGCCCGGGTAGCGGCGGTCCAGACGTCCCGATCCGGTGCCGGCTGAGAATCATGCCCGGTACGGGTCGCCTCGCGCCACACGTGGTCACCATCGGCGCCGGTGCCCGGTTCGTGATAGGGGTCCTCGGGGGTCTCGGTGGGGGCGAAGGCCCGCAGGAAGCTGGCCAGGCCGGCGGCCAGGTCACCGGCACCGGTGGCCAACCGCTCCGCGAATTCCGGACTCGGATCACGCAACGCGGCGATTCCTCGGCAGACGGGGCAGACACAGCATTCCGCCGTACCGGTGGCGAAACCCGCCCCGGTGGCCTGGTCGGAGGAGTCCGACGGGCCGTTGTGACCGAGGACACTGGTCACCATCCCGCCCAGGGCGCCCAGGGGTCCCCCACCGGGGCTGGCGGCGGCCAACCGCGCGCTGGCCAGCAGAGTGGCGACCAGCCGCTCCGCCTCCTGCCGGGCCGAACCCGGATCCGTTGCACCCATCGTGGGCTCCTCTGCCGTGAGCGACCGCGCCGCCGGACGCCTCAGTGCGCCGAGCCAGATGCTTCTACCCGGCGCTTGAGCTGCTTCAACGCGGCATCCATGATCATTTTCTCGGCCTTGCGCCGAAACATCCCCAGCATCCCGACCGCGAGTTCCACCTCCAGGGTGTAGGTCACGGTGGTGCTGCCGTCGGCGTTGCCGACCAGGTCGTACGAGCCGCGCTGGAGCTTCTGCATCTTCGACGGCGCCACCAGGTGCCACTCGATGCGGGACAGGTCCTCGGCGTAGGCGTACTCCAGCACGTACTCGTCGGCCATCACCCCGGCGTCTAGGACGAAGCGGACCTGGCTGGCGTAACCGTCCTCGTACTCCTCGATGACCTCCGCCTGCCGTACCGCGTCGGTCCAGCGGGGATAGCTCGGGAAGTCGCAGATGACCGCCGCCACCTGATCCGGTGACGCGCCGATGATGATCGACTGGGTGGAGGAGTCCGCCATGGGGGGAGGCTACCGCCCCGACCGGGCGGTCGCGCCGCGCCGCCCCACCTGCGATGTGCCGGCCGAGGGTGGGCCAGGTAGGTTTCGGAATGAGCAGACCCGCCGGTGGCGCCCCCGACCGGCCAGTGCAAGCACGAGGGAGTGCAGGTGCGCGAGTTCTCCGTCCCGCCGATCGTCACCGTCGGCGATTCGGCCAACCTCACCGATCCCGTCTGGGACAACGCCGAGGTGGCGCCGGACGCGGTGCAGTTCCTCCGCCGTGACTCCAACGGGGCCCTGGTGGAGGTCACCTGCCGCCAGTTCCGCGACGAGGTGATCGCGGTCGCCCGCGGCCTGGTCGCCACCGGCGTCAAGCCCGGCGACCGGGTGGCGCTGATGAGCCGCACCCGCTACGAGTGGACCCTCGTCGACTACGCCATCTGGGCCGCCGGCGCGGTGACCGTGCCGGTCTACGAGACCTCCAGCGCCGAACAGGCCGCCTGGATCCTGGCCGACTCCGGCGCGGTGGCCGCCGTGGTGGAGACCACCGCCCACGCCACCCTGCTGGCCGGGGTCCGGGACCGGACCCCGGAGCTGGCCAACACCTGGCAGATCGACCTCGGCGGGGTCGACGACCTGATCAGGGCGGGCGCGACGGTGGAACCCGCCGAGATCGACCGACGGCGGGCCGAACTGCGCTCCTCCGCCTTGGCCACGATCATCTACACCAGCGGCACCACCGGTCGGCCCAAGGGCTGCGTGCTGACCCACCGCAACATGTACACCGACATCGCCAACGCGGTGCCGGTGCTGCCGAACCTGTTCGGCCCGAACGCCTCCACCCTGCTCTTCCTGCCGTTGGCGCACGCCTTCGCCCGGCTCATCCAGATCGGTGTGGTGCAGGCCCGGGCCACCATGGCGCACTGCCCGGACCCCAAGAACCTGGTCGCTGATCTCCAGGAGATCAAGCCGACCTTCGTGCTGTCCGTGCCCCGGGTCTTCGAGAAGGTCTACAACGGCGCCAAGCAGAAGGCCGAGGCCGCCGGCAAGGGCAAGATCTTCGCTCGGGCCGAGGCGGTCGCCATCGCCTACAGCGAGGCGCTGGAGACCTCGGCCGGGCCCGGCCTGGCGCTGCGGGTCCAGCACGCCCTCTTCGACAAGCTGGTCTACGGCAAGCTGCGGGCCGCCCTCGGCGGGCGCTGCCGCGACGCGATGTCCGGTGGGGCCCCGCTCGGTGCCCGGCTAGGGCACTTCTTCCGGGGTGTCGGAGTGACCGTCTACGAGGGGTACGGGCTCACCGAGACCTCCCCGGCCGCCTCGGCGAACCTGCCGGGCTTCACCCGCATCGGTACGGTCGGTCGGCCGCTGCCCGGGGTGACCATCCGGATCGCCGACGACGGCGAGGTCCTCATCGCCGGTGACATCGTCTTCCAGGGGTACTGGCGCAACCAGGAGGCCACCGCCGAGGCGATCAGCTCCGACGGCTGGTTCGCCACCGGCGACCTCGGTCAGCTCGACGGCGACGGCTTCCTGACCATCACCGGCCGGAAGAAGGAGATCATCGTGACGGCCGGCGGCAAGAACGTCGCCCCGGCCATGCTGGAGGACCAGGTGCGGGCGCACCAACTGGTCAGCCAGTGCGTCGTGGTGGGCGACCGGCAGCCGTTCATCGCCGCCCTGATCACCCTGGACGAGGAGGCGCTACCGGCCTGGTTGGCCTCGGTCGGCCTGCCCGCCGACACCAGCGCCGAGAAGCTGCGCGAGCACGAGGGGCTGCGCGCGGAGATCCAGGGCGCGGTGGACCTGGCCAACCAGTCCGTCTCCAAGGCCGAGGCGATCAAGGTGTTCCGGATCCTGCCCCAGGACTTCACCGAGGCCACCGGCGAGCTGACCCCCTCGCTGAAGGTGAAGCGTCAGGTCGTACACAAGACGTACGCGGCGGAAATCGCGGACATCTACCGCGGCTGACTACGATCCGTCACGTGTCCGCCTCGACAACCGCCCTGGCCCGTTCCCATCCGCTCGCCTCGGCGACCCGGGTGGTCGTGCTCGCACTGGTCGCCGTCCTGACCCTGCTGGCCACCCGTGACCTGACCCAGCTCTGGTGGATCGTGCTGCTGGCGGTCGCCGGCATGCCGGCCTCGCTGGCCCCCGAGCACTGGCTGATCGGGCCGATCAGCCGGACGGCGGAGGTGGTGGTGCTGGGCCTGGCGGCGAGCCAGGTGGCGGCGGTGGCCACCATCGGGGGGCACATCGACGGGCTGGGGGCCTCCGCGGTGCTGCCGTACCTGGCGGTGCCGGTGACGGTCACCGCGTTGCGGCGCCGCTTCCGCGAGGGGGCCCTGCTGATCGCCACCCTGGCGGGCACCCTGCTGATCACCGGCGGGCTGACCCTGGTCGGCGGGGTCCGGCAGCTGACCCAGACCGGTTACCTCGTGGTCTGCGCCCAGTGGCTGATCCTGGCCGTGCTCGGCCTCTACGCGGCACAGACCCTGCACCGGGTGATGCAGCTGCGACACGACGCCAAACCCCAGCCGTACGCCGAGGCGACCCGGCTGCTGACCCAGCTGCGTACGGTCGCCCGCCAACTGCCCGGCGCGACCCTGGACCCCGGGGGGATATCCGAGCACCTCCTCGAGGAGCTGCGCACGGTGGCCCGTACCGACCGGGGGGCAGTGCTGTCCGCCAGCGGCGGGGGGCGGCTGGTGGTGCTGGCCCAGATCGGCGCGGACCGGGTCGACTGGGAGACCACCCTGGACGCGGACTCCGCCATCGCCGACGCCTGGGCCAGTCAGCAGCCGCAGACCGCGGCCCGGTCCCAGTCCCGGTCCCACCGGGGCGGGGAGGTCTCCGCGCTGATCGTGCCGCTGGTCGCCGGGGTCCGTACGGTCGGTCTGGTGGTGTTGGAGGCCGACGCCGGCCACGCCTACCCGCCCTCGGTGACCGCCGAGGTGACCGGGCTGACCGGCCCGGCGGCGCTGCGCCTGGAAGCCGCCCTGCTCTTCGACGAGGTGCGGTCGCTGGCCACCAACGAGGAGCGGCAGCGCCTGGCCCGGGAGATCCACGACGGGGTGGCCCAGGAGCTGGTGATGGTCGGCTACGGCATCGACAACGCCCTGGCCACCGTGCACGAGGACACCGAGGAGACCGCCGAGAGCCTGCGCACCCTGCGGCAGGAGGTCACCCGGGTCATCACCGAGCTGCGGTTGAGCCTGTTCGAGCTGCGCAGTGAGGTGGACCGGCACGGGGGCCTGGCCGCCGCCATCGCCGAGTACGCCCGCACGGTCGGCGCCTCCGGCGGGCTGCGGGTGCACCTGTCCCTCGACGAGTCCACCGCCCGGCTGCCCGCCGCCACCGAGGCCGAGTTGCTGCGCATCGCCCAGGAGGCGGTAACCAACGCCCGCAAGCACGCCGGTGCCGCCAACCTCTGGGTCACCTGCGAGGTGGACCCCCCGTACGCCCAGATCGAAGTGTCGGATGACGGTCACGGCATAGGTGACCAACGTTCCGACGGGCACTATGGGCTTGCGATCATGGCCGAGAGAGCGGAACGTATCCGGGGCCGGTTGGAGATTCGACCACGTCAGCCCAGCGGGACGACCGTGGCGGTGGTGGTCGGCTCGTCGCCCCGGCGCGATAACCTTCGCGGTAGCGCCGCCGCAGCAGAAGGGGAGTAACCCGAGGATGACCACAAGTCCGACACCGGCTACCCGTACCAAGGTCCTCCTTGTCGACGACCACGACTTGATCCGGAAAGGCCTGCGGCACGCCTTCGAGCGCGACCGGCAGTTCGAGGTCGTGGGTGAGGCTGCGACCGCGGCGGAGGGGGTACGGCAGGCCGGCGCGTTGCAGCCGGATGTGGTGATCATGGACCTGCGGCTGCCCGACGGCAGCGGCCTGGAGGCCACCCGGGCGCTGCGCAAGTCCAGCGCCTCGATGGGCATCGTCGTGCTCACCATGTACGCCGGCGACGACCAGCTCTTCGGCGCCCTGGAGGCCGGGGCCAGCGCCTTCGTGCCGAAGACCGCGCCGGCCGACGAGGTGGTCGCCGCCGCCCGGCACGCCGCCTCCTCCCCCAGCGCCTTCACCGCCGCCGACCTGGCCGAGGCGATGAAGCGTCGACTGGCCCCCTCCGGCCCGCAGCTGTCGCCGCGCGAGGGTCAGGTGCTGCGGCTGCTGGCCGACGGCATGAGCGTCGCCGGCATCGCCAAGCAGTTGTTCGTCAGCGAGTCGACCGCCAAGACCCACATCTCCAAGCTCTACGAGAAGCTCGGCGCGGCCAACCGGGCCCAGGCCCTGATGACCGCCCTGCGGCTCGGTCTGCTGGAGGCCCCGGACGCGCCCAAGTTCTAGGTAACCCAGAGTGCACGGATGATCCGTGTCCGCCACTGTGCGGGCACGGATCATCTGTATCGACCGCCATCTTGCGACACACTATGGTTTCGGTGACGAAAGTGGGGCAGAATCCCCGCCTGGGCACTGATGCCCGACATGGTGCGCGGAGGAGACAGCAGGATGCAGCGGCCGGACTGGGCGCCCGAGACGATCGATGTCGAGCGGCCCAGCGTCGCTCGGATGTACGACTACTACCTCGGCGGTTCGCACAACTTCGCGGTGGACCGGGCGGCGGCCCAGGCCATGGTGGCCGCGGTGCCGGAGGCCCCGCTGATGGCCCAGGCCAACCGCGCCTTCCTGCGTAGGGCCGTGCAGTTCCTCACCGAGGCCGGCGTCCGGCAGTTCCTGGACATCGGTTCGGGCATCCCCACCGCCGGCAACGTGCACGAGATCGCCCAGCGGCACGCCCCCGACTCCCGGGTGGTCTATGTCGACGTCGACCCGGTGGCGGTGGCCCACAGCCGGGAGATCCTGGCCGGCAACGAGGGTGCGACCGTGATCCAGGAGGATCTGCGCCACCCCGAGCGCATCCTCGGCCACCCCGAGATCCGCGCCCTGCTCGACTTCTCCCAGCCGGTCGCCGTACTGGTCGTGGCGGTGCTGCACTTCGTCGGCGACCAGGACCGGCCGTCCGAGCTGCTGGCCACCCTGCGGGCGGCGCTGGCGCCGGGCAGCTACCTGGTGCTCTCCCAGGCCAGCGACGACGGCCGCAGCGAGGCCGAACGGGCCGAGGCGCAGAAGGTCTACCAGCGCACCGACAACCCCCTGTGGGTACGCAGCCGGGCCGAGCTGACGGCCTTCTTCGAGGGGTTCGACCTGGTGGAGCCCGGGGTGGTGTGGGTGCCGCAGTGGCGTCCGGAGACCCCGGACAGCGTCGAGGACGCCGAGCGGGCGGTCTTCCTCGGTGGGGTCGGGCGGCTCGGTGGCTGAGCCGGCGGACGACCTCGCCCGGGTGGGGGTGTTCGCTCGGGCCTGGGCCAAGGCGCTGACGGGCACCAGCTACTTTCCGCTGACCCACGCCCAACTGGAGACGCTGTTGCAGCGGCTCACCGATCAACTGGCCGAGGCGCTGCGAAGCGAACCGCTGGACCTGCGCGCCGGGCATCGGGTGGCCGCCGAACTGGTCGCCGCGCACATCGGCTCCGCCGAGGCCCTGGGTCGTACCGTCGAGGTGATCCAGCTCCGGCTGGTCCGCGACCTGGACCTGGTCACCGACGACATCGCCGACCGGATGGCCCGGCTGATCGCGGCGATCGCCACCGGCTACGCCCGGGCGCTGCGCGACCGGACCCTGGACGAGCAGGAGGCGATCCGGCGGGCCGCGCAGACCGCCCGCGCCGAGGCGGAGCGGGCGCTGCGGGCCAGCGAGGCCCGCTTCCGGCACCAGGCCACCCATGACCCCCTCACCGACCTGCCCAACCGGACGCTGTTCGCCGACCGGCTGGCCGCGGTCTGCGCCGGGCATCCCGCCGGTGACCAGCGGGTCGGGCTGTGCTTCCTGGACATCGACCGGTTCAAGCGCATCAACGACTCCTACGGCCACCAGATCGGTGACCGGGCCCTGGTGGCGGCCGCGCACCGGCTCAGCCGCGCCGTGGAACCCCACCTGGTGGCCCGCCTCGGCGGGGACGCCTTCATGATCCTGGTGGAACGCTCCACCGGCACCGGGGACGTGGTGGCCGTCGCCGAGTCCGCCCTGGCGGCGATGGCGGAGCCGGCGCTGGTCGGCGGGCATGACATCACGGTCACCGCCAGCGTCGGGGTGGTGGAGCGGCGGGTGGCCGGCACCACCCCGGACGACCTGCTGCGGGCGGCCGGCAGCACCCTCCAGTGGGCCAAGCACGCCGGTGGCGCGGGATGGGCCCTGTACGACGCCGAACGCGACGGCCGGGAACAGGCCCGGCAGGCGTTGAGCGCCGCCATCCCCGGCGGGCTGGAACGCGGCGAGTTCTACCTCGACTATCAGCCGCTGACCTCCTTGCAGGACGGTTCGATGCTCGGGGTCGAGGCGCTGGTGCGCTGGCGGCACCCGCAGTTGGGGGTGCTGCGTCCGGACCGCTTCATCGGGTTGGCCGAGGAGACCGGCCTGATCGTGCCGCTGGGCTCCTGGGTGCTCGCCGAGGCCTGCCGGGAGGCGGTCGGCTGGTCGGCCAGGACCGGGGAACCCCCGTACGTCAGCGTCAACCTGGCGGTGCGTCAGGTCCGCCAGGTTGACCTGGTGCAGGAGGTGTGCGGTCTGCTGCAACGCACCGGCCTGCCACCGGACCGGCTCCAGTTGGAGATCACCGAGAGCATGATGATGAGCAGCGCCGAGCAGCCGGTGCGGGCCCTGCGGGCCCTGGCCGACCTCGGGGTCCGAATCGCCATCGACGACTTCGGCACCGGTTACAGCAACCTGGCGTACCTGCGGGATCTGCCGGTGACCGAGTTGAAGGTGGCCGGGGAGTTCGTCCGGGGGCTGCGCGCACCGGAGGCCCCGGACGAACGGATCCTGGCCTCACTGGTCTCCCTGGCCCACGCCCTGGACCTGACGGTGACCGCGGAGGGGGTGGAGACCGTGGGGCAGGCCGAACGGCTGCGCGCGATCGGCTGCGACGCGGGTCAGGGCTGGCACTTCGGCCGCCCCGCCCCCGCCGAACACATCCTCGCCCGCCTCCGCTGAGGCAGACCGTCAGCCGTGCAACAGGGCGCTCAGGCGTTCGGCCTGGGTCTCCCAGCGCCACTCGCGTTCCACCCAGGCCCTACCGGCCGCGCCGAGGGTACGGGCCAGGTCCCGGTCGGCCAGCAGGGTGCCCACCCGGTCGGCGAGTTCGCTGAGATCCCGACCGTTGACGACATAGCCGGTCTCCCCCTGCCGCACCGCGTCCGGCGCGCCCCCGGAGTCACCGGCCACCACGGGCAGGCCGGTAGCCGACGCCTCCAGGTACACGATGCCGAGCCCTTCCACGTCCAGCCCCCGGTTGCGGGTCCGGCAGGGCATGGCGTACACGTCACCGGCGGCGTAGTGGGCGGGCAGTTCGGCCGCCGGCACCGAGCCGGTGAAGACCACCTCCCGCTCCACCCCGACCTGGCGGGCCAGCCGGGTGAGGGTCGCCCGGTACGGGCCGCCACCGACCACCAGCAGGGCCGCGTCGGGCACCCGGCGGCGGATCAGCGGCATGGCCCGGATCAGCATGTCCTGACCCTTGCGGGGCACCAGCCGCGAGACACAGACCACCACCGGCCGGTCGGCCAGCCCCAGCCGGTGTCGTACCCCGGAGCCGTCGACCCCCGGGTGGTACAGCTCGGTGTCCACCCCGGGGGCCAGCCGCCGCAGCTCGGTCACCCCGTCCAGGGCCCGGGCCAGCCGGGTGCGGGTGTACTCCCCCAGGTAGGTGACCACGTCGGTGCCCCGGCCGATGCGCCGCAGGGCGGTCCGGGCCAGCGGCAGGGCCGCCCAACCCGCCTCGTGCCCGTGGGTCAGGGCGACCACCCGGCGTACCCCGGCCCGGCGGCGCAGCCCGGCGGCCAGCAGGCCCAGCGGAGCGGCCGCACCGAACCAGACCTTGTCGCAGTCGTACTCCCGGGCCAGCCGGGCCGCCCGGCGGGCCACCAGCGGAGTCGGCAGCAGCACCTTGGTGCGCTCCCGGATCACCTCGAAGGGCTGGTCGGCGTCGAACTTGTCGGCCCCCGGCCAACTCGACGCGTACACCACCACCGAGTCTGTCGGCTGGCGTACCGCCAGGTTGTGCACGAACGACTGGATGCCGCCGGGTCGGGGCGGGAAGTCGTTCGTGACCAGCAACGTGCGACCCATCAACCGGCCTTTCTGGCGTACGCGCGGGCGGCGGCGATCCGCTCCACGGTGGAGGGGTGGGAGGCCGAGTAGAGGTACTCCCAGCGGGGTGGATCCGGGTCGGAGAGGTTGATCGAGGACAGCCGTCGCTGCATCGACTCGTAGGCGGCCGGGTCACCGGTGAGAGCCAGGGCGTGCGCGTCGGCGCGGGCCTCGATCCGCCGCGACATCAGGGCCTGCACCGGGGTGAAGACCAGCCCGGCGACAGTGACCAGGGCCAGCAGCAACCCGAAGGCGCGGGGTTCGGCGATCGAGTCGACCCCGGCCAGGCGCAGCAGGGGCGGCCAGGAACCGATCAGGTAGAGCGCCACCACGGCGGCTGCGGCACCTAGGGCGCCGGTGAGGGTGCCGATGGGCACGTCCTGGTCCTTGGCGTGCCCGAGTTCGTGGGCCACCACGGCGGTCACCTCGGCATCGGTGCCCTCCCGCAGCAGGGTGTCGTAGACCACGACCCGGCGGGTCGGGCCGTACCCGGACACGTAGGCGTTCACCGCCCGGGTACGCCGGGAGGCGTCCGCCACCAGCACGTCGCGCACCGGCACCCCGTCGCGGGCGGCCAGGTCCATCAGCTGGGTACGCAGCGGGCCCGGCTCCATCGGGCTGAACCGGTTGAACACCGGCTCCACCAGCACCGGCAGGACGAAGGAGAGCAGCGCCACCAGGGTCGCCGCCCCGGCCGCCCCGAAGGCCCACCACCAGCGGGGGGCCAGCCGCACGATGGTGTAGAAGCCGAGCAGGGCCACCGCGCCGATGACGGCACTGACCGCGTACGACTTGAGCAGGTCGACGGCCCAGCCACCCCAGCCGTTGGTGGCCAGTCCGTACCGGCTGAGCACACTGTGCCGCCAGGCGGACAACGGCAGGGTCACCAGGTCGGCCACGAGCACCACGGCCAGCCCGCCGAGGATCGCCTGGGCGGTCCAGTGGTCGCCGAAGGGGCGCCCGGCCAACTCGATCAGGCGGCTGCCCAGCGGGGTCAGCCCCAGCAGGAGGGCCACCAGCAGCCCCAGGCCCAGCGCCGTCCAACTGCCGGGGCGCAGGGCGGAGCGGAACTGCCGGGCCCGTTCCACCTGGTCGGCGGGGAGTTCCCGGAGGGCGGCCAACTGGTCGGCGCGGGGGGCCGGTGGGCGGTTCCACGGAATCAGGACCAGGGCCGCCACCAGCAGGGCCAGGCCGAGACCGGCGAGGGTGAGCACCGCCCAGCCGCGCGGGCTCACCGGGGCACCCCGCCCGGTCGGGGCGTTCCGGCGCAGCGACCGGTTCGGGACCGGCCGTCCGCTGTGCGCCTCATTCCGTCGCTCCTGTCGCCGTGGGACGCCAATCCTATTGCCCGCCCCGCTCCCTCCCCACGCAGTGGTTCACAGGGTTCGATCAGGACCGGGACAGGCGACGCAGCAGCGAGTCCGCGCCCAGGGGGTAGGCGCCGTGTCGGCGTACCCCGTCGGCTACCTCGCGGTCGGAGGAGACCACCACCACCGCGCGACCCGGCGGCTCGGCCCGGACCAGCCGGCGGATCAACTCGTCGGCGGTCTCCCCCTTGCGGGAGAAGAGCACCCGCACCCCCCGTGGGGTGGGGGGCAGCCCGTGCATCCGCTCGGCGCCGTCGAAGACGACCGTGACCTCGTCACCGGTCTGGGCGGCGATCCCACCCAGGCCGGTGATCAGCCGCTTGCGCTGCTGTTCCAGGGACATCTCCCCGAAGCCCCGTTTGGTGACGTTGTAGCCGTCGACCACCAGGTGGGCGCGGGGCAGGGCGAGCAGCTGATCCAGCCGGGCCGGGTCGTCCGTGTCCCGGGCCCGGGTGGCGGCCCCGGTGGGGGTGGCCGTCGAGGAGTCCGCGAAGGAGTCCGCGACGAAGTCGGCCGGCAGCTTCTCCACCGGGTCCAGCGCCAACTCCCGGCGCAGCCCTACGGCGGCCTGAGAGATGGTCTCCAGCAGCAACCACAGGCGGGCGTCGTCGACCGACCGGGCCTCCTTGGCGCTGGCCCGGGCCACCCCGGCCGCCGCCTCGGCCTCGGCCAGCCGGGCCCGGGCCCGGCGCAACTCGGCGTCCGCGTCCGTGGCGGCCCGGGCGGCCCGGCCCCGCTCCGTGGCCAGCAGTTCGTTCGCCTTGCGTTCGCGGGCCTGGCTCTCCCGCAGCGTACGGGCCAACTGGCGGGACTCCTCGCGCAGTTGGCCCAGTTCCTCGCGGACCCGGGCCAGTTCGTCGCGCAGCTTGTCGGCCTCCACCCGGGCCACCGCGCGGTCGTGTTCGGCCCGGGTCGCCCGCTGCTCGGCCTGGCGGACCAGTTCGGCCACCACTGCGGTGTCCGCCTCGGCGCGTACGGCCGCACCGCTGGCCTCGATCAACCGCCGCCATCCGCGGGGCCGGGCCAGGTAGGCCAGGGCGGCCACCTCCACGGGGTCGGCGGCGGCCGGGGCGGTCCCCTCGACGACGGCGGCGCCCAGGTCACCGGCGTCGGCCAGCACCCGGGCGGTGACCCGCTGCCGCAGCAGGGGGTCGGCGGCGAGTTGGGCGGCGATCACGGAGGCGCCCAGGCGGGCCCGCCGATTGGGGGCGAACTTGGCCACCCGACGCAGCGGCACCGGCACCTCGTCGGCCGGCATGCCCGGCAGCACGGCCGCGGTGAGGGAGACGATCCGCTGCCGCACCGGCTCCGGCAGGATCGGCTCCGGCTCCAGGGTCTGTTCCGCCTCCCCGTCAGCGCCTGCCTCGGCTGGCTCCGCGCCGGGGGTGTCGGCGGGGTCGCCATCGGTGGTGGTCTCCGTGTGGGGCGGCTGCGCCGGGTCGACGACGGCGGGGCTCTCAGCGCCGTCACCGGCAGCCGGCATCGAGACGACCTGCTCCTCCCGAGGGAGGTTGTCGTCGTGCGGCTCGGTGAGGGGCATGTGGCAAGTCTCCCACCGCGACCGGGCCCACCGCCCGGTGAGTGAGCCGATCTCTCATCCTAGACCGGTGGTGGCGAATGAGACCGGTGGGGCGCGAGTGTCGGACCGGCCGGTTACCGTGCCGCCGATGGCAGCACAGGAGTTTCTCCAGCCGACGCTCGCCGGGCTCGACCCGGCCACCGAGGGCGTCGACCCGGCCCTGCCGCTGTACGCGACGACCTTCGTGGTGGTCGACCTGGAGACCACCGGCGGGACACCGGACGGCGGAGGCATCACCGAGATCGGCGCGGTGAAGGTACGCGGCGGCGAGGAGCTGGGGGTGCTGGCCACCCTGGTCAACCCCGGGGTGCCGATTCCACCCTTCATCACCGTGCTGACCGGAATCACCGAGGCGATGGTGCTGCCCGCGCCCCCGATCGAGCAGGTGCTGCCGAGCTTCCTGGAGTTCATCTCCGATGCCGTGCTGGTGGCCCACAACGCCCCGTACGATGTCGGGTTCCTCAAGGCGGCCTGCGCCCGGCACGGCTACCGGTGGCCGAACCCCCGGGTGCTGGACACCGCCGCCCTGGCCCGGCGGGTGCTGCTGCGCGACGAGGTGCCCAACCGCAAGCTCGGCACCCTGGCGGCCTACTTCCGGGCCGGCACCACCCCGACCCACCGGGCCCTGGACGACGCCCGGGCCACGGTCGACGTGCTGCACGGGCTGATCGGGCGGCTCGGCGGGCACCGGGTCGACACCATCGGCGAGGCCATCGAGTTCACCCGGGCGGTCACCCCCACCCAGCGCCGCAAACGTCACCTGGCCGACGGGCTGCCCCGCTCCCCCGGGGTCTACATCTTCCGGGCCGCCGACGACCGTCCGCTCTACGTCGGCACCTCACGGGACATCGCCACCCGGGTGCGCAGCTACTTCACCGCGGCGGAGAAGCGGGCCCGGATCTCGGAGATGCTGGCCGCTGCCGAACGGGTCGAGGCCCTGGAGTGCGCCCACTCGCTGGAGGCGGAGGTCCGTGAGCTGCGTCTGATCGGGGCACACGCGCCGCCGTACAACCGGCGGTCGAAGTTTCCGGAGCGGGTGGTCTGGCTGAAGCTGACCGACGGGCCGTACCCCCGACTGTCCGTGGTCCGGGAGATCTCCCCCCAGGACCGCGCCTACCTGGGGCCCTTCTCCTCCCGGCGGGCCGCGGAGCTGGCCGCCGCCGGCTTTCACGACGCGGTGCCGCTGCGCCAGTGCACCCACCGGTTGTCCCTGCGTACGGTCACCCCGGCCTGCGCCCTGGCGGAGCTGGGTCGTTGCCCGGCACCCTGCGAGCACCGGATCACCCCCCAGGAGTACGACTCCGTGGCGGTCACCCCGTTCGCCGAGGCCACCACCGGCGACGTCCAGCCGGTGGTGGAGGCCCTGCTGGCCCGGATCGAGACCCTGGCCGCCGGGCAGCGCTACGAGGAGGCGGCCGTGCTGCGGTCCCGGTTGGCGGCGGTGCTGCGGGCGACCGTACGCATGCAGCGGCTGGCCGCCCTGACCGGGATCGCCGAGCTGGCCGCCGCCCGACCGGCCGAGGGCGGCGGCTGGGAGCTGGCGTTGGTCCGGCACGGTCGACTAGCCGGGGCGGGGGTCAGTCCACCCGGGATCCATCCTCGACCCACCCTGGCCGTCATCCGGGCGACCGCCGAGACGGTATCGGCCGGGCACGGTCCGGTCCCCGCAGCCACCCCGGAGGAGTCGGAACGGATCCTGTCCTGGCTGGAGCGACCGGAGACCCGGCTGGTGGAGATGTCGGCCGGTTGGGCCTCCCCAGTGCGCGGCGCGGGTCGCTTCCGTGACCTGTTGACCAAGGCCGAAAGCGGAGCGTCCCATCAACTCTGGTCCGAACGCCCATGAGCAACTGTCCGATCGGACTACGTCGACTCACTTAGTCTGTTATGGGAGTGCAGTCCTGCCCGTTTCGAGGTACTGCTCCCGGTTGTCGATCCGCCGGCTTGCCGGAGCGGAAGTGAGGGGGTGTCCCACGTGGACGTCGACGCCGGACGCGGCGGCGCCCTGCGGGGCGCACTTCCCGCCCAGCCAGGTGAACTGCCGCTCGCCCGCCGCCTCCGGTCGCTGCTGACCTGGCCGACCAACGACACCGAACCGGTGGGCCACCTGGTCCGCACCCACCGCAGCATCCACGCGGGTGCCGACCCGGCGGTGCTGCGCCGGTCGTACACCATCGCGGAGAACATGCACCGCGGTCAGTTCCGCAAGAGCGGGGAGCCGTACATCACCCACCCCCTGGCGGTCGCGCAGATCTGCGCCGAGCTGGGCATGGACACCACCACCCTGGTGGCGGCGCTGCTGCACGACACCGTGGAGGACACCCGCTACACCTTGCAGGCCCTGGCCGAGGACTTCGGCCACGAGGTGGCCCACCTGGTCGACGGGGTGACCAAGTTCGACAAGGCGTTCTACGGCCAGGCCGCCGAGGCGGAGACCATCCGAAAGATGATCATCGCGGCCGGCAAGGACGTCCGGGTGCTGATCATCAAGTTGGCCGACCGGCTGCACAACATGCGCACCCTGGGCGTACGCTCGGCGGCCTCGCGGGAACGCATCGCCCGCAAGACCCTTGAGGTGCTGGTGCCCCTCTGCGACCGGCTGGGCATCCAGACCCTCAAACGGGAACTGGACGACGTGGTGCTGATGCACCTGGAGCCGGAGGAGCACGCCCGCATCGCCCGCCACGTGCACGACCGCCCCGGCTGGGACAACTACCTGGCCGACGTGGTGGCCAAGGCCAAGGTGGCGCTGCGGCGCAGCCGGGTCGACGCAAACGTGGCCCCCCGGCCCCGGCACCTCTACTCGATCTGGAAGGACACCGTGGCCGGCGGCCACGCCGTACCGTACGACCTGCCCCGCATCACCGTCGTGGTGGACGGTCCGGCCACCGACTGCTACGCGGCCCTCGGCGCCATCCACGGCCTCTGGCGGCCGGTACCCGGCCGGTTCAAGGACTTCATCGCCTCACCGAAGAACAACCTCTACCGCTCCCTGCACACCAGCGTCTGCGGCCCCCGGAACCGGACGGTGGAGGTGCTGATCCGCACCGAGGAGATGCACCGCTCAGCCGAGTACGGGGTGGCGGCCGACTTCCGTTTCCCCCGCCCCGGCGCGACCCCGACGGCCTGCGCGGAACAACTCGACTGGCTGCGCCGGGTACTGAACTGGGAGCAGGACGCGGCCGACCCGGCGCAGTTCCTGGAATCGCTGCGCAGCGACCTGGCCGAGGCCCAGATCCAGGTGGTCGCCGAGGGCCGGCAGATCGTCCTGCCGGCCGGGGCCACCCCGGTCGACCTGGCCTACGAACTGGGCACCGACCGGGGCGAGCGATGTCTGGCCGCCCGGGTCAACGGTCGGCTGGTGCCGCTCTCCTCCGCCCTGGAGGAGGGCGACGTGGTGGAGATCTTCACCGAGACCGACGAGGAATGCTCCCTGGACGCGGAGGTGGCCCCCCGGGGCCCGCGCCGCGAGTGGCTCGGCTTCGTCAAGTCGCCGCACGCCCAGATGCAGATCAACCGCTGGTTCGCCGAGCACAGCGAGCCGGGCATCTCGATCAGCGACAAGGTCCGGCTGGGCCGGGCCACCATCGGGCTGGCGCTGCGTCAGCACAACCGAGGGCTGGCCAGCGACCTGCCGCTGCTGCGACTGTCAGAGGAACTCGGCTACCCCGACCTGGAGACCCTGCTGGTCGCGGTCTTCGACCGGGTCCTCGAACCGGACGCCGTCGTACGCCAACTCATCGACCTTGTCGACCATCGACAGTGAGGTAGGCACGGACAGTGACGTGCCGGGCTCCCCGGGCGCGAAGGGGTCTCGGGGCCACTAGCCTGAAGCCATGATCCCCCGCTCGCGTCGCATCGGTCGCGCCGCCGTCTACCAGATCTTCTACCGGCTACCCCTGCCGGTGCGACGTCGGCTGGTGCGCCTGGCCGTCCCGAAGTACATCGTCGGGGCGGTCACCCTGGTGCATGACAGCGAGGCCGAGGGAGCGGGTCGGCTGCTGCTGCTGCGCCAGCCGCCGGGCCGGGGCTGGTCGCTGCCGGCCGGGCTGCTGCAACGCGGCGAGAACCCCGCGGTGGGCGCGGCCCGCGAACTGCACGAGGAGGCCGGGGTACGACTGCCGCCCACCCGGCTGACCCCGGCCACCCCCAACGCGGTCGTCCACGCCAAGGGTTGGGTGGACATGGTCTTCATCGCCGAGGTGCCGGCGTCGAGCACCACCCTGACGGTGGACGGGGCGGAGGTCTTCGAGGCCGCCTGGCACCCCCTGGACGACCTGCCCAAGCTGACCTGGCCCACCGCGCGACTGCTCGCCTACTACGACATCGGCCCCCTGGCCGGACAGTTCCCGCCACCCCTGCCGGACACCCTCCCGTGACCCACCCGCCGGTCTCCAGACTGTCCGGTGGTGGCTCCGAGCCGGTCGCCCGGTACGACGGGGAGTTGTGCGCGATCGTGCTGGCCGCCGGAGAGGGCACCCGGTTGCGCCCGCTGACCGAACGGCTGCCCAAGGCGCTCTGCCCGGTGGGCAACGTGTCGCTGCTGGATCGCGCGCTGGCCCGGCTGGCCGGGCTGGGCCTGACCGGGCCACAGCGGGTCGCCGTCAACGCCTGCTATCTGGGTGACCAGGTGGTCGACCGGGTCGGCACCCGAGCCCACCTCTCCGTGGAGCAGGGGTCCCCCCTCGGCACCGCGGGCGGGGTGGGCAACCTGCGAGACTGGATCGCCGGTCGAGGGGTACTGGTCGGCAACGCGGACGCCTACCTGGCCGACCCGACCTCGCCACCCGGGCCGGACATCGCGGCACTGTTGCACGGCTGGGACGGCGACTCCGTACGCCTGCTGGGCCAGCCGGCCCTCGACCCGAAGGCACCGGGAACCTTCGACGGGCACCTGTTCACCGGCTTCTCGCTGCTGCCCTGGCGACTGGTCCGGCAGTTGCCGCCGACCTTCGGTGACCTGGTCCGGGCCCTCTGGCGGCCGGCCGAGGCCGCCGGCCGGTTGACCGTGGTCCCCTACCGGGGCACCTTCTACGACACCGGCACCCCGGCCGACTACCTGGCCGCTAACCTGCACGCCGCCGGGGACACCAGCCTGATCGATCCCACCGCGACCGTCACCGGCGACTGCCACCAGTCGGTGATCGGAGCCGGGGCCACCGTACGCGGAACGGTGACCCGCTGCGTGCTCTGGCCCGGCGCCACGATCGGCGCCGACGAGCGGCTGCACGAGGTGATCCGGGTGGACGACGACCTCACCGTCCCTGCGGCTGACCCGTCTCGCGGGCCCTAGCATGGGCCTGGAACACCGACGAACGGAGAACCTCCAGTGATCACCGCGATCGTGCTGATCGACTGCGCCACCGACGCGATTCCCGAGGTGGCCGAGGCCCTGGCGAATCTGCCCGGGGTGAGTGAGGTCTACTCGGTGGCCGGGCACGTGGATCTGATCGCCATGGTCCGGGTCCGCGAGTTCGACCAGATCGCCCAGGTGATCGCGGGCAGCATCTCCAAGGTGCCCGGGGTGCTCAACACCGAGTCCCACATCGCCTTCCGCGCCTACTCCCGCCACGACCTGGAAGAAGCCTTCGCCATCGGCCTGGCCGGCGCCGACTAACCCCTCCCACCCCACCCTCCCTCCCACCCTCCCCGCCCGCCCTCCTTGAATCCCGCGATCTTGCACTTTTGGTCGCCGAAATGCACCCTTCATCCGGCTTTGCACCGACAGAAAGTGCAAGATCGCCGCAGATGGGCGGGGGCGGGCGGGCGCAGAGAGGCGGTGGGGCGTGGGGCGCACGGGCGAGCCGGCCCAGCCGGGGTGGGCTGGGCCGGCTTTGCGTACCGTCGGGCGTCAGCTCTGCTGCGGCACCGGGGTTTCGGTGATGGTGCCGCCCGGAGCCGGGGACTCCTCGGTGGAGGTCCCACTCGGAGCCGGCGTGGTGCCACCCGGAGTCGGCGTGGTGCCGCCCGGGCTGGGCGTGCCGCTGGCGCTGGCGCTGGCCTGCGGCACCGGGATGCCGAGTTCCTCAGCCAGTTGCACCAGGGCGTCGTAGTGCGCCTGCAGGACCGGCAGGGCGGTCTGCGCCAGCTGGACCACCTGAGCCTCGGTACCCTGCGAGATCTCCGTCTGGGTGGCCTGGATGGCCTGCAGGTGACCGGCCAGACCCTGGGTCACCCAGAGCCGGTCGAACTCCTCACCACTGGCGTTGTTCAGCTGGTCGAGAGCCGTCCGCTGGTCGGGAGTGGGCTCCTTCGGCAACTGGACGTTCAGCTGCCCGGCCAGGTCCTTCACCTGCTGGTCGAGGTCCTTGTGATCGGTGACGATCATCTGCGCGAGGTCCTTGACCTGCTGGTCCTGGGCCTTCTTCTGCGCCAGCTCACCGGCCTTCACCTCGTAGAGGTTGACCTGGTGGATCGCCTGCAGGTACTGGGTGTCCTGCTCCGACGGCTGTGCTGCCTGCGCTGCTGCGGCGGGCGCGACTCCCACCAGCACCAGTGCGGCCAGCAGGCCGAGGCGTTTGATACCCAACATGCTTCCTCCCCGTTGAGACGTTGGACCGCACGGATACCCGGCTGACCGGGGTTATTCCTGCGTCCCGGTGAGGGGCGGGAAGCTCCGCCGAGGCGGGAGAAGGCCGAATACGGGCGTGGCGCCCGCCGGAATCATCCGACGGGCGCCACGTACCACTATGCGGTTCTACTCAGCTGCGGCTGTCTCCGCTGCCGATCTCCTCCCGCTCGGCGCGGGGCTCGACCGGGGGGTGTCCCGGGGAGACCGGCGCCTCAGCGGGCTTCTCGATCGGGTAGAAGAAGCCCCGGATGGCCGGGCCTAGGGCCCCCAGCCGGTTCATCTTCTTCGGCACGACCCAACCGACGTACGGCAGCTCGCCGTGCTCGCCGCCCGAGCTGAGCGGCTGGTGCACCTCGACGAACCGACCGTCCGGCAGCCGTCGGATGATGCCGGTCTCCACGCCGTGGGCCAGCACCTCCCGGTCGTGCTGCTGCAGACCCAGGCAGATCCGGTAGGTGAGGTAGTACGCCACCGGCGGCAGGATCAGCAGACCGATCCGGCCGGCCCAGGTCATCGCGTTCAGGCTGATCTGGAACTTGTCGGCGATGACGTCGTTCGCACCGGTCAGCGTCAGGATCACGTAGAAGGTGATGGCCATCATGCCCAGGGCGGTGCGGAACGGCACGTCCCGGGGACGCTGGAGCAGGTTGTGGCTGCGGTAGTCCTTCAGGTAACGCGCCTCCATGAACGGATAGAACAGGGAGAGCATCACCAGGATGCCGGGTAGCACCACGGTCGGCCAGAACAACGGCGGAATCACATAACCCTCGCCGATCGGGATGAAGATCTCCCAGTCCGGCATCAACCGTGTCGAGCCGTCGAGGAACATGACGTACCAGTCGGGCTGGCTGGCCGCGGAGACCACCCAGGCCTCGTACGGGCCGAACAGCCAGACCGGGTTGATCTGGAACAGACCGCCCATCAGCGCGATCACGCCGAAGACGACCATGAAGAAGCCGCCCTGCTTGATCGCGTACCGGGGGAACATCCGCTCGCCGACGACGTTGCCGTTGGTCCGGCCCGGGCCCGGCCACTGGGTGTGCTTCTGCTTGAAGACCAGCCCCAGGTGGGCGCTGATCAGCGCGACCAGCAGACCCGGTACGAGCAGCACGTGGGCGATGAAGAACCGGCTGATGATGATCGTGCCGGGGAACTCCCCGCTGAACACCGAGGAGGTCACCCAGGAGCCGATCACCGGGATGGACAGCATGATCGCCGAGGCGATCCGCAGACCGGTGCCGGACAGGCCGTCGTCCGGCAGCGAGTAGCCGGTGAAGCCGGCCAGGAAGCCGACCCAGAACAGCAGCGAACCGATGATCCAGTTGGTCTCCCGCGGCTTGCGGAACGCGCCGGTGAAGAAGACCCGCAGCATGTGCACCACGATCGCGGCCATGAACAGCAGCGCGGACCAGTGGTGCATCTGCCGCATGATCAGGCCACCCCGGACGTCGAACGAGATGTCCAGGGTCGAGGCGTACGCGGCCGACATCGGGGTGCCCCGCAGCGGGGCGTAGCTGCCGTTGTAGATGACCTCGGTCATCGCCGGCTCGAAGAAGAAGGTCAGGAAGACACCGGTCAGCAGCAGGACGATGAACGAGAAGAGCGCGATCTCGCCCAGCAGGAAGGACCAGTGGTCCGGGAAGACCTTGTTCAGCAGCCGGCGCAGCGGGGTAGCCACCTGGAAGCGCTCGTCGACCGCCCGGCCGGTCTTGCCGGGCAACGCTGCCATGTCAAACTTGCGCCGCTTCACGGCCGCTCCCAGAAGTCGGGCCCGACAGCTTCGGTGTAGTCGGACTTCGCCACGAAGTAGCCCTCAGCGTCCACCTCGATGGGCAGCTGAGGCAGTCGCCGGCTGGCCGGGCCGAAGATGGGCTTGGCGTTGTCGGTGATCAGGAACTGCGACTGGTGGCACGGGCAGAGCAGCCGGTTGGTCTGCTCCTCGTACAGGCTCGCCGGGCAGCCGGCGTGCGTGCAGATCTTCGAGTAGGCGGCGTAGTTGCCCCACATGTAGCCGCCGTGCCCCACCCGCTCGTTGTTGCGGCGCGACATCTCCGCGTCGGCCTCGCGCAGGTGGATCAGCAGGGTGGGCGAGTCGGCGTGCAGGTTGCTCACCCCGTGCTCGATCCCGGGAAAGACCGTGATCTGGCCACCGGCGCTGATGTCCGCCGGCCGGATCGGGCGGCCGTCCTCGCGTACCAGTCGGATCTTCTGACCGTCCTGCGGGCTGAACCCGGTGGTCATCATCTGGTTGTTCTTGTGCGGGTTGGAGATCAATCCACCCACCAGCGGCGCTGCGGCGACCGCACCGACCGGCGCCAGGCCGGCCAGCAGCGACACACCGAGCAGCGGACGACGCTTGACGCCCAGCTCGTCGGCCATGTAGGCCATGGTCTGCCCGGTGATCCGCTGGTCGTCGCTGGAGACCGCGCCCTCGTGCCGATCCTGGATCGACACCTCCTTGGGCAGCAGCTTCTTGCCCCAGGTGAGGATGCCGAAGCCCAGTCCGAGCAGGGCCACACCGAGGGTCAGACCGAGCAGCGGGGTGTAGAGCTTGTCGCCCCCGCGACCCATCTCGTACTCCCACGGCCACCAGATGTAGACCACCAGGAAGGCCGTCGCGGCCAGGCCGGTGAGCAGGAACATCGCGGCCACCGTACGGACCAGCCGGCGCTCGGCCTTGCTGCCCGGCAGCACCTGCTGCTCGTAGTGGACGATCTCGATGTCGTCGCGGCGGGCGCCCTCACGGACGATGTCGAACTGACTCAGCCGAGGGTCGTGCACGTCGACCTGCTCGTGGCCCGGGTGGGCCGTGTGGGTGCTCATGCCGCCACCTCGCTCCGCTCGGCACCGGCCCGTGGCGGCACCACAGCACTGACTCGGGAGATCAGCTCGATCACGACTTGCCTGCGATCCACAGGCTGGCGAAGACCAGCGCGACCATGCCGACCAGGAAGATCGCCACACCCTCGGTGGAGGGGCCGTAGCGGCCCAGGTTGAACAGACCGCCCGGGTCGGCGTCGTTGTTCAACGACTTCTGGATGTAGGCGATGATGTCCGCCTTCTGCTCCGGGGTGATCTGGTTGTCGCCGAACACCGGCATGTTCTGCGGCCCGCTCAGCATCGCGGCGTAGATCTGCCGGTCGGTGGCCGGCGAGAGGCTCGGCGCGTACTTGCCGGAGGAGAGGGCACCGCCGCCGCCGCTGAAGGCGTGGCACTGCGCGCAGTTGATCCGGTACAGCTCGCCACCGAGGGCGACATTGCCGTCGGCGTGCAGGTTGTCACCGGCCGGCATGGTCGGACCGCCACCCAGCTGCTGCACGTACGCGGCCAGCTGGTCGATCTCGTCGGGGTTGAACACCTCGGGCTTGCGCTGCGCCTGGGCCTCCTGCCGGGCCATCGGCATCCGGCCCGTGCTGACCTGGAACTCGACCGAGGCCGCGCCGACGCCGATGAGGCTCGGCCCGCGCCCCTCGACCCCCTGCGCGTTGCGACCGTGACAGGTCACACAACTCACGTCGAACAGCGCCTTGCCGTCGGCGGCGGCACCGCTCAAGGGCGGGTTGTCCTGCGCCGACGCGCTCGGAGCGAGAAGCGTGTACGCGCCGCCGGCGAGCATCAACGCGGCCACCAGCCGGACCGCGGCGCCCAGCCGACGGCGGCCCCTGCTGCGCGCCACGGGCCGCCCGCGCAGCCGCGCGAGCAGACCGCGTCGGCGGTCGTTGTCAGAAGTCATGAGCTGTGTCCTTAACCGGTTTGGACCTTGTCTCAGGGGGTGGAGCGACGGCGCGCGGGCGCCAAGATCACTGGAGCCAGTAGATCATGGCGTAGAGCCCGATCCACACGACGTCGACGAAGTGCCAGTAGTACGACACGACGATCGCCGAGGTGGCCTGCGCCGGGGTGAACCGGCCCATCGTGGTACGGATCATGAAGATCACGAAGGCGATCAGTCCACCGATCACGTGCAGGCCGTGGAAACCGGTGGTCAGGTAGAACATCGAGCCGTAGCCGTCTTCGTTGATCTTGATGCCGTGGTGCACCAGCTCGCGGTACTCGTTCGCCTGGCCCATCACGAAGATCAGGCCCATCACGAAGGTGATCGTGAACCAGCGCCGCAGCGCGTGCACGTCACCCCGCTCCGCCGCGAACACACCGATCTGGCAGGTGATCGAGGAGAGCACCAGGATCGCCGTGAAGGTCGTCGCGTACGGGACGTTGAGTACCGCAGTGTGCTTCTCCCACTGCTCCGGCGCCGCCGCGCGGATGGAGAAGTACATCGCGAACAACGCCGCGAAGAACATGAGTTCACTGGAGAGCCAGACGATCGTCCCGACGCTGACCATGTTGGGACGCGTCAGAGAGTGGATCCGGCTCTTGTCAATGGCTGGGGCCGCAGTCACGCGGTCATTATTGCCCTTGACCACGGCAGGCGATCAGCGGGGTGGCCAAACCCAGGTACAGATGGCCCGATCGGTACCGTCCGGTTCGCCTGACCTAGGCTGATTGGCGTGCTGCACGTCGATCCGATCTTCCCGGCCGTACCGGCCGCGCCGCAGCTCACGGCGGGCCTGACCGGCCCGGGTGGGGCCGCGACGCTGGCCGCCGAGGCCACCCCGCCACCCTTCTCGGTGACCACGGTGTTCACCGAGGCCAAGTTGGACAACTGGCTGGCCGTGGTCCTGGTGCTGGCCGCCGGCCTCTACCTCTACGGGGTGCACCGCCTGCGGATACGCGGCGACCGGTGGCCGATCGCGCGTACGGTCTTCTTCCTCGGGCCCGGCCTCGGCGGCATCGCCTCGGTCACCCTCAGCGGGCTGCACGCCTACGACACCACCCTGCTGTCGGTGCA
The DNA here is from genome assembly GCF_040643455.1 of Micromonospora sp. NPDC047134. Taxonomy (NCBI): domain Bacteria; kingdom Bacillati; phylum Actinomycetota; class Actinomycetes; order Micromonosporales; family Micromonosporaceae; genus Micromonospora; species Micromonospora sp. NPDC047134. The sequence goes on from NZ_JBEYUI010000024.1 coordinate 57,819, forward strand.
CATGGTCCAGCACATGGTGCTGTCCATGATCTCGCCGATCTTCCTGGCCCTGGGCGCCCCGGTGACCCTGGCCCTGCGGACCCTGCCGCCGGTGCCCCGCAAGCGGCTGCTGGCGGTGGTGCACAGCCGGATCGCGCGGATCTACACCTTCCCGCTGGTGGCCTTCGCCATCTTCGTGGTCAACCCGTTCGCGCTCTACTTCACCGACCTGTACCGCTACACCCTGGAACACGTCTGGGCGCACGAGTTGGTGCACGCGCACTTCATCATGACCGGCTGCGTGTTCTTCTGGCCGCTGCTCGGCCTGGACCCGCTGCCGGGCCGCTGGCCGTACCCGGCCCGGGCCCTGCTGATGCTGCTGTCGGTGCCGTTCCACACCGTGCTCGGCCTGACCATCATGCAGAGCTCGACCCTCTTCGGCGGCGACTGGTACCCCTCCCTGGGGCTGAGCTGGGCCGATCCCTGGGAGGACCAGGTGCTCGCCGGGGGCATCCTGTGGGCCGGTGGCGAGTTCGTCAGTGTGACGATGCTCGCCGTACTGGTCGTGCAGTGGATGCGGCATGCCGAACGGGAGGCCCGGCGGGTCGACCGCGACCTGGACCGTCAGGAGGCCCGCGAACGCGCCGCCGAGGCCGCCGGCTGACCTGTCACCTCAGCGGGGGGCGTGCGGTGCAGGGCACCCCGACCGGTACGATCGGCCACGCAGCTACGAGGTGAAAGCCGTCTCGAAGCCATCAGCGGGCGGGTCACCCGGCTCGCCGCGATCCTCGGTGGCGAGCGGCAGGAAGCGAAGCGGAGTGTCGGCATGAGCGATCGTCTGTGCACCGTCCTGCTCTACAGCGACGACCCACAGGTACGGGACCGGATGCGGCTCGCCGTCGGCACCCGCCCCGCGGCCGATCTGCGCATCGAGTTCGTCGAGGCGTCCACCTACGCCGAGTGCGTCCGGCTGGTCGACGACTACGAGATCGACCTGATGCTGCTCGACGGTGAGGCCTCCCCCGGTGGTGGCATCGGCATCGCCCGGCAGATCAAGGACGACTTCGAGAAGGCCCCCCCGACCTGCGTGGTGATCGCCCGCGCCGCGGATCGCTGGCTCGCCGCGTACGCCGAGGTAGACGCCACTCTGGTGCACCCCCTCGACCCGGTGACCGCGGCCGCCACGGTCACCGAGCTGCTGCGGACCCACACCCCCGCCTGAGGCATCACACCGGCACCGCCACGGCGCCGGAGGAGCCGGCGCCGGTCCCCCACCCGCACTCGTCTGCTCGGGAGGCCCGCTATGGGCGAACGGACCTGGCCGCACCTGCTCACCGCGCTGCTGCGCGGGGAGGAACTCTCCGCCGCCGACACATCCTGGGCGATGGGCGAGATCATGTCCGGCTCGGCGGCCCCCGCCCAGATCGCCGGGTTCGCGGTGGCCCTGCGGGCCAAGGGCGAGACACCGGCCGAGGTGGGTGGGCTGGTGGAGGCGATGCTGAGCCGCGCCGTCCCGGTCGAACTGCCCGAGCAGGTACGCGTCGGCGCCCTGGACGTGGTCGGCACCGGCGGGGACTTAGCTCACACGGTGAACATCTCCACGATGACCGCCCTGGTGGTCGCCGGTGCCGGGGTTTCGGTGGTCAAGCACGGCAACCGGGCGGCCTCCTCCTCCTGCGGCACCGCCGACCTGCTGGAGTTCCTCGGCGTACCGCTGGATCTCGGCCCCGAGCAGGTGGCCCGGTGTGTGGCCGAGGTGGGCATCGGCTTCTGCTTCGCCGCCCGGTTCCACCCAGGGATGCGCCACGCCGGCCCGGTACGCCGGGAACTGGGGGTGCCGACCGCCTTCAACTTCCTCGGCCCGCTGACCAATCCGGCACGTCCCCGGGCCGGTGCGGTCGGTTGCTTCGACGCCACGATGGCTCCGGTGATGGCCGCCGTGTTCGCCGCCCGGGGCGACTCCGTGCTGGTGATGCGCGGTGAGGACGGCCTGGACGAGTTCAGCACGGCCGCGCCCACCCGGTTCTGGGTAGCCCAGGGCGGCACCGTCCGGCAGGCCGTGGTCGACGCGACCGACCTGGGGGTACCCCGGGCCACCCTGGCCGACCTGCGTGGCGGTGACGCCGCGTACAACGCCCAGGTGGCCCGTCGTCTGCTGGCCGGTGAGCCCGGCCCGGTACGCGACGCCGTCCTGGTCAACGCCGCTGCGGCGCTGGCCACCCAGGGACCGCTGGACGGTGACCTGACCACCGCGCTGCGTCCCGGCCTGGAACGGGCCGCCGAGTCGATCGACTCCGGCGCCGCCGCCCGCACCCTGGACCGCTGGATCGAGGTCGCCCGCACCGCCTGACCCCGGCGCTTTCCGCCTCAGGCCGCGGGTGATCCGCAGCGGGCTGCGGGGGGGGTGCACTGGCTGGCCTGGTCACGGTGGTGGGCTGCGGCAGAAGTGTCAGGGCCGCGTGGGAAGCTACAAGCGAGTAATTCCCACGATCGTCGGCGGTGGTCGCCGCGACGGCCGGCCCGAGCGTCCCGCCGGGCGGCAGGCACAGTCGCGGCCCAGCCGAACGGAGGAGTCATCATGGCCGAGCGCGAGCTGCACTGCGACACCTGCGGGGACCGCCAACTCTTCGAGGCCCCTCCCTGCCTCGACGGCCACGGCTCGGCCTGCCCCGAACTGGCCTGCACCCGCTGCGGCACCGCCCTCCTCCTAGCCGCCCTCCCCCCGATCACCCGCACCCTCCTCCCCCACACCACCCCCCGCCAAGCCGCCTAACCCACCCCACCCCCGACGCAGGCACTCACCCCCACGCGCTCACCCACCCCGCCCTCCGCCACACCCCGCCCTCCGCCACACCCCGCGCTCCGCCCGCCTCCGCGCCTCCGCTGCCGCTCCGATCTTGCACTTTCTGTCTCCGCAAAAGCCTCATATACGGGCAGAAAGGCGACTGAAAGTGCAAGATCGACGGCGCGAGGGCGTGCCTGCCCGCCGACACGCGGGGGCGGAAGAGGCGGGGCAAGGACGCGGGGCCGGGGTGGGGCGGGGACAGGGGCGGGGCGCCGGGGAAAGGTGTAGATGTGCGAAGGCCCGCCTCCCTGGGGGGAGGCGGGCCTTCGTGGTGTCGGAGAGAGGGTGGGTCAGTGTTCGGCGGTGCGGCGGGTGCCGGTGTAGTACTCGAACAGCAGGCCGCAGGCGGCGAAGATGACCGCTACCGCGCCGAGGCCGAGCAGCCACATCTGCCAGAACACCAGGCCCAGGCCGGCGATCGTGGCGGCCAGCGCCAGGGCGAAGGGCCAGTAGCTGCCGGGGCTGAAGAAGCCGATCTCGCCCGCACCGTCGGCGATCTCAGCGTCCGGCCGGTCCTCCGGGCGCAGGTCGATGCGGCGGGAGACGAACCAGAAGAAGCCACCGCACATCGAGCAGAGCAGGAACGACAGCAGCAGAGCCACCGTGCCGATCCACTCCACGCGGCCACCCGAGTCGGCCCAGGTCCAGCCGCCGTACAGGAAGCATGCGAAGAGCAGGAACGCGGCAATGATCAAGAAGATGCGCCACTCGGTCTTCATGGCCGCCGCCTCAGCTTCCCGCGCCCAGCGGCGCGCTGCCCCGGTTGAAGTTGTCCTGGGTACGCCGCGTCTCGAACGGCTTGGTGGTGATCGCGTACGGCTCCTCGCCGATCGCGGTCAACGCCTCCTGGGTGGTGGCACCGTCCTGCTTGGCCGCGAGGAAGCGGTCGAAGTTCTCCGGCGAGACGACCCGCAGCTCGAAGTTCATGAAGGCGTGGTAGCTACCGCACAGCTCGGCGCACCGGCCCACGTAGGCACCCTCGGACTCCAGCGAGGAGACCTCGAAGACGTTGCGGATGCTGCCCGGGAAGACGTCCCGCTTGAACAGCATCTCCGGCACCCAGAACGAGTGGATGACGTCCTTGCTGGTCTCCTCGAACCGGATGGACCGGTTGCTCGGCAGCACCAGGATCGGGATGACCTCACTGGTGCCCAGCACCGAGGCGGTGGTGTTGGCGTCCACACCCTGGCCGTCGCGGTAGTTGAACTGCCAGTTCCACTTGAAGGCGACCACCTCGACGGTGACGTCGGGGTTGCGGCTGGTCTTCACCACGTCGGTCTGCACGACCGCGGTGTAGTAGAACAGCACCGCGACGATCAGCACCGGGGCGATGGTGTAGAGGAACTCCATCGGCAGGTTGTAGCGGGTCTGCACCGGCAGCTCGTTACCGCGCTTGCGGTACCGCACCACGCACCAGAAGATCAGGCCCCAGACGAAGACGCCGACCGCGAGCGCCGCGATGCACGAGGCGATCCACAGGTCGTACATCTGCCGGGCCTCCGGGGTGATGCCACCCTGCGGCCAGCCGAAGCCCCCGAACGCCGCTCCGACATCACAGCCCGTGAGCAGGACCAGCAGCGCCGCCCCACCGAATCCGAGCCCGGCGAGACGCCCGGCACGACGCCCCCGCCGCGCACCGGCTGGCGGAGATGCGCTGCGCCGTACGGCCGTCGGCCGTACCTCCGAACTCCTTGCGACCACCTGGTCCTGCCTCCCTAGCGCGCCGCGGTGTCTTTTTCGATCTGGCCGGCTCCGCCGAGCGGAGCCGCCACACCAGCGGCAAAGGCGTCACCGACGGTCGCAGATTACTCGACCATGACGGGCTCGACCCGGTTGGGGTCACTGTCCGCCCCCGGATGGGGGATCTTGTCGCGGCCGGGGGCGATAGCGTAGGTAGATGTGATTCCATCCCCGGTCTACCTGGACGCGGCCACCGCCGCGCCGCTGCACCCGGTCGCCCGGCAGGCGCTACTTGCCGCCCTCGATGACGGGTGGGCCGACCCCGACCGCCTGTACACCTCCGCCCGGCGGGCGCGTCAGTTGCTCGACGCCGCCCGCGAGGCCGCCGCGCAGACCCTGGGGGTACGCCCCGACGAGCTCTCCTTCACCAGCAGCGGTACGACCGCGGCCCACTCCGCCGTGCTCGGGGGCCTGTTGGGGCGGCGACGGGCCGGTGAGGTGCTGGTCCACTCCGCGATCGAGCACTCCGCCGTGCTGCACGCCGCGCAGCGCCACACGGCGGGCGGAGGGGTCGCCGTCGAGGTGCCGGTGGACCGGCTGGGCCGACTGGATCTGGAGACCTGGTCCAGGGCGGTCACCGGCCCCGGGGTGGCGCTGGCCGCCCTGATCGCGGCCAGTCACGAGGTGGGCACCATCCAGCCGGTCCAGGCGGCGTCGGCGGCCTGCGGCGAGGCGGGGGTGCCGCTCTACATCGACGCCGCTCAGCTGGTGGGGCGGCTGCCGATACCGCAGGGCTGGTCGGTGTTGACCGCGAGCGCCCGCAAGTGGGGTGGCCCGCCCGGGGTGGGGCTGCTGGTGATCCGCAAGGGCACCCGGTGGGAGTCGCCCTGGCCGGCCGACGAGCGGGAGTCGGGGCGTACCCCCGGCACGGTTAACCTGCCGGCGGTGGTCGCGGCAGCGGCCAGCCTGCGCGCGGCGGCGGCCGACGCGGCGGCCCAGGCGGCCCGGCTGGCGCCCCTGGTGGACCGGATCCGGGCCCGGGTGGCCGCCGAGGTGCCGGACGTGGAGGTGGTCGGTGATCCTGAGCACCGGCTGCCGCACCTGGTGACCTTCTCCTGCCTGTACGTCGACGGTGAGGCGCTGCTGCACGCGTTGGACCGCCGCGGCTTCGCGGTCTCGTCCGGCTCCTCCTGCACCTCCTCGACCCTGCGACCCTCGCATGTCCTGGAGGCGATGGGGGTGCTCTCGCACGGCAACGTCCGGGTCTCGCTGCACTCCGGCAGCACCGAGGCTGAGGTGGAACGGTTCCTCGCCGAACTGCCCGGCATCGTCGCCGACCTGCGGGCCGAGGCCGGGGTGGTCGGGCTGTGACCACCGAACCCGACGAGGTCCTCGACTGTCTCGGTCAGCGCTGCCCGTTGCCGGTGATCGCCCTGGCCCGCCGGCTGCCGCAGCTTCCGGTCGGCGCGGTGCTGCGGGTGCTGGCCGACGACCCGGCGGCGGCGGTGGACATTCCGGCCTGGTGCCGGATGCGCGACCAGGAATTCCTCGGCACCACCGGCTCCGCCCACCACATCCGCCGCCGACAGTGAAAGGAAGGGCACCTTATTAACGCCTCGCGCATAGGCGGGGCCCCCTGTTAACAACGTGATGCCGGCTGATCCGGCCTGCGGTCGTCGCCACAGGGCGCGTTGTCAGCGGTTGGCGCCGCGGGCGGAGCCGATCACCAGGAAGGTGTTGTCGGGCCACAGGTGGGAACCGGCGACACCCGGCGCGGGTGGCCGGAGGAAGACGATCCGCACCAGGCGGGGCCACCAGCGGGTCGACTCCGACCAGGAGCACTGGACCTGCCGCTCGCCCGTGTCGGTGCAGTCCCCGACCTCGTTCCATCCGTCGAGCTGACCGGCGACTCCGGACCGGACCTGATCCCAGGTGGTGGCGGGCGGCATGGCGTAGGTCTGCACCAGCGGGACGCCGCGATCGTTGTGCAGATCGTTGAAGACCAACGCACCCCGGACGCGCGCCGGCAACCGTCAGGGCAGCAGGTGCGGACGGACCTCGTCGGCCGCCTCGTCGCCGTACGACTCGGCCAGGCGCTTGACGAACAGGTCCCGCCGTACCTGGTACTCCTGGGTGCCGACGGTCTCCAGCACCAGGGCGGCTAGCAGCGAACCGACCTGGGCGGCGCGCTCCAGCCCCACCCCCCAGGACAGTGCGGTGAAGAAGCCGGCGCGGAAGCCGTCCCCGACCCCGGTGGGGTCGACCGCCTGGGCCTCCCGGGCGATCGGCACGTGGATCGGGTCGATCTCCCTCCCCGCGATCTCCACCCCGTGCTTGCCCAGGGTGGTGACCCGGATCCGGACCCGGTCCAGCAGTTGGTCGTCGCTCAGCCCGGCCTTGCTCTGCAGCAGGGACTTCTCGTAGTCGTTGGTCATCAGGTACTCGGCGCCGTCGATCAGCCCCACCACATCCTCGCCGTCCATCCGGGCGAGTTGCTGTGAGGGGTCGGCGACGAACGGGTAGCCGCGCTCCCGGCACTCCTCGGAGTGACGCAGCATCGCCGCCGGGTCGTTGGCGCCGACCAGCACCAGGTCGAGACCGCCCAGGCGCTCGGCGACCGGCCGCAGCTCGATGTTGCGCGCCTCACTCATCGCGCCGGCGTAGAAGGAGGCGATCTGACACATGTCGGTGTCGGTGGTGCAGACGAAACGGGCCGTGTGGGCCACCTCGCTGACGTGCACGGAGTCACAGTCCACCCCGTGCCGCTCCAGCCAGGAGCGGTAGTCGGCGAAGTCGGCGCCGACGGCACCCAGCAGCACCGGCCGCATACCCAACTGCCCCATGCCGAACGCGATGTTGGCCGCCACCCCGCCCCGGCGCAGCACCAGGTCGTCCACCAGGAAGGAGAGCGACACCTTGTGCAGCTGGTCGGCGATGAGCTGATCGGCGAACCGACCCGGGAAACTCATCAGGTGATCGGTGGCAATCGAGCCGGTCACGGCGATCTTCATGGCAGCCCTCAGGGTCGGCGGCAGAGCCCGAACAGCGTATCGCCCTCCGGCCCCCGACCGACCACTCCGTCGGACCCGGACTCCGGCCCTGGTCAAGATCCTCGGGAGCCTCGCCATCGGCCCTGCGCCGGGACCAGGAACGACTGAGGGGGACGGCCCGATGGACCGTCCCCCTCAGTCGTGAAATCGACTCAGCTGAAGGAGTCACCGCAGGCGCAGGAGTTGCCCGCGTTGGGGTTGTCGATGGTGAAGCCCTGGGCGTCGATCCGGTCGGCGAAGTCGATCGTGGCGCCGGCCAGGTAGGGAGCGCTCATCCGGTCGACGACGACCTCTACACCGTCGTAGTCGGTGACGACGTCACCGTCGAGGGAACGCTCGTCGAAGAAGAGTTGGTATCGCAGGCCGGAGCAGCCGCCCGGCTGCACAGCGACCCGGAGCCGCAGGTCGTCGCGGCCCTCCTGCTCGATCAGGGCCTTGACCTTCTGCGCCGCGACGTCGGTGAGGACGACGGACGTGGGGGCCTGGGCCTCGGTCGACTCGGTCTGCGCTGGCGTGGTCACGTGGAATTCTCCCTGCGCGCGTTAGGTGTGGTCTTCCCCTGGCCAACATCAGTCGCCGGTCAGCGATTCCCACAGTGGTCCAGTTTTCGATTGTAGGCCGCTCGCGGTCCGCCCACCCGGTGGCGTGACCAGCCGCAGCGGTGCCGAACCCGTCAGCGGCTCCATTGGCGGGCCAACCGGGCACCCAGGGCCCGCAGCCCCTCCCCCGGGCGGTCCAGCGCCGCGGCCAGGCCGCCGCGCTCCTCGCCGCCGAAGTGTTCCACCAGGCTGTACGCCTCGGTCACCCCGACCGAGGCCGCCTCCCGGCGCCCGGTGCTCACCTGACCGGCGAGCACGACACACGGTACGCCCCGGTCCCGGGCGGCACCGGCGACACCGGCGACCACCTTGCCGCGCAGCGACTGGTGGTCGAACTTGCCTTCCCCGGTGATGACCAGATCCACCTCGTCGAGGGCGACATTCAGGTCGACGGCCCGGCTGACCAGCCCGATCCCGGACTCGCACCGGCCCCCGAGGGCCAGCAGGGCGGCCCCGATACCCCCGGCCGCTCCCCCGCCGGGCAGCGCACCCAATCCGCTGGGGCAGCCGGGCAGGTGCTGCTGGAGCACCTCGGCCCAGCGTTGCAGCGCGGCGTCGAGCAGCAGCACGTCGGCCCGGTCTGCGCCCTTCTGCGGCCCGAAGACGTTGCTGGCCCCGTGCAGGCCGAGCAGCGGGTTGTCGACATCGGTGGCGGCGATCAGGCGTACCTCGCGCAGTCGGGGGGTGCCGTCGAGGGCGGCCACCGCCGCCAGCGCGGCACCCCCGTACGGCAGGGCGGCCCCGGTGTCGTCCAGGGCCACCGCCCCCAGCGCGGCGAGCATCCCCGCGCCCCCGTCGTTGGTTCCCGAGCCGCCCAGCCCGACCACGACCGTGCGGGCCCCGGCCTCGACCGCGGCGGTGATCAGCAGCCCCAGCCCGTACGAGGTGGTCGTCTTCGGGTCGCGTTCGGTCGGGTCCAGCAGGTGCAGCCCGCACGCCTGGGCGCTCTCCAGCCAGGCGGTCGCGCCCTCGTCGGTGAGCAGGATCTCACCGGCGGTCGAACGGCCCAGGGGGTCGAGGGTGTCCACCGGGACCCGCCGCCCGGGCAGCGCCTCGGCGAGCACGTCGAGGAAGCCGGGGCCGCCGTCGGCCAGCGGCCTGACCAGCAGGTCGTCGTCGGGGGCCACCTGCCGCCAGCCGTCGGCCACGGCGGCGGCCACCTGGGGTGCGGGCAGGGTGCCGGCGAACTTGTCCGGGCAGAGCAGTACGCGCATGTCTGGCAGTGTGGCAGCCCACAGCGGCGCGGGCTGCGCGCGTGTCCCGCTGTGGGACCATGGGTGGCGTGACGTCGACCTGGGTTGAGCCCTCGAACACCGCCACCGCGTTGCTGCTGCTGGGCCGCGGCGCCGACCCCGCCACCGAGCGTGGCGTGGAGTGTCCGGGTGATCTTCCGGCACCTAGTGACCCCGACCTGGTGGAGCGGGCCCGGGCGGCCAAGGCAGCCCTGGGCGACAAGGTCTTCGTGCTGGGCCACCACTACCAGCGCGACGAGGTGATCCAGTTCGCCGATGTGACCGGCGACTCGTTCAAGCTGGCCCGCGAGGCCGCCGCCCGGCCGGACGCGGAGTACATCGTCTTCTGCGGTGTGCACTTCATGGCCGAGAGCGCCGACATCCTCACCTCGGACACCCAGCGGGTCGTCCTGCCGGACCTGGCGGCCGGCTGCTCGATGGCGGACATGGCGGCGCTGCCCCAGGTCGAGAGCGCCTGGGAGGTGCTGACCGACCTGGGCATCGCGGCCCAGACCGTGCCGGTGACCTACATGAACTCCTCGGCCGACATCAAGGGCTTCGTCGGCCGCAACGGCGGGGTGGTCTGCACCTCGTCGAACGCCAAGCGGGCCCTGGAGTGGGCCTACCAGCAGGGTGAGAAGGTCCTCTTCCTGCCCGACCAGCACCTGGGCCGCAACACCGCCGTACTGGAGATGGGCTTCACCCTGGACGACTGTGTGCTCTACGACCCGCACAAGCCGGGCGGCGGGCTCACCCCCGAGCAGCTCCGCGACGCCCGCATGATCCTGTGGCGGGGGCACTGCTCGGTGCACGGGCGGTTCACCCTGGAGAGCGTCAACGACGTCCGGGAACGGGTCCCCGGGGTCAACGTGCTGGTGCACCCGGAGTGCCGGCACGAGGTGGTCAACGCCGCCGATCTGGTCGGTTCGACCGAGTACATCATCCGGACCGTCGAGGCCGCGCCGGCCGGTTCCGCGTGGGCGATCGGCACCGAACTGAATCTGGTACGCCGGCTCGCCCTGGCCCACCCGGACAAGCAGATCATGTTCCTGGACCGGGCGGTCTGCTACTGCTCGACGATGAACCGCATCGATCTTCCGCACCTGGTCTGGGCGCTGGAGGAGCTGGTCGCCGGCCGGGTGGTCAACCAGATCACGGTCGACCCCGACACCGCACACCACGCCCGTACAGCCCTGGATCAGATGCTCGCCCTGCCCGGCGCCTGACCCGGAACCACCATCACCCTCAGTAACAACCCTGGTACGCCAAAGTGCCGGATCGCCGATAAATACCCTCGTATGTGGTGTGACGGGATCCATTCTCATCACGGAGGGCTATGCTGCCGGGCGACGAGAAACGTGCCGCGTGAGTTTGAGCGCGACCGTTGCCCGGGTAGCGACCCGTGGTGTTCCCACATCGAAACGACAGCACGCACGCGCTGGAGGTTGCGTTGACCGACGACGTCCTGGTCGTACACGGAGGCACCCCCCTGCAGGGGCGGATCCGCGTGCGCGGCGCGAAGAACCTGGTCTCCAAGGCGATGGTCGCCGCCCTGCTCGGCGACAGCCCCAGCCGGCTGTTCGACGTGCCGAAGATCCGTGATGTGGAGGTGGTCCGGGGCCTGCTCGGGCTGCACGGCGTCAAGGTCAGCGACGGGGTCGAGGACGGCGAGCTGGTCTTCGATCCGGCGAACGTGGAAAGCGCCAGCACCGACCAGATCAACGTGCACGCCGGGTCCAGCCGGATCCCGATCCTGTTCTGCGGGCCGCTGCTGCACCGCCTCGGCCACGCCTTCATTCCGGACCTGGGCGGCTGCCACATCGGGCCGCGACCGATCGACTTCCACCTTCAGGCGCTGCGCGAGTTCGGCGCGACGGTCGAGAAGACCCCGGAAGGGCTGCACCTGTCCGCGCCGAACGGCCTGCACGGCACCAAGTTCGCCCTGCCGTACCCGAGTGTGGGCGCCACCGAGCAGGTGCTGCTCACCGCGGTGATGGCCGAGGGGGTCACCGAGCTGCGCAACGCCGCCGTGGAGCCGGAGATCATCGACCTGATCTGCGTGCTGCAGAAGATGGGCGCGATCATCAAGGTGCACACCGACCGGGTGATCGAGATCCAGGGCGTACCGAAGCTGCACGGTTACACCCACCGGCCGATCCCGGACCGGATCGAGGCGGCGAGCTGGGCGGCGGCGGCGCTGGCCACCCGTGGTCACGTGGAGGTGCTCGGCGCCGAGCAGGCCGACATGATGACCTTCCTGAACGTGTTCCGCTCGATCGGCGGCGAGTACGAGGTCACCGACACCCGCCCGCCGCGCCCGGGGCAGCCGGGCCAGGAGGGCGGCATCCGCTTCTGGCACCCCGGCGGCGAACTCCAGGCCACCGCGCTGGAGACGGACGTGCACCCGGGGTTCATGACCGACTGGCAGCAGCCGCTGGTGGTGGCGCTGACCCAGGCCCGGGGCCTGTCGATCGTGCACGAGACGGTCTACGAGCAACGGCTGGGCTACACCGAGGCGCTCAACTCGATGGGCGCCAACATCCAGGTCTACCGGGACTGCCTGGGCGGCACCCCGTGCCGCTTCGGCCGGCGCAACTTCAAGCACTCCGCGGTGATCGCCGGGCCGAGCAAGCTGCACGCGGCCGACCTGGTCATCCCGGACCTGCGGGCCGGCTTCAGCCACCTGATCGCGGCGTTGGCCGCCGAGGGCACCTCCCGGGTGTACGGCGTCGACCTGATCAACCGGGGCTACGAGGACTTCGAGGCCAAGCTGGCCGACCTCGGCGCCCACGTCGAGCGGCCGTAATCCCTGCCACACCACGCCCGTGGCCGTCGCACCCGCGATGTGCGGCGACCACGGCGCGTTGGCTACCCTTGCCGCGTGCCGTCGCTGTTTCGTCGTAAGTCCGCCGACCTCGTCGACCCCGCCTCCGAGCCGCTGACCCCGGCCGAGGAAGAGGAGTCCGAGGCCGGTCGTCCGCGCAACTACACCCCCAGCAAGGGGCGTGAGACGCCGAAGCGCCCCAGCAGTGGCCGTCGCCCACCGGGTACGACCAAGCCGCTGAGCAAGGAGGAGGCCAAGGCCCTGCGGCGGCAGCGGCGGGCCGAGGCGTCAGCGGAGTTCCGGCGTGAGGGTGGCCCCCGTGACCGGGGCCCGGAGCGGCTGCTGGCCCGCAACGTGGTCGACTCCCGGCGTACCGTCGGCACCTGGTTCTTCGGTGGCGCGCTGATCGTGCTGATCGGGTCCAACCAGGCGATGCCCCCGGGCATCCGGTTGGCCGCCAACCTGCTGTGGGGTGCTCTGGCCCTCGGTGTGGTGATCGACTCGGTCTTCATCTCGCGCAAGATCAAGAAGCTGGTCCGGACCCGCTACCCGCAGTCCACCCAGCGGATGGGGTCGCTGTACCTCTACGCGATCATGCGGGCGATCACCTTCCGCAAGCTGCGTACCCCGGAGCCCCGGGTCTCCATCGGCGACCCGGTCTAGAATCACCGACCGGTCTGGAACCACCGGCCCGGGCTGCGCCTCAGGGCACCCCGAGCAGGCGCAGCAGGGCGGTGGTGGCCGCCGCGGCGATCACCACGAGCACGAACGGCGCCCGCCGCCAGGCCAGCAGCACGCCCACCAGCACCCCGGTCGGCCGGGCCCAGCCGGAGAAGGCACCGGACTCGGTCAGGGTCGCGGTCGCGGCCAGGGCCGCCAGCAGGGTCGCCGCGGCGACCGGCAGCAGTTGCCGGGCCCAGGTGGGCAGGTCCAGCCGGTCCCGCAGCAGCACCCCGGCGACCCGGAAGGTGTACGTCCCGACGGCCAGCGCCACGATCACCGCGATCAGCACGACGACTCCTTCCGACCGGCCGGCACCGGCTCGGGCGAGACCGGGGACTCCTCGACGACCTCCGGGGTGGCCGTAGGCCGCCGAAGTCGGTGCGCGGCCAGCAGCGCCGGGCCGGCCAGCGCCAGCAGGACCGGCAGCCCGGCCGGCAGCACCGGCGTGGTCAGTACCGCCAGGGCCGCCCCGCCCACGGCCGCCCGTCGGGTGTCCCGGTCCCGCAGGGCGGGCAGCAGCAGGGCGATCAGACCGGCCGGGAAGGCGGCGTCCAGCCCGAGGGCGGCGGGGTCTCCGGCCGCCCCACCGGCCAGGGCGCCGAGCACCGTACCGGCGTTCCAGGCCACGAAGAGCAGGATGCCGGCCAGCCAGAACGCCTTGCGCCGCAGTTCACCGGCCGGACGGGCGAGGGTGAAGGCGGTCGCCTCGTCGGTCATCAGGTGACTGCCGAGCAGCCGTTGCCACAGTCGGCGGCCCAGGGTGTCGCCGAGGGCCAGCCCGAAGGGCAGGTGTCGGGCGTTGAGCAGCAACCCGGCCAGTACGGCGGCCACCGGGTTGCCGGCAGCCGCCAGCCCGACCGCCATGAACTGCGCACCACCGGCGTAGACCAGCACGGACATGGCGATGACCGCCCAGACCGGCAGTCCCGCGGCCACGGCCACCGCCCCGAACGAGGCGCCGACGGCGACCATCGCCGCCCCGATGGCCGCGACGTCGCGGAGCATCCCGGCCCCCGCTGTTCGCTCTGACGTACGCATAGTCCATCATGATGAACACGCCCCTCATGTTCGTCAAATAGAACAACTTGACCGACGGAGCGAACAATGTCCGCGGATCCTTCGCCCCCGCTGGCCACCATCGCCGCTGCTCTCCGCCAGGAACGGCAGCGGGTCGGCATCTCGTTGACCGAGCTGGCCCGCCGGGCCGGGATCGCCAAGTCGACCCTGTCGCAACTCGAGGCCGGGCTGGGCAACCCGAGCGTGGAGACCCTGTGGGCCCTGGGTGTGGCGCTCGACATACCCTTCAGCCGCCTGGTCGAGCCACCGGCGAACGCCGTACGGGTGATCCGGGCCGGTGACGGCCCCCGGGTCCACTCCGAGCACGCCGACTTCACCGCCACCCTGCTGACCGCCGGTGCGGCCCATGCCCGCCGGGACGTCTACCTCCTCGAACTGGAGCCGGGGCGGGTCCGCAGCGCCGAGCCACACACCCCACGCACGGTGGAACACCTGGTGGTGGGGGCCGGCCGACTGCTCTGCGGCCCGGAGCACGAGCAGGTGGAACTCGGCCCGGGCGACTACGCCACCTTTCCCGGGGACACCCCGCACCGCTATGAGGCTCTCGAACCGGGCACCTTCGTCGTACTGATCATGGAACATCCCTGAGCCTGGGCCCGCCTGGCTCATCCTGTTAGGTCCGATCTGGCCGAAGGCACCCACATGCCCGGATCCACTGGATAACGTTTGGGGCCGGCGCGAGCGCCACAGTGGCGTTGACCAAGCTCGCGCCGCTACCCTCCATCCGCAGCCATTCGGTGCCGGGACGAGCAAGTTTGGCCGACTCCGGGCAGGTGCCCAGCGACCATTTCCGACGAGGTGACATTCGCCGTGAGCGAGCGGACGCGAGCCGACCATCGGGGCGCGGCCGTGAGTGAGCGGACGCCGACCCGCCGGCGTCGCGTGGCCGCCGCCGAGCAGCCGGGCCCGGCCGTGGCCGAGTGTCACCCGACCCGCCGACCAGGTCCTGGCCGGTACGACAGGTTCGGCGGATGAGTCGCGGCTACGACCGGTGGGGTGATCCCCCCGAGCCGTCCTGGATGGTCGAGCCGACGACCGAATGGCAGCCACAGTTCCCGGGCCAGCGCTACCC
The DNA here is from genome assembly GCF_040643455.1 of Micromonospora sp. NPDC047134. Lineage (NCBI taxonomy): Bacteria > Bacillati > Actinomycetota > Actinomycetes > Micromonosporales > Micromonosporaceae > Micromonospora > Micromonospora sp. NPDC047134. Next base: position 72,900 of record NZ_JBEYUI010000024.1, read on the forward strand.
GGGCGACGACGGCGCGGACCATCACCAGCCACGGCCCAGGGGCCGGGCGAGCGCGATCGGGCGGGCCGAGGTGCCACCCCTGGCACCGACCAGACCGGACGGTACCTATGTGGGTCGGTCCTGGGAGGACGAGCCCGAGGGCTGGCCGGGTCGGCAGGAGGCCGCCGGTCACCGCCGTCCCGACGGGGGCAACAGCCCACCCGCGTACGACCGGTTCCCGCACCCGGGGCGACCGGAGGAGCGACGGTCGGCACCGGCCGAGCCGGTACGCGGCCGCGACGGGGTCACCTGGTCCGACATGGGTCCGCAGGCGACCGGTGGCACCGGAGCGCCGACCCACCGCACTCCCGACCGGTACGCCCAGCCCGAGGGATACCCCTCGCGCCACGACCGCCGGGATCGGGGCGGCTTCACCTCGCACGAGCGACGCGGCCCCGACCGGTACTCCCGAGGTGAACCCGAACCCGACCGGCGCCAGGCCGACCGGCGAGAGCCGGACCGGTATCCGCAGCACGAACCACAGTGGCGCGACCAGGACCCCGACCGATACCCCCGACGGCCGGCTCGGCCCGAGCCGCCGGATCGGGATCAGTACCGGCGTGGCGCGCCCGTGTCGCCGGCCGGACCGCCGGAGCGCGGCTGGGTGCCCGAGCCGGGTCAGGAAGGCCAGCGTCCCGCCGCGTACCGGCCGGCCGAGGAGGTCGACCGCCGGTCAGGCGACCCCGCACGACGCCCCCGCTACCAGTGGAGCAGCCATCCCGGCCACCCCGGCCACGAGGACGAGCCCCGCGTGGAGGGTTACCGGGAGCAGTTCGGTGTCGGTGACCCGGAGGCCGCCCCGTACCCGGACGGCTACCTCGACGACGAGCCGGTCCGAGGGCCGCGCGACGAGTGGACCCGCGCACCGGAGCGGTCCCGCACCGAGCCGATTTCCCGGGACCCGCAGCGGCACCCTGAACCGCCACGCCGGGACCTGCCCTGGCCGGAGCCCGGCCCGATGCGCCCCGGCACCGGTCGAGGCCACCGGGAGTACCAGCGCCCGGTGGCCCCGGGCCCCGGCGACCAACCCGGACGCGACGACCGGCGCATCCCCGAGCGGCCCGGACCGGACCGGTTCATGGACCGCCCGGCCGCGCAGCGACCGGACGCCGACCACCCCGTCTCTCCCGCCGCCGACCACCCGTCCCGCCGGCACCTGTCCGTGGTGCCGGAACAGCCCGTCTCCCCTGCCCCCGAGCGGACCGCCCGCCCGGTCTCCCCGGCCCCCGAGCACCCCGTCTCCCCCGCCGCCGGGCGGGCCCGTCCGGTCTCCCCCGCCCCGGGCCAGGACCGGCCCGACAGCTTCCGCCCGCACCCCGACCGGCCCTCGGCCCCGGCACCCGACTGGCCGGGCACCCCCGGCCCGAGTTCGCAGCGCCCCGGCTTCCCGCGCCCCGACCAGCACCAGCCATCCCGGCCGAGCCAGGAGCGGCCCGTCGCCTCCGGGTCCGACCGGGCCGCGCACGGGGAGACCGTACGGCCCGCACCGCTGCACCAGCACGAGGTACGCCCGGCGCCGCTGCATGACCATCAGGTCCGGCCCGCACCCCTGCACGACCAGCCGATGGTGGCCACCCCGCCCCCGGTCCCCACCCCGACGGGCGCCTCAGCACCCCCGGCCACCCCACCACCCACTTACCGACCGGTCTCCACACCGCCCAGCCACCGACCGGTCTCCGCGCCACCTGTCACCCCGCCATCCGCCCAGCGGCCGGTCTCCGCACCACCTGTCACCCCGCCATCCGCCCAGCGGCCGGTCTCCGCGCCGCCTAGCCACTGGCCGCTGGGTGGCTCGCGATTCGAACACCTCGACGCGCCCGTGGCTGCCCCGACCGACGACCCTCCTGGGTCCACCCCGGTCTCCGGGCCGCCGGTCACCCCGCCGCCCGGCCGGTATGTCCCGGAGACGGCCGCCTCCGCAGGGGTCAACTCGCCGCCGGAGGGCCCTCAGGCATGGTTCGGCTCGCCCGCGCCCAGCCCTGCCGTCGCCCGGGAGAGCACGGACCTACCAGGCCGCCCGACACAGCCTGTTCCGCCGGTGTCCGGGCCACCCGCCACCACGCCGGTCTCCGCGCCGCCCGCCTCGGCTTCCGCGCCCCTGATCCCACCGCTACCCGCATCGGCACCGCCTTCCGCACCGTCGGTTGCGGCCACCCCGCCGGCCACCTCCACGTCGGTGGCGGGTCTGCCGACGGCGGCAACACCGGCGACCATCCCGCCCGCGACTCCCGATCCCACTCTGCCCGCGATCCCGGATTCCACTCCGCCTGCCACCCGGGAGCCCGCAGCACCACCGCCCACAGCACCCCCTGCCGGGCCGTCTTGGCTCACAGCACGGCCCGGCGACGCACCAGAACCGTCTGAGGCGCCCGAGCCCGAACGACCCTCCGCCTCGGAGCCCACCCCGCTGGCAGCGACACCGGTCTCCGCACCGCCTGCCACCTGGGAGCAGCCGTCACCCCCCATGGCACCGGTCTCCGGACCGCCGGCCACCGCCACACCGCAATCCGTCACACCGGCCGCGACCGCACCGGTCTCCGCACCACCCGCACCACCCGCAGCGCCGATCCCGTCAGCACCGGCCACCGAGGCACCACCAGCGATCGACGTACCTCCCGCCGAGGTGATACCGCCAGCCGACGACGTGCCAGCGACCGAGGACGCACCATCGGCTGAGGACGCACCACCGGCTGAGGACGCACCATCGGCCGACGATGTACCAGCTGCCGACATCGCCTCGGCGGCCGAAGCAGCACCAGCCGACGTCGTACCGCCGGACGACGACGCCCTGGTGGCCGAGGCATCAGCGGCCGACGATGCGACCGAGTCGACGGGTGACGAGGAGCCGGAGCCGCCGGCTGACCCGGAGCAGGTGCTGGCCGGGTACCGCTGGCAGTTGGACCCGGAGCAGCTGCGCGAGGTCGTGGAGGACCCGCAGGAGCTGCGGACGGTACGGGACCGGTTGACCGACAAGCTCGCCTCGGCCCTGGACAACCGCTCCCGCGCCCGGCTGCTGAGTTTGCGGGCAGTGGCCTCCCGGGTGCTCGGTGACCTCGACGATGCGCTGGACGACGGTCGGCTGGCCCTGACCTACGCCGAGGCGACCGGGGAGTTGCGTCGGGTGGCGCTGGCCCAGGCCCGGTTGGCGCACGTGCTGCGCTGGCGGGGCGAGTTCGCCGAGGCCGACCGGCTGTTCGCGGAGGCTGACTCGGTAGAGCTGCCGGACCGGTTGCGGGCCGCCCTGCACGAACACGCCGCGCGGTGCTGCTACGACCAGGGCCGGTTGATGGAGGCCTGTCACCACTTCGAGCGGGCTCTCGACCTGCGCGGGGAGGGTGACGCCGAACTGCTCGCCCGGGTCCGGATCGGACTGGACGCGGTGGCGACCCGAGCCGCCCTGCGGGGCTTCGGGCCGTACCCCCGCAGTGCCGACGAGGTGCTGGACCGGGAGCGCGGTCCGGTGCCGGCCCGCGACGGCGATCAGGGTCTGTGGGGGTACGCGGACGGCGCCGGTGACCTGGTCGTGCCGGCCCGGTACGCCGAGGCCCAGCCCTTCTCCGAGGGCCTGGCCTGGGTGCGTGGACCGGAGTCGGAGCACTGGTCGTTGATCGACCTGACCGGGGAGGTGGTGGTCGAGCCGACCTACCTGGCTGCCCGGCCGTTCTCCGACGGCCTGGCCTGGGTGGTACGGGACAACAGCGGTTGGCTGGCCGTGGACACCACCGGCGAGGTGGTCGTACCCCCTGGTTTCGCGGACGTGCGGCCCTTCCGCAAGGGGGTGGCGGCCGTCCGCCGCGAGGGCTGGGGGGCCGTCGACCTGACCGGCCAGATCGTGGTGCCGACCCGGTACCACGGTTTCCACACCCTGCTCGCGGACGGCCGGTACGTCGACGGCTTCACCGATGAGGGCCTGGCCGTGGTCGACCTGGCCGGGCGCAAGGGTGTGGTGGACCGGACCGGCCAGGTGATCGTCACCCCCGCCCATCCGGCGCTGCTCATCCACCCGGTGGCCTTCCTGGCCACCAACGGGATCGGCCGGTGGGGTGCCCTGGACCGGCGGGGCGGGCCGCTGATCGACCCGGTTTTCGGCAACCCGAACGAAGTCATCGCCGAGATCGAGGCGCTGCTCACCGACACGACTCCCCTGCTCTGACCCGGGGAGGCGTTCGCCACCGGCGAGCCCTGGCGAGGTGGTCGACCCGGCGGACCTGGGTCGGGGCGCATTAGGCTCAGGGAATGGAATTCCGACACCTGGGCCGTTCCGGCCTGATGGTCAGTGAGATCTCGTACGGCAACTGGATCACCCATGGCTCACAGGTCGAGGAGGACGCCGCCTTCGCCTGCGTCCGAGCCGCCCTGGACGCCGGCATCACCACCTTCGACACCGCGGACGTCTACGCCGGCACCCGGGCCGAGGACGTGCTCGGTCGGGCCCTGGAGGGCCAACGGCGTGAAGGTCTGGAGATCTTCACCAAGGTGTACTGGCCGACCGGTCCGGGCCGCAACGACCGGGGCCTGTCCCGCAAGCACATCATGGAGTCGATCAACGGTTCGCTGCGGCGGTTGCGCACCGACTATGTGGACCTCTACCAGGCCCACCGGTACGACTACCACACCCCGCTGGAGGAGACGATGGAGGCTTTCGCCGACGTCGTGCACTCCGGCAAGGCCCACTACATCGGGGTCTCCGAGTGGAAGGCCTCGCAGATCCGCGAGGCCCACGCACTGGCCCGTGAACTGCGCATCCCGCTGGTCTCCAACCAGCCGCAGTACTCGATGCTCTGGCGGGTCATCGAGAGCGAGGTCATCCCCACCAGTGCGGAGCTTGGGGTCGGGCAGATCGTCTGGTCGCCGATGGCCCAGGGGGCGCTCTCCGGCAAGTACCTGCCCGGTCAGCCGCCGCCCGCCGGCTCCCGGGCCACGGACGAGAAGTCCGGGGCGAACTTCATCGCCAGGTGGCTGACCGACGACGTGCTGACCCGGGTTCAGCAGTTGCGCCCGCTGGCCGACCAGGCCGGGCTGAGCATGGCCCAGTTGGCCATCGCCTGGGTGTTGCAGAACCGGAACGTCTCCTCGGCCATCATCGGTGCCTCCCGCCCGGAGCAGGTGCACGACAACGTCAAGGCGGCCGGGGTCAAGCTCGACGCCGACCTGCTCAAGGCGATCGACGAGATCGTCGACCCCATCACCGAACGCGACCCGGCCCGTACCGAGTCGCCGGCCGAGCGGCCCTGACCGATGCCGGGCCGGTCGACCTGTCCGGTCGACCGGCCCGGTCGGGTCAACTCCAGAAGCGGACCAGGTCCAGGCCGGTGGCGTAGAGCCACGGTGGCAGGCCGAGGAAGTCGGCGATCGCGAAGACCGCGGAGAAGAACCAGCCGCCGATCCGCGGGTTCCACAGCAGGGCGAAGAGCAGGATGAAGCCGTACGGGGCGAACAGGTCGTACATCCGCCGCCACTGCGGGTTCAGCCAGGGCTGGATCATGTTGCCGCCGTCCAGACCGGGCACCGGCAGCAGGTTGAGCACGCTGGCGGTGAGCTGAAGGAAGCCGAGCAGGGCCACGGCCGCCCAGAACTCCACCGGACCACCCCCGGGCGCACCGATCCGCAGCACCGCCACCAGCACCAGGGCGAACACCACATTGGTGGCCGGGCCGGCGAGGCTGACCAGGGTGTGGCGCAGCCGCCCCGCGATGACGTGCCGATCCACCCAGACCGCACCCCCCGGCAGGCCGATGCCGCCGAGCAGTACCACCACCACCGGCAGGGCGATCGACAGCAGGGGGTGGCTGTATTTCAGCGGGTTCAGGGTCAGGTAGCCGCGATGGGCCACCCCCCGGTCGCCGAACCGGTACGCCACCACCGCGTGCGCGTACTCGTGCAGGCAGAGCGAGACCACCCAGCCGGTGACCACGAACCCGAAGACGGCGAGCCGGACGCTGCCGATGCCGTGCCAGGCCGACACCCCGCAGGCGATCAGCAGCGCGACCAGAGCCAGGAAGATCGGGGACGGCCGGAAGGCGGCCCGCGGCACCCCCAGGACCAGCGGTTCGCCGTCCCGGGCCGCCATCACTGCGCCGTGGGCAGCAGGCTCATCCGGTACTCCACCCGGTCGTCCTCGAGAAGGGTGACCGAGGTGACCCCGGAGGCCGCGAGTTCGCGCCAGGTCTGACCGATCCAGGACTCGGCGTCCGCCTGGCTGCTGAACGACTCGGCGGGCCCCTCGACCGTCTCGCCGTTCGCGCCCTCGTACCGCCAGCTCCACGCCATCTGCGCGTCTCCCCTCACCGCTATGTCCCGGACGGACCTTGCCAGCGTAGTCGGCCGTGGATGCCTCGGCCCTTCGACCGGTGGGCGGCAGGCGGCCCCGGACCCGGACCCGGGGATGCCGGTCCCCGACGATTCGCCTGCTCACCGCCGGGTAAGTCGCTGAGCATCCGAACCTGGACAGGAGGGGTGATGACGAGGCCGATCCCGGAGATGGACACGGCGGAGCTACGCGACATCGCGGTACGTGGCGGCATCGAGGGCGCCCGGGACATGGACCGGGAGGAACTGATCGACGCCCTGGTCGCGCGGCCCGGTGAGGGCGCCTGGCAGGAGGACACCAAACCCGCCGACGTCAACCCGAACGACTACTACTACCGGCCCCCGGACGGGCGGTGAGGGGCCCGGGGCCGCGCGGTGCACCTGCGACGACCGAGCCGGTCGGCTGGTCGTAAGGTACGAGCATGTCCCTCGACGGGTGGAACCGGGTCCTGGTGCTGGGCGGCATCCGCTCCGGCAAGTCGCAGTACGCCGAATCCCTGGTGGCCGACGCGGCCACGGTGCGGTACGTGGCCACCGCAGCCGGTGACGACGGCGCGGAGTGGGCGGCCCGGCTGGCCGCGCACCGCGATCGCCGACCGGCAAGCTGGAGCACCGAGGAGACCGCGAGCGACCCGCGTCGGCTGGCCGACGTGATCGCCACCGCCCGGGCGGACGAGACCCTGCTCGTCGACGACCTGGGTGGCTGGGTGACCGTCCTGCTGGACCCCGCCCACCAGCCGGCCGACGACACCACCACGATCGAGGAACTGGTCGCCGCCATCCGGGAGTGTGCGGCGCGACTGGTGCTGGTCAGCCCTGAGGTCGGGCTCAGTCTGGTGCCGACGACCCCGCTGGGCCGGGCCTTCACGGATGCGCTGGGGCTGGTCAACCGGGCCGTGGCGGAGGTCTGCGACACCGTGCTGCTGGTGGTCGCCGGCCAGCCGTGCCAGCTCAAGCCGCCCGCCACCGTGCCCGCCGCCGACCCGGCCGGTGCGGGAGTGCCCGCCCAGACCGGGCCGGTCGGCGATGTCAGTGTGCCGGCCTCCCCGGCGGTGACGACGCCGCAGGCACGGCCCGCAGCGCCCGCTGTGGCGATCATCCCCGGAGGGTCGCTGCCGGTGGCGGCCGATGGACCGGAGATCGGGCCCGGGATGGAACTGCCCATGCCCGACCTGGACGCCGGGCCGCAGGCCCTGGAGCGGCTGGCCGGTCTGGACCTGCCGGGCCGTGGGTTCGGCGTGCTGGAGCAGGTGGTCGCCTTCGCCGCCACCACCCAGGGCACTTCGACCCCGCAACCCTGGGAGTCCGTACGGGTGCTGCTGGTGCACGGTGACCACGAGGGCGGTTCGGCGGCCGGTACCCGGTCCGGTGATTCGGCTCGCCGCGCCGAGCAGGCCCGTTCCGGTCAGGGGGTGCTCGCCCGGCTGGCCGCCGAGAGTGGAGCGGCGCTCCAGGTGATCGAGGCCCCGACGGCCGCACCGATCGAAGACGGGCCGGCCCTGACCGCCGAGCAGGTCGAGTCCGCGCTGCGCTACGGCTGGCGGCTGGCCGAGGAGGCCGTCGACGCCGGCGTACAACTGCTGGTGCTGGCGGCTTGCGGCGCCGGCACCGAGGCCGCGGCGGCTGCCGTCCTGGCGGCGACCGCCGGGGCGGAGCCCTCCGCCGTGCTGGCCCGGGTGATCAACCGCGGCGAGTACGACGATGCGGCCTGGATGGCCCGGTGCGCGGCGATCCGGGACGCCATTCAGCGTTGCCGGGGGATGGCCCGGGAGGCCAAGGACGTGCTGGCCCAGGTCGGCGGTGGCGACATCGCCGTGGCCACCGGGATCCTGCTGGGCGCCACCGCCCGCCGCACTCCGGTGCTGCTGGACGGGCCGGTCGGCATGGCCGCCGGGCTGGTCAGCCGGGATCTCGCCGGCCAGGCCCGGCACTGGTGCCTGTTGGCCGACCACGGCGGGCAGCCCGGCATCCGGCTAGCAGCCGACGTGCTCGGCCTGACCCCGCTGGCGGAGCTGAAGCTGGACCTCGGTGAGGGCGCGAACGCGCTGACCGTACTGCCGATGCTGCGCTCGGCGCTGACGCTGGCCGCCGCGCTACCGGCCCGCCCGGACCCGGCCGCCGAGGTCCCGACCGAATCGGTAGAGCCCGACTCCCCCGAGCCCGACTCCCAGGAGCTTGACTTCCCCGAGCCGGACTCCCAGGAGCCTGACTTCCGGGAGCCGGAGCCGGAAGGGCCCGGGCCGACCAGCACCTCAGCCGCCTCGGCGGACCACTCCGGCTCGCGTGCCGGCTGACCTGCGGCTGCTCGGCGACGGGGTCCGGCTGGCCCTGACCACCCTCACGGTGGCACCCGTGCGCGCCGGCAGCGTCGACCGGCGCACGGCGGGTACGGCGATGACCCTAGCCCCGGCCGTCGGCGCCCTGCTGGGACTGCCGGTCGCCGGGGTTCTGCTGCTGCTCGGCGCGCTCACCGCACCCCTTGTCGCCGCCGGGGTGGCCGTGGCGGTCAGCGCCCTGCTCACCCGGGGCCTGCACCTGGACGGGCTGGCCGACACGGTGGACGCCCTGGGGTCGTACCGGCGGGGACCGGCCGCCCTGGAGATCATGAAGAAGCCGGACGTCGGCCCCTTCGGGGTGGTCGCGCTGGTGCTCGTCCTGCTGGTGCAGGCGGCGGCGCTGGCCGAGTTGGCCGGTGGCGAGGCCCCGGCCGTGCTCGCGGCGATCGTCACCGCCACCGCAGCCGGTCGCCTGGGCGTGACGGTCGCCTGCCGACGGGGGGTTCCGGCGGCCCGCCCGGAAGGTCTCGGCGCGCTGGTGGCCGGCACGGTCGGCCCGGTAGCCCTGGCCGCCGGCATCGCCGGGGTCACCCTGCTGGCGGTGGCCGCGGTGCCGGACCGTCCCTGGCAGGGGCCGCTGGCCGTGCTCACCGCCCTCGCCGTCGCGGTAGCGGTGCTGCGACATGTGGTACGCCGACTCGGCGGGATCACCGGCGACGTGCTCGGCGCCGAGGTCGAACTGGTCACCACGCTGGTCTACCTGGGACTGGTGCTGTCCGGCTGAGCCGGACCACCGGTGGCGGGTAGCGTTTCCCCACGACAGCACCGGCACGCCTGGCAGGGGAACCTCATGCTCATCACCGACGACTTCCTGCCCGTACCGGTCCCCGAGTCGCTGAACGCCACCTACCTGGTGCCGACGACCGGGCTGCCGGCGGTGAGCGCCCGCACGGCGGTACGGGGTCTGGCCGGTCGGCTGGCCGAACCGGTGCACGGGCTGGCCAAGCAGATGCTGGACAGTCCACTGATGAGTGTCGACGTACGCCCGATCAGCGAGTTTCCGGAGCTACCGCCGGACCTGCTCACCGCCTTCGGCGCCAGCCAGGCCCAGCTGGATCGGCTGGCCGCGGCCACCCATCTGGTGGTGGTGCAGGCCGAGTACCGACCGGGGTGGCCCCCGGCCCACGAGTGGGCGGCCCGGGCGGTGGCCGCGGCGATCGCCGAGGCGGTCGACGGCGACGTGGTCGACGTGTTCGGGTTGCAGTTCCTGGACCCGGTGGCGGCGCTGCGGTCGTTGCCGGACGAGCGGGGCCGGGTCCGCCTGGTCGACTGGGTGCTGGTGCCCTACTCCTCCGACGCCGAGGGGCTGTGGTTCACCACCAAGGGGCTGCGCCGTTTCGGTCTGCTGGAGTTGCAGACCCAGGGGGTACCGGACCATCTGACCCGGGCCTGGGGCGCGGTGATGACCGGAGCCGCCCGCCGACTGCTGCGCGACTGGACCGACGGGCTCAGCGGCGAGGAGGTACCCGCCTTCGTGCAGCTACCCGTACTGGCCACGGTGACCGGGCATGACATCGCGGTGGCGTACGGCAATCCGGAACAGCACGGGGCGACCGCGCCGGTGCTGCTGCGGCTGGAACTGGACCCGGCCACGGATCCGGAGGCCGACTCGTTCCTCAGCCTGCGCCCACCGGCCGGGCACCCCGGCCCGGACGGGCGCTACTTCGCCGCCGCCTGCGCCACCCTCTTCGCCGGCATCCAGCCCGATGTGCGGTACGCCCGCTCCGGAGACGCGATGAGCCGGGCGATCGCCACCGCCCGCGCCGGCCTGCGCGACATCCGGGCCCGCTTCCGCGCCGGCCGGCTGCCACCGGAGACCCAACTGGTGGTCAAGTACGGGCTGCCCGGCGAGGACGGTCCCGAGTACGTCTGGGCCGGGGTGACCTCCTGGGACACCCCGGAGCGGGTGGTCGGCGCCAGCGCCAGCGACGCCAACACCGACCCCACCGTACGCATCGGTTCCCCGGTGGTGATCGAAGCCACCGACATCGTCGACTGGGCCCTGCTCGACTCCACCGGCGTCATCGAAGGCGGCTGGACCCAGGCCGTCCTGGACGCCGGCGAGAAACCCACCCCCTGACGGGGTTATTTGACGGAGGGGTGGGTGAAGGGGGGGCGGGTCAGGTGGGCGGGGGTGTGCCGGCCTCGGATGTCCACCTGGAGTTCGGCGCCGTCGGGCAGGGCCGGGGCGGTGTCGATCAGGGCCAGGGCGATGCCCTGCTTGTTCGTGGGGCTGAAGGTGCCGCTGGTGACCGTGCCTACCTGGGTGTCGCCGTGGAAGACGGCCATGCCGGGGCGGGGAATGCCCCGACCTGCGATGGTCAGGCCGCGCAGCGTACGCCCGGGACCGGCGGCCTTCTCCGCTAGCAGGGCCTCGCGGCCCCAGAAGGCCGGCTTGTCCCAGCCCACCGCCCAGCCGGTGCGGGCCTGCACCGGGGTGATCTCCAAGGACAGGTCCTGCCCGTGCAGGGGGTACCCCATCTCGGTGCGCAGGGTGTCCCGGGCGGCCAGCCCGCAGGCCTGGGGTGCCGGCTCGGCGGCGAACAGGGCGTCCCAGACCGCTACCGCGTCGGCGGCCGGGATGACCAGCTCGTAGCCGCGCTCGCCGGTGTAGCCGGTCCGGCACACCGTCAGCTCTACGCCGTCCAGGGTCGCCGGGGAGAAGCTCATGTACTCGTGCCCGGTGGGCAGGCCCAGGGCCTCCAGCAGCTCCGCCGAGCGGGGTCCCTGGACCGCCAGGACGGCGTACGCCTCGTGCTCGTCGGCGATCGTGATCTGCGGCGGGGCGGCGGCGCGCAGTCGGCGTACCACCTCGGCGGTGTTCGCGGCGTTCGGGATCAGGAAGACGTGGTCGTCGGCGTACCGGTAGGCGATGATGTCGTCCACCACCCCGCCGGTGGCCTCGTCGCAGCAGAGGGTGTACTGCGCCCGGCCCGCCTCGATCCGGTTCAGGTCGTTGCTGAGGCAGGAGTTGACGAACTCCACCGCCCCCGGGCCGGTCACCCGCACCTTGCCCAGGTGCGACACGTCGAACACGCCGACCTCGGTCCGTACCGCGGTGTGTTCCCGCAGCACCCCGCCGCCGGCGTACTCCAGGGGCATCTCCCAGCCACCGAAGGGGGCGAACTTGGCGCCCAGGGCGGTGTGCCGCTCGGCCAGCGGGGTACGACGCAGCCGGGTCTCGACGGCGTCGGTGGTCACGTCGGTCATGGGTCGCAACTTACCGGGAACCACCGGTCTGGTTAGCATCGGCGGGACCCCCGGGGATGATCCGGCGGGCAGCATGAACGCCCGGCGGGTGACCATCCGCCGCCAACTCCATCGCCGGTACGCCACGATGCGACCGGCCCGGCCTGCCCGGGAGCAGCTTCCGTGACATCGTCCAGCACCACCCTGAGCCTGGTCGACACCGACCCCGCCGAACTCGCCGTCGACGCGATCGTGATCGGTGTGCACAGTACGACCGGCGAGGACGCCACCACCGGTCCCGCCGGCAGGCTGCTGCTCGCCAGCGGCGCGGAGAGCATCGCCGCCGCCTTCGACGGCAAGTTGACCGAGACCCTGGCGCTGCTCGGCACGACCGGCGGCCCGGGTGAGGTGATCAAGCTGGCGACCCTGGGCACCATCACCGCCCCGGTGATCGCCGCGGTCGGCCTCGGCCCGGAGCCCAGCGGTGCGGCGCCGGCCCCGGAGACCTTGCGCCGGGCCGCGGGGGCGGCGGTACGGGCCCTGGCCGGTGCGACGAAGGTGGCGCTGGCCCTGCCGCTGCCCGACGACGCCGACGCGTGTGCCGCGGTGCGTGCCGTCGCCGAGGGGGCGCTGCTGGGTGGGTACCGGTTCGCCGGCTACAAGACCCGGCCGCAGCCGGCCCGGCGGGAGCCGGTGGCCGAGGTGCTGATCGCCGTGCCGGACGCCGCGGACGCCGGTGCCCGGGCCGAGGTGGACCGGTCCGTGGCGGTGACCAACGCGGTGCGGGTCACCCGGGACTGGGTCAACACCGCCCCGAACGATCAGCGTCCGCCGGTCTTCGCCGAGGCCGTCGCCGAGGCCGCCCGGGCTGCCGGGCTGGGGGTGGAGGTGCTCGACGAGGTAGCGCTGCGCGAGGGGGGATACGGCGGCATCATCGCGGTCGGGCAGGGCTCGGAGGCTCCGCCTCGGCTGGTGAAGCTGACCTACACCCCCGCCGGGGGTGGCACCGGCAAGCGGGTGGCGCTGGTCGGCAAGGGCATCACCTTCGACACCGGCGGCATCTCGATCAAGCCGGCTCAGGGCATGTGGGAGATGAAGTCCGACATGGCCGGGGCGGCGGCGGTGGCCGCGACCATGCTGGCGGTGGCCGACCTGAAGCCGCCGGTGGCGGTGACCGCGTACGTGCCGATGGCGGAGAACATGCCCTCGGGCACCTCGTACCGGCCGGGTGATGTGATCACCATGTTCAACGGCAAGAAGGTGGAGGTGCTCAACACCGACGCCGAGGGCCGGATGATCCTCGGCGACGCGATGGCCCGCGCCTGCGCGGACGGCACCGACTACCTCTTCGAGACCTCGACCCTGACCGGTGGGCAGGTGGTCTCGCTGGGCAAGCGGATCTCCGGTGTGATGGGTACCCCGGAGCTGTGCGAGCGGGTCCGTACCGCCGGCGACACCGTCGGCGAGCCGGCCTGGCCGATGCCGCTGCCGGAGGACGTACGCAAGGGCATGAACTCCGATGTAGCCGACATCTCGCAGGTCAACGCGGGCATGGAGCGGGCCGGGCACATGTTGCAGGGCGGGGTGTTCCTCAGCGAGTTCGTCACCGACGAGGTGGCGTGGGCGCACATCGACATCGCCGGCCCGGCCTACCACTCCGGCGAGGCCACCGGCTACTGGACCAAGGGCGGCACCGGGGTACCGGTGCGCACCCTGCTGCACCTGATCGAGGACATCGCCGCCAACGGCTGAGCTGCGAGAAGGGCCCCCTGCTCGACGCATCGCGCCGGGCAGGGGGCCCTGTCACATGTCGGTCAGTACAGCTCCGGGCGGCGCTTGCGGCGCTCGTTGTAGTCCCGCATGCGCTGCGGGTAGCCCATCAGCGCCACGTCGTAGACCGGGATGCTCAGCCGGTAGGCGAAGCGCCGCGCCCCGTCCGGCCCGTTGATCCGCCGCCGGGTCCACTCGCCGTCGTCGGCGATCAGGATGACAGTGGTCTCGGTAACCGTGGTACGCGGCTCGATGTACGCCTCGACCCCTTTGCGGGTGCGGACAAAGTTCTCAAGATGCTCCAGATCGGCGCGATTGGCCGTACGGTCGGGTTCGGCCGCTCGTGCCCGCTTGCGTCGCCGGAACAGTCCCACTGAGCCGTCTCCCCACCTGTCCGCGTCATCGAAGGCAGTGCCAAGGGTACGTGGCACCAACGTGTCATTGGGCACCTCGGTACGCGCTCTCGACCCGGTGGTGACAAGATGGCCGAGGTGGGGTGTATCCCTGTTACCCCGCCGTGACCCCCGATGCAGCGAAGCGACCTGGGAGTTGAACGTGAGCGAGCCGAACGACGCAACCTTCGACATCGTCATCCTCGGAGGTGGTAGCGGCGGCTACGCGACCGCGCTGCGCGCCGCCCAACTGGGCCTGTCGGTGGCCCTGGTGGAGAAGGGCAAGCTCGGCGGCACCTGCCTGCACAACGGCTGCATCCCCACCAAGGCGCTGCTGCACGCCGCCGAGATCGCCGACCAGACCCGCGAGTCCGAGCAGTTCGGTGTGAAGGCCGAGCTGGTGGGCATCGACATGGCGGCGGTCAACTCGTACAAGGACGGGGTGATCTCCCGGCTCTACAAGGGCCTGCAGGGTCTGGTCACCGGCAACAAGGCCATCACCTTCGTCGCGGGCGCCGGCAAGCTGGTCGCGCCGAACGCGGTCGAGGTCGACGGCAAGCGGTACACCGGCCGCAACATCGTGCTGGCCTCCGGGTCGTACGCCAAGAGCCTGCCGGGCCTGGAGGTCGACGGCGAGCGCGTGATCACCAGTGACCACGCCCTGGTCCTGGACCGGGTACCCAGCTCCGCGATCGTGCTGGGCGGCGGCGTGATCGGCGTGGAGTTCGCCAGCGTGTGGAAGTCCTTCGGGGTGGACGTCACCATCATCGAGGCGCTGCCCCGCCTGGTCGCCGCCGAGGACGAGGAGTCCTCGAAGGCCCTGGAGCGGGCCTTCCGCAAGCGGAAGATCAACTTCAAGGTCGGCAAGCCGTTCGAGAAGGTCGAGAAGACCGACAACGGCGTCAAGGTGACCATCGCCGGCGGCGACACCGTCGAGGCCGAGCTGCTGCTGGTCGCCGTCGGCCGGGGCCCGAACACCGCCAACCTCGGGTACGAGGAGCAGGGCGTCAAGATGGACCGCGGCTACGTGCTGACCGACGAGCGGCTGCGCACCAGCGTGCCGAACGTCTACGCCGTCGGCGACATCGTGCCCGGCCTCCAGCTCGCTCACCGGGGCTTCCAGCAGGGCATCTTCGTCGCCGAGCAGATCGCCGGGCAGAACCCGGCGGTGATCGACGAGGCGGGCATCCCGCGCGTCACCTACTGCGACCCGGAGCTGGCCTCGGTCGGCCTGACCGAGGCGAAGGCCAAGGAGCAGTACGGCGCCGACAACATCAAGACCTACAACTACAACCTCGGCGGCAACGGCAAGAGCCAGATCCTCAAGACGACCGGCTTCGTCAAGCTGGTCCGGGTCGCCGACGGTCCCGTGGTCGGCGTGCACATGGTCGGCGCCCGGGTCGGCGAGCTGGTCGGCGAGGCGCAGCTGATCTACAACTGGGAGGCGTACCCGGGTGAGGTCGCGCAGCTGGTGCACGCCCACCCGACGCAGAATGAGGCTCTGGGCGAGGCGCACCTGGCCCTCGCCGGCAAGCCGCTGCACGCACACGCCTGACCACGAGGTAATCCGCGGCGTCCGGCGACGGGCGATGATCCCCCCACCAGGGAAATGAAGGAGTCTGGAGAACATGCCGGTATCGGTCACCATGCCCCGGCTCGGCGAGAGCGTCACCGAGGGCACCGTCACGCGCTGGCTCAAGCAGGAGGGTGACACCGTCGAGGTCGACGAGCCGCTGCTCGAGGTGTCCACGGACAAGGTCGACACCGAGATCCCGTCCCCGGCGGCCGGCGTGCTGACCCGCATCGTGGTGGGCGAGGACGAGACGGCGGAGGTCGGCAGCGAACTGGCGGTGATCTCCGGCGAGGGTGAGTCGGCCGGTGGCCCCTCCGAGCGGCAGGCCCCCGCCGAGCACCAGGAGTCACCCCCCGCCGAGCAGGCCGCCGAGGCTGCCGCGCAGCCGCAGGCCGAGGCGGAGCAGTCGGCCGTCGAGGAGCCGGCCGAGCAGCCGGCCCCGGCCGCCGCCGGATCGGGCGAGGGCACCCCGGTGCAGATGCCCGCGCTGGGCGAGAGCGTCACCGAGGGTACGGTCACCCGCTGGCTCAAGCAGGTCGGCGAGACCGTCGAGGTGGACGAGCCGCTGCTGGAGGTCTCCACCGACAAGGTCGACACGGAGATCCCCTCGCCGGTGGCCGGCACCGTCCTGGAGATCAAGGTCGCCGAGGACGAGACCGCCGAGGTCGGCGCCACCCTGGCCGTCATCGGTGCCGCCGGCGCCGCCCCGGCCGAGGCCAAGCCCGAGCCGAAGCCGCAGGCGGAAGCCAAGCCGGAGCCGAAGGCCGAGCCGGAGTCCCAGGTCTCCGAGCCGACGCCCGGTGTCTCCTACAACGAGCCGGCCGCGGAGGCCGAGACCTCGGCGGAGCCGGCCAAGGCCGAGCAGGCCGCCACTCCCCCGGCCCCGACCGCCCAGCCCACCCCGGCGCCCAGCGCCAACGGCGAGGCGGCCGGCTACGTGACTCCGCTGGTGCGCAAGCTGGCCAGTGAGCACGGGGTCGACCTGGCCACGGTCAACGGCACCGGTGTCGGTGGCCGGATCCGCAAGCAGGACGTGCTGGACGCGGCGGAGAAGGCCCGTGCCGCCAAGGCCGCACCTGCTCCGGCCGCAGCCCAGCCGGCCCCGGCCCCGGCCGCTCAGGCCAAGCCGGCCGCCAAGCCGCAGCCGAGCGCCAAGCGGGGCACCACCGAGAAGCTGCCCCGGATCCGGGCCGCCATCGCCAAGCGGATGCACCAGTCGCTTCAGGAGACCGCGCAGCTGACCACGGTCGTCGAGGTGGACGTCACCAAGGTCGCCAAGCTGCGGGCCCGGGCCAAGGACTCCTTCCTCCAGCGGCACGGGGTCAAGCTGTCCTTCCTGCCGTTCTTCGCCCTGGCGGCCATCGAGGCCCTCCAGACGTACCCGATCGTGCAGGCCCAGATGGACCTCGAAGCCGGCACGATCACCTACCCGGAGGCCGAGAACCTCGGCATCGCGGTGGACACCGAGCGGGGCCTGCTGGTGCCGGTCATCCACAACGCCGGTGACCTGAACCTGGGCGGCATCGCCAAGCGCGTAGCCGACCTGGCCGAGCGCACCCGGACCAACAAGATCAGCCCGGACGAGATCGCCGGTGCGACCTTCACGCTGACCAACACCGGCAGCCGGGGCGCGCTGTTCGACACCCCGATCGTGCCGTCGCCGCAGTCGGCGATGCTCGGCACGGGTGCCGTGGTCAAGCGTCCGGTCGTGGTCAACGACCCCGAGCTGGGCGAGGTCATCGCGGTCCGCTCGATGGTCTACCTGGCCATGTCGTACGACCACCGCATCATCGACGGCGCCGACGCGGCCCGCTTCCTGACCGCGGTCAAGGAGCGGCTTGAGGCCGGCAACTTCGAGGCCGAACTGGGCCTCTGACCCACCACGAAGGGCGCCCCCGGTTCACCGGGGGCGCCCTTCCACGTCCGTCCCCCTCCCTCCCCCACCCTCCCCCTCCCTCCCCCTCCCGCCTCGCCCGGACCAGCCCGGACCAGCCCGCCCCGTCGATCTTGCAGTTTCGGTCGCCGAATTGTCGGCATGCACCCCTTATGCGGCGACCAAAACTGCAAGATCTGTGAAGGTTTTTGTCAAGCGGTGGCTTCGAGGGTGCGCCAGATTTGGCGGGCTATGTAGCGTTTGAGGCTGCGGGTGATCTCGGT
>NZ_JBEYUI010000025.1:0-82046 GCF_040643455.1 Micromonospora sp. NPDC047134
ACACCCACACCACACCGCCAGACCACCCTGCCCACACAACGGTCAAAACACGAGCACCGGGCGCCGACCCCACAGGGGTCGGCGCCCGGTAGGAAACAGGTCGATCAGGAGGAGTAGCCGCGGGTGGCGGCCCAGTTGGCCAGATCGATCGTGCTCAGCCAGTACGAGTAGTACGAGGGGTCGGCCGAGTCGGCGATCTTGACCATCCGGCCCTCGTCCTCGTAGCCGACCACGGCGACGTAGTGGCCACCCGGGAAGGAGTGCCAGCCCCCGGCGGTGTCCGTGACGCTGCCGGCGACGTTCACCACGACCCCCCGGCCGTCGGAGATGGCCGTGACGACATCGGCCTGAAGCTGATCCATCTGGGCCGGGGTGGCCGCGCCACCGGGAATCATCGTGGTCCGGTACGGGCTGCCCTTGACCATGGCGTTGAGGACCCGGGTGGTGTCCCGGGCCGAGTTGGTGCCCGCGTAGGTGGTGCCGAGCGCAGCGCCCAGGGTCTCCTGGTCCCGGTCGATGCCGGCGGCGCTGAGCGCGTTACGCACCGCTGCCGGACCGCAGTACCACCCGTTGATCTGGGCCTGGTAGTCGTACGACAGCACCTTCTTCGCCGGGGCCTTCGGCGCGGCCTCCTCGCCGGCCAGGTCCGGGTCCGCCGAGGCGGCCTCCGGCGAGGCGGCGGCGCTGGACGGCGCGCTGCCGGGCTCCGCGCTCGGCGCGGCACTGCTCGGGGCGGCACTACTGGGTGCGGCGCTGCTGGGGGCGGTGGCTACCCGGGCCAGGCCACGGGAGGCGGCCGGCTCCTCGCGCAACTCGGCCACCACGGTGGTGGTCTGCGTCTCGGCCGGGTCGTCGATCTGGGTGACCACGGCGCCGGCACCGGCGGCCAGGGCCAACGCCAGCGCCGAGGTGGCCACAAGCTGGTAGGGGCGTTCGGTGGCCAGCCGGCGCAGCTGACGCTTGAGGGTGTGCTTCACGAATCCTCCACGGGCTCAGGGGTGGTGTGGCACAGCGGCTCCGGCCATCCGGTGGACACCCGGAGGCGGAGTACGGGGCGGTGCCGTTTCACGGGATGCGCCCGGGGATCGGGCGACTGCGGTGGGCCTGGGTCAGCGCGCGGACAGCGGACCGGCGAGCGCAGGCACCACGGGGCCGTGGAGGCGCAGGAATATCGGGGGGCGCTGATTGTGCTGCACGAGGAAAGGAGCTCCTTCCGACACCGCCGACCGGGTTAGCTGACGGATTCGGGCGGGAAGATCGCCCTACCGCGGGCCGTGGCTCGCGGATTCACCCCAGTGGTGCAGTGGGTCCCCGGTTCGTGAGATCACGATTGAGCGGGTCGGCGCGGCGTCGCCACTTGCGAACGGTGACCGCACCGGACGGGCCGACATTACTGTGCGTTACAGCTCCTGCCAAGGCCGCCCTGAGCTGCCTAAACCTTCTCGCAGCCTAAATTTTTCGGGTACCGGGGAACTGTCGTCGCTCAATGGGACTCCGGGTCAGGAGGGCACCGCCGGTCGACAACAGGACCCGAGGTTGGCAAAGCCCCGGAAATTACGCCCGGCCTTCGATGTCTGCCCTCCGATGACCGATTCGGCGATGACTGTGACCGGGGTCACCGAATAAATGGGAAAAGAGCCCTCCAACTCAACCGGCCCGGGCCACCCGCCAGCGCGCCACGGCTCCCTGAGGGCCGAGGACGACCCGGGGTGAGGTCGGCAGCGGGTACGCCCGCATCCGCTGCGCTGCGGCGTACGCCTCGGTCGACAGCGCCCGAGCCGCGTCGACGGCCAGTTCCGCGGCCCGCCAGGCCTCGCGCTCCTGCTGCCGAGCCGTCTGATAAGCCGCCTGACGCCCGTCGCGTACCACCCGGGCCAGGAAGATCTCCTGCTCGGCGGGGTGACGTCGGGGATCCCAACCGGCCCGGTGCGCCAGGGCGTCGGTGAGCTGCCGGGCCGACAGGTCACCCCGCCAGTACGCCGTCATCGCGGCGTGGCGCAGCCAGCGTTCCCTGGCGGCGTACTCGGTGGGGGTGTGGGGCGTACCGGGGGTGGGCAGCGCGCCGGCGGCGGCCAGTCGTCGGGCGGCGGTCTCCGCCTCGTCGTACGCGGCCCAGGCCCGGTCGAGTTCCGTCTGGGCACGCTGCCACGCCTCCCGGCGGCGGGCGGCGTTCTGGGCGGCCCCCGCCGCGGCCACGGCCACCTCGCCGGCATAGCGCCGCAGGTCCACGGCGGCGGCATCCTCCTCGGAGGGGTCCGGGTCCCGGTCGGTCGAGGGGGCCGGTTCGGGTCGGGCCACCAGCGCGGTGAGCACACCCAACGCGAGCACCAGCAGCACCGACCAGATGGCGGCGGCTCGGGGCACGTCGATCAGGAACTGGTAGAGAAGGGTCTGCTCCATGTCGGCACCTCGGGGAAGCTGATGTGGCGGTCTCGGCGGCAGGACCGGATCAGGCCAGCGGGTGCACCCCGCGAACCCGTCCGCGAAAGGTCCTTGAACACTGCGACCCGTCCCGGACCTCCGGCCGGTACGGTCGGCGGCAGGGCCGACCCGGAGGCCCGGGCCGTCAAGGTCACTCCGGAGCCCCGGGCGATCTCCGGAGCACTACCGGCCCAGGCGGGCCAGGTCCGGGTGACCAGGGCGGTAAGGGCGCACGATCAGCGACGGGGTGGTGCGCGAGCGCAGCCCGGACCGAGGGTGACCACCGCTGGCGGCTGACCGTGGGCGGCCCTGATGATCGGGGCGGCTTCCGGCGGCAGCGGCAACGGCGACACCGGCGTCGTCGCGGGGCCCGCCTCCGGGCGGTCGTCGCCCCCGGGCCCCCACATCTCGACCGGCAGGGCGACAGCGGCGCACCCACCGGCGACCGAGGAGGCCGGGGCACCCTCGAAGGACCAGGTGGGGCCGGCCATGGTGGGCTGCCCGGCCGGACCGAGGTCCTCGATCGCCCCGGGGTGGGCGGGCATGGCCCAGACCCCGATGGTGAAGGCGGCGGCGACCGCGAACCCGGTCAGCAGTCGTACCACCCGGCGCGCAAACCACCACAGGGGACGGGTGGGAAGGACCGGGAGCACGGTGTCACGCTACCGCCGGCATCCGCAGCCCGCACCGCCGCCCGGCGTGTCGCCGCAAGGAACCTGATTCGGGTTGCCGGCCTGGTCGGCGGGCCAGGACCCTACCGTCCAGCATGGAGGTCGGCCGATGTCTCGGTGCCGGGCGCAGTCTCGGCACGGGGGCCGGGCACCGCACCGGGCGTGGCCCCCGAGGCGGGCTTGGTGCCAGAGGCGGGCGCAGGCTCGGTGTCGGGCGTGGGGTCGGTGGCGCTGGGGCGGGCCGTGCGGCGGGGAGGCGCCAGGCGGCGCATCATCGGCTGTTCGACGAAGCGGTGCACCAGGGCGGCGAGGCCCAGGGTCAGCAGCAGGAAGCCGATCACCGCGGCCGGGCCCCACCAGCCGGGCAGACCGGTTCCCCAGTCTCCGGTGACCCGGAGAATCGTCATGATCACGAAGACGTGCACCAGGTAGAAGGCGAAGGACACCTCCCCCAGCCAGACCATCGGGCGCGAGCGCAGGGGCGAGCGCAGGCCCCGCACATCGGCGTCCGCCGCGGCGGCGATGAGCACCACGTACGCCGACGACAGCAGCGCCGCCCAGAACTCGGCCGGAATCCACTGCGCGGCGACCACCCAGGTGACCACGAAGATGAGGCTCGCCAGGGGCAGGCCGGGACCCCGCCAGCGGCCCCGCAGCATGAGCTCGGCTGCGGCCACCCCCATCCAGAACTCCAGCGAGCGGACCAGCGGGAACACCTGGGTGAACCACCACCGACTCTGCTCCGGCACCAGGGTCTGCGCGGGCCACAGCGCCAGGATCAGCAGCGGTACGGCGATCACCACCGCCCACAGCAGCCAGGGGCGGGCCCGCCGCACCAGGGGCAGGGCCAGCGGCAGGCACAGATAGAAGAAGAGTTCGCAGGACAGTGACCAACTGACGTTGTTGACGCTGTAGAAGAAGCCGGGGCGGGGATCCCAGGCCTGGAGCAGGAACAGGTTCTCCAGGGCCGCGACCGGGTTGATCGGATCGGCGAACCAGAGGGCCGCCGCCATGGCCAGCACCCAGAGCAGTACGTGGTTCGGATAGATTTTGGCGAACCGACGTCGCCAGAACCCCCGTCGCGAGTCTCCCGGCCGGGCCGACCAGACCAGCACGAATCCGCTGAGGATGAAGAAGAACTGCACCCCGGACAGGCCCAGGGTGAAGATCTTGCCGACGACCGCCTGGTAGTCCGGCTCCGCGATGATCCGCATGGTGCCGGCGTGGAAGCCGAAGACCAGCAGCGCGGCCACCCACCGCAGCCCGGTCAGCGAGGGTAGTCGGCTAGCCTGGCCCCGGCCGGATGCGATGCCGGCCGCCACCGGTGCGCTGGTCATGCCGGCACCTGAGACGTCGACGGCCTCGGAGGCACGCGCCCCTCCTCCCAACGGGCCACCTGCCCGATCCGATCGGCTACCAGCGGCCACCCGTTCGGCGCCGCCCGTCGTGGCACCCTACCCAATCAGAGATCGACCCACTTCTGGGGACCGGGCGGCACCGCGATCACCAGGCAGGCAAGGGCACCGGCCGGTGCAGGAACACCCTTCTGACCTCCAGAACCGCGCACGATCGCCCATGCTAGAAACGTCCAGGGTTTTCGCCCCCGTCAGCACTTCGACGCGAAGGGCCAATCATGACCCAGTCCCCGACCGAACCGCGTTCCCGCTGGTCACCCTGGTCCCTGCACGGCGACGGCCGCACCGTACGCCCCGGGGACGTGGTGCACCCCGACGAACGGCTCTCCTGGCCCCGTACCCTGGGCATCGGGGTGCAGCATGTGGTGGCGATGTTCGGGGCCACCTTCACGGTGCCCCTGATCACCGGCTTCCCGCCGGCCACCACCCTCTTCTTCTCCGGGCTGGGCACCCTGCTCTTCCTGCTGATCACCGGCAACCGGCTGCCGTCGTACCTCGGCTCGTCGTTCGCCTTCATCGCCCCGGTGCTGGCGGCCAAGGCCGGCGGCGACATCGGCCCGGCCCTCGGCGGCATCGTCGTGGTCGGGGCGGCGATCGCCCTGGTCGGCATGGTGGTGCAGTTCGCCGGAGCGGGCTGGATCAACCGGCTGATGCCGCCGCTGGTCACCGGCGCCATCGTGATGCTGATCGGGTTGAACCTGGCCCCGGTGGCCTGGGACGGCGGCGGGAACGGCGGGGTCAAGGCCCAACCCCTGGTCGCGGTGGTCACCCTGGCCGCGATCCTGATCTTCACGGTGCTGTTCCGGGGCTTCCTGGGCCGGCTGTCCATCCTGCTCGGGGTGCTCGTCGGCTGGGTGCTCGCCGCGCTGACCGGCGGACTGGACCCGGCCACGGTCACCGGGCTACGGGAGGCCGCCTGGGTCGGGCTGCCGGAGTTCCACACGCCCAGCTTCAGCCTGCGCGCCGTGGTGCTCGTCATCCCGGTGGTCCTGGTGCTGATCGCGGAGAACGCCGGCCACGTCAAGGCCGTAGCCGCCACGACCGGCCGGAACATGGACCGGGACATGGGCAAGGCCTTCATGGGGGACGGCGTGGCCACCATGCTCGCCGGCTCCGGCGGCGGCTCCGGCACCACCACGTACGCCGAGAACATCGGGGTGATGGCGGCGACCCGGGTCTACTCGACCGCCGCGTACTGGGTCGCCGGGCTGGCCGCAGTGCTGCTCGGGCTCAGCCCGAAGGTCGGCGCGTTGATCCTCACCGTGCCGGCCGGGGTGCTCGGCGGCGCCACCACCGCCCTCTACGGGCTGATCGCCATCCTCGGTGCCCGGATCTGGCTGGACAACCGGGTCGACTTCCAGGACCCGATCAACCTGCTCACCGCCGCCGTCGCCGTGATCATCGGGGCCGCCGACTACACCCTCACCGTCGGCGACCTCTCCTTCCACGGCATCGCCCTGGGCTCCGCCGCCGCCCTGATCATCTACCACGGCATGCGCCTGATCGCCCGGCTGCGCAACACCACCCCGACCTCCCGCCAGGGCCCCGAACCGGAACTCTGAGCAGCTCCGCCGCCGCTCGGCTGGCCGGCGGCATCTAGGCCGGACCGTGTGTCGAAGTCCCCGGCCGGGACCGGGGACTTCGACATCTCCTTGATCAGAACTGCGAAAAGAACCGCCAGACCTCACCCTTGGTCCAGGTCCTGGCGCCGCTGTCGCCGCCACCGTCCACGGGACCGGGGGTGTGACCACCGTCGAACGCACCCCACTGCACCGGGCCGGACCGGCAACTCCGCCTACTGGCGATCGATCTGATGACCGATCACGGTGGGGCCGAGCATGACGGCGAAACCGGAGCCGTCCCGACGGGGATCGGCGGCCGGAAGTTCGACCGGTTCGCCATTGGCCGTCGAGCCCACCGGGCGAGGGCCGATCCAGCCGACGACCACGTCGGTCTCCCCCTTGAGGAAGCGCTGGGCGCGCACCCCGCCGGTCGCCCGCCCCTTCGCCGGGTACGCCGCGAACGGCGTCACCTTGACAGTGGCACCGGTGGAGGTCACCACCATCGGCTCACCGTGCTGCGGATCGTCCGTACGCACCGCACCGAAGTACACCACCTGCGACCCGGCCGACAGGGCGATGCCGGCCATGCCGCCACCCTTGAGCCCCTGCGGACGAACCGTGCCGGCGGGGAAACGCAACAGCGACGCCGCGCTGGTCAGGAAGGCGAGGGACTCCGTACCGTCGACCAGCCAGGTCGCCCCGACCACCTCGTCGCCGTCGCGCAGCCCGATCACCTCGAACTCGTCGGAACGGACCGGCCAGTCCGGGGCGCAGACCTTGACCACCCCCTGACGGGTACCCAACGCCAGACCCGGAGAGCCCTCGGCGGTGCCGCCCAGGGGCGCCAGACCCACCACGGTCTCCCCCGGCTCCAACGGCACCAACTCGGCCGCGGACATCCCGCCGCGCAGCGACACCGTGCCGGACTGCTCCGGCAGCACCGGCAGGGGCAGCACATCCACCTTGAAGGCCCTACCCGAACTGGTCACCAGCAGCACCCGACCCCGGGCGGTGGAGTGCACCATGGCGCGTACCGCGTCGTGCTTGACCCGGCCGTGCCGGCGCCGCCCCTCGGCGGCCTCCTCCGACTCGGCCGCGGTACGGGCCACCAGCCCGGTGGCCGACAGGATCACCTGGCAGGGGTCGTCGGCCACCTCCAGCGGCCCGGCCGGGGCGGAGGCGGCGAGCACCTCCTTGAGATCACCGTCGACGAGGGTGGTACGACGCGGGGCGGCGAACTGCTTGACCACTGCGGCCAACTCGTCGGAGACGACCTTCTTCAGCACCTTCTCGTCGTCCAGGATGGTGGACAGCTCGGCGATCTCGGCGCGCAGCTTCTCCTGCTCGGCCTCCAACTCCAGCCGGTCGTACTTGGTCAGCCGACGCAGCGGGGTGTCCAGGATGTAGCCGGCCTGGATCTCGGAGAGCTTGAACCGGCGCATCAGGCCGTCCTTGGCGTCCTGGGCGTCCTCGCTGGCCCGGATCAGCTTGACCACCTTGTCGATGTCGAGCAGGGCGATCAGCAGACCGTCGACCAGGTGCAGCCGCTCCTCGCGCTTACGCCTGCGGTACGCGCTGCGCCGGGTCACCACCTCGTACCGGTGCGCCAGGAACACCTCCAGCAGCGCCTTCAACCCCAGAGTGCGCGGCTGCCCGTCGACCAGCACCAGATTGTTCACCCCGAAGGACTGCTCCAGGGGGGTTAGGCGGTACAGGTCGGCCAGCAAGGCCTGGGGGTTGACCCCCACCTTGCACTCGATGACCAGGCGGGTGCCGTTCTCCCGGTCGGTGAGGTCCTTGACGTCGGCGATCCCGGTCAGCCGCTTGGTCTTGGTGACCTCGTTGGTGATGGCCGCGATGACCTTCTCCGCACCCACCCCGTACGGCAACTCGACCACCGTGATGGCCTGCCGACCCCGGCTGCCCTCCAACGGGCCGATCTCCACCTTGCCGCGCATCCGCACCACGCCCCGGCCGGTCTCGTACGCCCGGCGCACCTCGTCCAGGCCGAGCAGCAGCCCACCGGTGGGCAGGTCCGGACCGGGCACGAACTCCATCAGCTTGTCCAGGGTGGCGTCGGGGTGCCGGATCAGCCAGCGGGCCGCCGAGACGACCTCCCCCAGGTTGTGCGGGATCATGTTGGTGGCCATCCCGACCGCGATCCCGGAGGTGCCGTTGACCAGCAGGTTCGGGAAGGCGGCCGGCAGCACGGTGGGCTGGGTCAGCGACCCGTCGTAGTTGGGTTCGACGTCGACGGTCTCCTCACCCAGCTCGCCGACGAGCAGCATGGCCTCCCGCGACATCCGGGCTTCGGTGTAACGCGCGGCGGCCGGTCCATCGTCAGGACTGCCAAAATTTCCATGTCCGTCGATGAGCGGGACGTTGAGCGAGAAGTCCTGGGCCATCCGGACCATGGCGTCGTAGATCGCGGTGTCGCCGTGCGGGTGGTAGCGCCCCATCACGTCACCGACCACCCGGGCCGACTTGACGTGCGCCCGGTCGGGCCGGAAACCCGACTCGTACATGGCGTACAGGATGCGCCGGTGCACCGGCTTGAGGCCGTCGCGGGCGTCCGGCAGGGCCCGGGAGTGGATGACCGAGAAGGCGTACTCCAGGTAGGAGTCGGACACCTCGGTGACCAGCGGGTTGTCGAAGACCCGCGCGCCGGCCCGGTCGAACGCGGAGTGGTCGACCTTCGTTTCCTTGCGGCGTGCCATGGTTCAGCTTTCCTTCCGAAGAACCCGTTGGTCAGGCGTCGATGGCGTCGCGGTCGACCCGGTCGGCGGAGTCGATCAGCCAGTTGCGGCGCGGCTCGACCTTCTCCCCCATCAGCAGTTCGAGGATCCGCTCGGCGGCGTCGACATCCTCCAGGGTGATCCGGCGCACCGACCGGGTGGCCGGGTTCATCGTGGTGTCCCACAACTCGTCGGCGTCCATCTCACCGAGACCCTTGAACCGGGGAATGGGGGTGACGATCTGCTTGCCGGCCTTCTCCAGCTTGCGGACGGTCGCCTCCATCTCCGCCTGGGTGTAGGTGAAGATGGTCTCCGGGTTACGCCCCTTGGTGGTGATCTTGTGCAGCGGCGGCATCGCGGCGTAGAGCCGACCCGCCTCGATCAACGGCCGCATGTACCGGGCGAACAGGGTGATCAGCAGGGTCCGGATGTGGGCGCCGTCGACGTCCGCGTCGGCCATGATGAGCACCCGGCCGTACCGCATCGAGGACAGATCGAAGGTACGCCCGGAGCCCGCCCCGAGCACCTGCACGATGGCGGCGCACTCGGCATTGTCCAGCACCTGCTGGAGGTTGGCCTTCTGCACGTTGAGGATCTTGCCGCGGATCGGCAGAAGCGCCTGATATTCGGCGGTACGGGCGACCCGAGCGCTGTTGTGCACGAAGACGCCCGCCTCCAACGCGAAGTTGTGGTAACCCTCGACCGTCAGGTCATACACGTCCGCCGTCTCATCGAGCGGTTCGACGGACACCACCTGGTGATTGACCAGAGCAGCAGCCTCACGAAGGCGGGCATAGTCACCGTCGTAGAGCTTGAGGAGCCGGTCGAAGCGCAGCCCGGTACGGGCCGAACGCAGGCGCTCAGCCTCGTACGCCGCCGCGAGGTCACCGTCTTCCAAGGCGAGCATCGGCGCGAGTCGGCGCAGCGCGGCAAGCCGGCGCCCGTCCTGCTGGCGACCTACCCGTTCGCCACGCGGCACGGTCGCCACGTACCGGGCTCGTCCAGCCTGCACCTTGGCGAGGTGGTCGTTGTTCGGATCGGTCAGCCGCTGCTTCATCCGGCGCGAGTGATGCTCGCCGAACTCCGGATTGTCCGCGTGCCAAGCCAAAACCGCGTTGCGCTGCCGGGTCCTTTCCGCAGGGTCCGAGAACTGCTCGATCGTCTTCTGCGACCGCCAGGCACGCAGTTCGGAGTCCTGCCACTGCCGCACGGACCGCTCCCGCCATTGCTCACGCCGGGCCGGGTCGGCGAAGTACCGCCTGACCCGCTCCGCAGCCGTCGCCCGGTGCTCCGGATCCGACCAGTAACCAGCCTGCCGCTGGCGCATCCGGTCTGCGTAGGCACGCCGTTGGTCGTCACTGAGCGCGGCGTACC
This sequence comes from Micromonospora sp. NPDC047134, assembly GCF_040643455.1. Lineage (NCBI taxonomy): Bacteria > Bacillati > Actinomycetota > Actinomycetes > Micromonosporales > Micromonosporaceae > Micromonospora > Micromonospora sp. NPDC047134. The sequence continues at coordinate 10,179 of NZ_JBEYUI010000025.1, forward strand.
AATCCTGGAATCCCTGCTCGAACTTTGCCCGGAAGGCGGGTGACTCGTTGAGCGCGAAGAGCCGTGCCAGGCATGCTTCACGGAAATCAGGGTCCCGCCACTGAGCCGTCAGCATCGCCGACTTGAACTCACGACCACCGTTCGCGAACCACTCACGCCACCCGGCGTGGACATGTTCGCCCATCATCGAGGCGTGCAGCGCCGAGTGGTCGGCCCAGGTCATGCGCTGAATGTTGCGCGGGTCGTTGTTGCGCTTGTCGATGTCGATATGGTGACGCACGTTGCCGTTGGCCGCGCTGTCCCGGCCGTGCCTGAGATTCCAGGCGTCGGCGAGGTAGTGGGTATAGACCCACTCATCCCTGTCATTCATCCAGACCCGCTCGTATCCCTGTAGCTTCTGCCCAGCGGCCTTGCTGGACAGGCTGCGGTAGAGCGGCATGAGGGAATCGCCGGGCGTGAGGGCGTCGGCACGGCGGTAGGAGCCGTCGCGTAGGCGGAAAAGGTGATCCGGGGTGCATCTGACCGACTCGCCGTTGTCGAGGGTCACCCGCACCAGCGGCGCGGCCCGCTTAGTCAGGCGCGGTTCGACCAGTGGCGCGACGACCACCCGACCCGCCTTGTTGGTGGTGTAGCCGAAGTGGGTGACCCCCCGCTGCCAGTCCTCGGCAAGATCCGCGAACGAGCGGCTGATGCCTGAGGCCAGCGCAACCATGGTGTCGCCGGTAAAGCAACCGAGCGCGCTGTCTCCCTCGACGATGAACAGCTCGCTGCGGTCCACGCCGGTCGCGCGGCAGTCGACCAGTTTGGCCGGCATGGCCGCGCCTTCCAGGGCGGTCTTGCGGCGGGCGGCGTCCTTCTGCTGCTTCTGGGTCAGGCGTACCCGGGCGGCGTCGACGATCTTCTGCAGGACGGTGCGCGCCTCGGTCTTGGTCTTGCGGTCCTCCAGCCAGGACTTCAGGTGCTGCTCGACCAGCCCCTGCACCACCTTGGTGACCCCGGCGGTGGAGAGCTCGTCCTTGGTCTGGGAGGTGAACTGCGGCTCGGGCACCCGTACGTGCACCACCGCGGTCATGCCCTCCAGCACGTCGTCCAGGGTGGGGGCGTCCTCCTTGGCCTTGAGCAGGCCACGGGTGTTGCGTACGGCGTCGGCGAGGGTACGCGCCAGGGCCCGTTCGAAGCCCTTGCGGTGGGTGCCGCCGTGCGCGTTGCGGATGGTGTTGGTGAAGCACTCGACCGTGCGCTCGTAGCCGGTGCCCCAGCGGAAGGCCACCTCGATCTCGGCGCGTCGCTGCACGTTGGACTGCATCACGCCGTTGGCGTCGGCGGCGTTCTCCCGGTAGGTGCCCTCGCCGGTGACCAGCAGGGTGCCGGAGACCGGCCGGTCTCCGGCCGGGGCGAGGAAGTCCACCATGTCGGTGAGCCCGTTGGGATAGTGGAACTGCTCCTCGGTCGGCTCCTGGGCGGTGCGGTCGCGCAGGGTGTAGCTGACCCCGGGGACCAGGAAGGCGGTGTGCCGCAGCTTGGCGCGTACCGCGTCGTGGTCGAGGGTGGCGCCGGTCTCGAAGTAGCGGGGGTCGTACCAGTAGCGGATCGAGGTGCCGGTGCGCTGGCCGCGCTTCATCGCCCCGGCGACCTGGAGGCCGGGGCCGGGGGTGAAGGGCGCCTCCGGGCCGTCGCCCTCGAAGATGCCGGGCACCCCGTGCCGGAACGACATGGTGTGCACCTTGCCGCCGCGCCGGACGGTGACGTCGAAGCGGCGGGACAGGGCGTTGACCGCCGAGGCGCCTACCCCGTGCAGACCCCCGGAGGTCTTGTAGCCGGAGCCGCCGAACTTGCCGCCGGCGTGCAGCCGGGTGAGCACCAGCTCCACCCCGGAGATGCCGGAGCGGGCGTGCACGTCCGTGGGGATGCCCCGCCCGTCGTCGTCCACCTGCACCGAACCGTCGGGGTGCAGGGTGACCTCGATCTTCGTGGCGTGGCCGGCGACGCCTTCGTCGGTGGAGTTGTCCAGGATCTCGTTGACGAGGTGACCCACGCCACGACTGTCGGTGGAGCCGATGTACATGCCGGGCCGCTTGCGAACGGCGTCCAGCCCCTCAAGATGGGTGAGGTCATCGGCCCCGTACAGGGTCTCAGGCTCTGCGGTCAACTCCGTCGTACTCCCCGGTCTCGGCGATGTGCTGCCCCACACCGTCGGTGGTCGGCCCAGCGTGGGACGGCCGCAGCGAGCGTAGCCGTACGCCCCGACACCTGACGCGGACACCCGTGCGGCACGCCGCACACGGCCTCTGCTGGTGGCACCTGCCGCGGTCAACGCCCCGTCGCCCGGCCTTATGCCCGGGCCGGATGCGGCACGGGCGGAGTTAACTCCCCCCTGACCCACATGTCACATGCGTTTCCCGTTGTTGACGCACGTCACACCTGCGTGATTCCATCACGAGAAGAGGATCTTTCATATTTCCATGAATGGATGGGAAACCATGCCCAGGTTGCGTCGTACCGCCGCCGCGATGGCCCTGGCCGTCGTCGCGGCAACCCTCTCCACGACTCTCACCGGCGCCGCCCCTGCGGCCGCGGCGGCACCCACCGCCGCGGTCGCCCTCGGCGACAGCTTCATCAGCGGCGAAGGCGCCGGGGGGTACCAGCCGGTGGTCGACTCGACCGGGGTCGCCCGCGGCTTCCCGGGCTGGACCGCGCCGAACAGCAACGCCTTCTTCTGCCACCGGTCCGGAAATGCCTCGCTGCACCAGGCGTCACTGCCCGGCATCCAGGACCGGTTCAATCTGGCCTGCTCCGGAGGCCAGCCGCGCGACATCGCCGCCGCCTCGTCGGCGCGGACCGGCGGTCGACAGGTGGCCGCCCAGCTCGACCAGCTCCGCACGGTCGCCCGGACCCACGACATCGACCTGGTCCTGATCGGTCTGGGCTCCAACAACAGCTCGTTCACCTTCGGCGGGGTGGCGGAGAAGTGCGCCAACCGGTTCATCGCCGACGCCTGGACCGGCTGGTGGGAGTTCTGGGCGTACCTGGGCGGCCCGGTGGAGCAGAAGCCCTGCACGGACGCGGACCTGGCCACCGCCGCGCAGATCAGCGCCGCGACCGCCGAGACCACCGCGGCGGTACGCCAGATCCTGACCACCTTGCGCGAGGTGGACGCCGACGGTCAGCACCGGGTGGTGTTGCAGGACTACACGAACCCGCTGCCGCTGGACCTGGCCTCGCCGTACCACTCCGAGGACAGCCGGGACGACACCCGGGACAAGTTCCGCGCCCTCGGAGCGGAGCGGTACGCCGCCGGCTGCCCGATCCACCGGGCCAGCCTGGCCCCCGGCCACCGGTTCTCCCAGGGTCTCGGCACCATCGTCCGCTCCACCCGGGACACCCTGGCCGCCGAGTTCCCCAGCACCGACCTGGTCTATCTGAACGTCCAGCGGGCCTTCGACGGCGCCCGGCTCTGCGAGACCTCGAACAGCCCGACCGGCACGCTGGCCACCCCGATCCGGCTGATGGACAACCCGCCCAACGGCACCTTCGTCACCAGCCTCTCCGGCAAGGACAAGATCGCCATCCAGCGGATCGCGAACACCTGCGCTACCTACTTCCAGACCTGCCAGGAGTCGTGGCACCCGAACGCCGCCGGGCATCAGGTGCTCGGCCAGTGCCTGGCCGGGGCGGCCACCACCACGGCCCGCTCGGTGGCCTGCGTACGCGCCTCGAACGGCACGATCAGCGTGTCATGACTCGCCGGTAACCTGATCGGGTGACCGAGACCGTGGAGTACGTGCAGGAATTCGTCCAGGTCGACGGCGCCCGCCTGGGCATCCAGGTCTATCCGGAGCCGACCGGCCCGGCGGAGGCACCGGTGGTACTGGTCGTGCCGGCCATGGGGGTGCGGGCCCGGTACTACCGGCCCTTCGCCACCGCCCTGCGCGCCGCCGGACTGCGGGTGGTCGTGGCCGACCTGCGGGGCACCGGCGAGAGCACCCCCAGAGCCAGCCGGGCCTGTCGGTACGGCTACCCGGAGCTGGCCGCCGACATCGGTGCGGTACGCGCCGCCCTCAAGGCCCGGTTCGACGGTCGGCGCACCCTGCTGCTGGGGCACTCCCTCGGTGGGCAGGCCGCGGTGCTGCACCTGGCCCTGCACGGCGAACAGGAGGTCGACGGGTTGGTGCTGACGGCCGTGGGGATCCCGTACTGGCGGGACTTCACCGGCCCACGGCGCTACGGCGTGCTGCCGTACACCCAGGGCATCGCCGCCACGGCCCGGCTGCTCGGGGTCTGGCCGGGCTGGGGGTTCGGTGGCCGGCAGGCCCGCGGGGTGATCCGCGACTGGGCCTACACCGCCCGCACCGGTCGCTTCCCCGACCTGGAGGGGGTGGACACCGAGGCGGCCGTGCGGCAGATCCGTACCCCGGTGCTGGCCGTCAGCTTCGCGCACGACCAGTACACCCCGCATGCCACCCTGGACCGGCTCTGCGCCAAGCTTCCCGGGGCTGCCGTGGCACGCGTGCGGTATCCCGACCCGCAGGGGGTCCGGCTGGACCACTTCACCTGGGTACGCCACGCCGCCGAGCCCTTGGCCGCCCGGGTGGCCGACTTCGCCGCCACTCTGCCGGCCCGCTGACCCCTCCCACCCCCACCCGGTGATTAGGCCCTGCCAGGGCGGGTAAGCCGCAGCGCTCGAAAACGGCTTGAGGGGGACAAACATGTCGGACACACACACCGCTCTTCGATCCATGCACGACCTGGGCCTGGCGGCCTGGTTCGGTGGCTCCCTGATGGGAGCCTTCGGCGTCAACGGCGCTGCGGCCCAGGTCGGCGACTCGACCCAGCGGCTGCCGGTGGCTTCGGCCGGGTGGTCCCGGTGGACCCCGGTCAACGCCGCCGCCATCGGCGCCCACCTGGCCGGGGCGGTAGGTGAACTGGTCACCGAGAGCCCTCGGATGGCCGCCCAGCGGGGTGTCGGGCGGGTGAGCACCCTGAAGACCGCCCTGACCCTCAGCGCCCTGGCGGTGACCGGGTACAGCCGGATGCTCGGCAACCGCCTGGCCCGGGCGGGCGGGCCCAGCGTGGCCGGGGTGACCGAGCCGAACCAGCAGACCCCGCAGAACGTGGCCGCCTGTCAGCGGCAGCTCAAGCTGCTCCAGTGGACCATTCCGGCGCTCACCGGCGCGCTGATCGTGGTCACCGCGTACATGGGTGAGCAGCAGAAACCCGGGCAGGTCCTGCGCGGGGTGCTCGGCCGGGCCAACGGCCTGATGCAGTCGCCGAAGGCGATGGCCAAGGGCGGCGGGCTGATGCAGATGTCCAAGGCGATGAGCCACAACGGCCACTGAGTGGCCGCCGGCCCGGCGGTGAACGGCGACGTGCGGGCCACCGGGCCCGAGGGCGGCGCCCGGATCGCCGCGGCCGAGGGAGGGAGCCGGTCATGACGGACAGGCACAGGCAGGACCGGGGGCCCGAGGGGGTCGAGCCCTGGGGGACCACGGGCGGCTTCGACGCCGACCCCCCGTGGGGTCTCGGCGAGGACTCGCCGGGGGACGAGGGCAGCGAGGAGACCGCTGTGCCGGAGGGCCGGCGTGGGCAACGGCGAGCAGGCGAGACACCGAGTGGACGGCCGAGCGCCGGCCGGCACGGGTTCGGGTCGGTGGAGCCGACCCGGACGCCGGCCGCCGGGCCGGGGGCGCCCCCCGATCCGGCGCCGTCACGCCGCTCGTTTCCCGACGAGGTCGTCGGCGAGGACCTGCCGGACAACGCGCTGGAGGAGGCGACCGGTACGCGACCGGAGGGGGTGTCCTGGCGCCGCTGAGCACCTGGGCACCCGGCTCAGCGCGACGACCGTTCGGCTCCGGCTGCTACCCGCCCCGCGGCGAGCAGACCGGCCAGCCGCTCGGCGTCGCGCTGGGCCTGCCCGGCGCAGCAGTTGTTGAACAGCACATGCAGTTCGTCGGCCTGCCCGGCGAGTTCGGTCAGCAACTCCGACCAGATGCGCAGTTCCCGGTCCGCGTAGGCGTACCGGAAGCGCTCCTCCTTGTCGCCGCCGGCCCAGGCGGTGCTGTGCCCGTGCATCCGTACCATCGCCAGGTCGGCGGTGGCGATCAGGATCGGTGGCACGGACTCGGGGTGGCCCTGCGGCATGTCCACGGCGCAGTTGGTCAGCCCGTGCTCGCGGAGGAAGGCCAGGGTCTCCAGCGCCGCGGTGCCGTCGAACCAGGAGCCGTGTCGCAACTCGACGGCCACCCGCCAGGGTCGGCAGCGTTCGGCCAGTTCGGCGATCCGGTGCCGGGCCGCCTCGCCGCGGGCCAGCCACGGCGGGAACTGCAACAGCACCGCGCCGAGCCGGTCGGCCGCCGCGATCGGCTCCAGCGCCGCCCGGAACCGGCGCCACAGCTCGTCGTACGCCGCCGGTGGCAGATCCCGGCGGCGGATCCGGGCCGGGCCGCCGCTGGGGCGCAGGTCGGCGGGGAGGGTGGCGACCGGGGTCGGGTGACCGGTGAAGAGGCGGTACGCCTTGACGTTGAAGGTGAAGTCGTCCCCGGTGGCCGCTACCCAGCCCTGGGTGGTCTCCGGCGTCGGCACGGCGTAGTACGAGGTGTCCACCTCGACCAGGGGGAACTTGCCGGCGTAGTAGTCGAGCCGACCGGCCGGGGTGTTCGCCGCCCGTGGGTACCAGCCGGACCGTACCAGGGTCTGATCGGCCCATGAGGACGTGCCCACCTTGATGACACTCATGTAATTCAGTGCACCGCTACCCGGTGCGATCGGCAACCGCTGGGTTTGAATCGATCCTCACCGGGCAGCCGAGGCGTTGGCTACAGCGGACAAGGAGGCAAGGATGCGTGCGCTACGGCTGCCTGCATGGAAGACGGACCCGGAACTGGTCGAGGTGGATGAGCCGACACCCGGCCCCGGTCAGGTGGTGGTGAAGATCGGCGCTGCCGGTGCCTGCCACTCCGACCTGCACCTGATGCACGACTTCGAGGCGGGCAGTCTGCCCTGGAACCCGCCGTTCACCCTGGGGCACGAGAACGCCGGTTGGGTGCACGCCCTCGGTTCCGGGGTGACCGCACTGGAGTTGGGCCAACCGGTCGCCGTGTACGGGCCGTGGGGTTGTGGGGTCTGCCCCCGCTGCCGGCTCGGCGCCGAGAACTACTGCGAGAATCCGGCCGCCGCGCCGATTCCCGGCGGTGGGGGCGGTCTCGGTCTGGACGGCGGGATGGCCGACTACGAGCTGGTGCCGGACGCCCGGCTGGTGGTGCCGCTGCCCGACGGGCTGGATCCGGTGCAGGCGGCACCGCTGACCGACGCGGGGCTTACCCCGTACCACGCGATCCGCCGGTCCTGGTCGAAGCTGCCGCCCGGCAGCACCGCCGTGGTGATCGGCGTGGGTGGGCTGGGGCATGTGGGGGTGCAGATCCTCAAGGCCACCACCGCGGCCCGGATCATCGCGGTGGACACCCGGGACGAGGCGTTGCGGCTGGCCGAGGAGTGTGGTGCCGACCTGACGCTGCGTTCGGGTGAGCGGACCGTCGAGGAGATCCGTTCGGCCACCGGGGGCCGGGGTGCGGACGTCGTGCTGGACTTCGTCGGCGCGGACCCCACCCTGAAGATGGGGGCCGCCGCCGCGCGTACCGTGGGGGACCTGACCATCGTCGGCATCGGCGGCGGGACCCTGCCGGTGAGCTTCTTCTCCGTGCCGTACGAGGTCAGCATCCAGACCACCTACTGGGGCAGCCGACCGGAGCTGGTCGAGGTGCTGGACCTGGGTGCCCGTGGGCTGCTGCGGCCGAAGACGACCACCTTCAAACTGGATCAGGCGATGACCGCGTACCGGCAGATGCAGGACGGCACCCTGGAGGGCCGGGCCGTGATCGTGCCGTGACCACCGACGCGGCGGCCCCTAGAGTGATCATGTGGTCGCCGCGTTGGAGCTCTATCTGGACACCGTCGCCACCCGCCGCATCCGGGTCCTCTGGGACGCTCTGGAGGCCGAGGGCGTGCAGAGCCTGCGTTCGCTGCTGGAGCAGCGGCACCGGCCGCACGTGTCGCTGGCGGTGGCACCGCGTTTCGACCCGCAGCGGGTGGCGGCGGCGTTGGAGGGTACGACCGTGGCCGCGCCCCTGCGGCTGTCCTTCCAGTACGTCGGCCAGTTCGTCGGCCGGGTGCTCTGGCTGGGCCTGGCGCCCACCGTGGAGCTGCTGGAGCACCATCGGCGGGTGCACGACCGGCTGACCGCCGCCGGCATCCCCCTGACCGAGCACTACCGCCCGGGCAACTGGATCCCGCACTGCACCCTGTCCATGCGGGTACCGAACACCCTGTTGACCCCGGCCATCCGCCGCTGCCTGGAGATCCTCCCCCTGGAAGCCACCATCACCAGCGCCGCCCTGACCGACCACGCCCGCAACATCTCCCACCCCCTCCCCTAACATCCCCCGCCCTCTCCCCGCCGCCCCTCTCCCCCGCCGCCCCTCCCCGGCGATCTTGCACTTTCTGCCCCCGCATACCGCACATAGCGGACGAATCAGCGACCAAAAGTGCAAGATCGCCGGGGATAGAAGGGGTGGGAGGGCGGAAGGGATCAGGAGGTGGGGTCGGGGTGGCCGTGGCGCCAGTAGCCCATGAAGGCGACGGCGCGGCGGTCCAGGGCGCAGTCGGTGACCAGGTGGCGGCGCAGGGTGCGGATGACGCCTGCCTCCCCGGCCAGCCAGGCGTAGCAGGGGGCCGTCGGCGGGACCTCGGGTATGTCCCAGAGGATCGCCTCCACCTCCGTCTCCTCCATCGAAGGGCCGGGGCCGGCGGGCGGCGCTACGGCCAGCAGGTCCCGGGCCGCCTCGGCTACGGCGCCGATCAGTCGGTCCCCGTAGCGTCCGCCCTCGCGGGGCAGCCAGGTCACCTCTACGCCGGGGGGCGTGTCCAGCGGCAGGACGTCCGCCGCGTGGGGGACCTCCAGCAGCACCCGGCCCCGGGCGTCCAGGGGCAGCCGCTCGCAGATGCCGCTGATCGCCGGGACGGCGGTCTCGTCCCCGGCCAGCAGCAGACACCCGGTCGACGGCGGGCGGAACTCGCGCCCACCGTGGTCGCCCTCGTAGCCGGCGTCCGGGCCGGCGATGGCGATCTCGTCGCCGGGGCGGACCTGCTGGGCCCACCGGCTGGCCGGGCCGCCGTCGCCGTGCAGCACCAGGTCCACATCGAGTTCGTGCAGGTGCGGGCGGACCGCTCGGGCGGTGTAGGTGCGGATCGGATTGCGTAGGTGCTCCGGCAGGGCCCGCCACTGGGCGTACCAGTCGGGGCCCTGGGGCAGGTCGACCGTCCGCTGGCCGGGCAGCGGCAGGGCCAGCTTGATCCGCTGGTCGTAGCCGTTGTCGGCGAAGCGGTCCAGGTCCGGGCCGGTGAAGGTGACCCGGACGAAGGAGGGGCTGAGCCGGCGTACCGCGCGGATCTCGACGGAGAACAACCGCCACGGCGCGACGGGCAGGGTGTTGGTCATGCTGCCTTCCTTGGTACGGGCCACGGGAGGGGCTACCGGGACTGCGCGGCCGAGGCGCGCGAGCGCCACAGCAGCCAGACGAAGTACGGGGTACCGATCAGGGCGGTGACCAGCCCGGCCGGGATCTGGGCCGGGGCGATCACCGTGCGGCCCAGGGTGTCGGCGAGGCTGACCAGGGCCGCACCCAGCAGGGCGGCGACCGGGAGCACCCGGCTGTGTCGGCCGCCGACCAGGGCGCGGGCGGCGTGGGGGGCGACCAGCCCGACGAAGCCGATCACCCCGACGGCGGAGACCGCGGTGGAGGTGAGCAGCGCCGCAGCGGCCAGGGCCACCAGCCGGGTGCGTTCCAGCCGGACTCCGAGCACCCGGGGGGTGTCGTCGTCCAACGCCATCAGGTCCAGTTCGCGGCGGGCGGCCAGCACGGCCGGGGTGAGCACCAGCAGGGCGATCGCCACCGGCAGCACCTGGGTGGCGGTGCGGCCGTAGGTGGAGCCGGACATCCAGGTCAACGCCTTGCCGGTGTTCCAGGGGTCGTGGGCGACGATCAGGAAGGTGATCAACGCCATGCCGCCCTGCCAGGCCCCGAATCCGATCAGCACCAGCCGGTCGGAGCTGAGTCCACCTTTCCAGGCCACGCCGTAGACCAGGGCGAAGGCGAGCATCGCGCCGAGCCCGGCCATCCCGGAGACGGCCCACACACTGGCCAGCGGCACGAAGGTGATCAGCGATACGGCGCCCAGTCCGGCCCCGGCGGTGATGCCGAGGATGCCGGGCTCGGCCAGCGGGTTGCGGCAGACCGCCTGCACTGTGGTACCGGCCACCGCCAGGGCCGCGCCGGCCAGCATGGCGGCGGCGACTCGGGGCCATCGCTGGTCCAGCACGAAGGTGTACGCCGGGCCGGTGCTGCCGTTGACCCAGTTGACCAGGTCACCGAGGAGCACCCAGGTGTCCCCGGCCAGCATCCCGACCAGCACCGCCACGGTGACGACCGTGGCGGTCACCCCGACGACGGTGCGGTGGAAGGCGGCCGAGCGTACGGCGGCGTGACCGCCCGGGGGTCGGCGGGTGGGTCCGGCGTCGCGGTGTCGCCGGGCCAGCCAGATCAGTACGGCCGCACCGAGCAGGGTGGTGACCACCCCGGTGGGGATGTCGACCCCGGCCTGGGCGCCCATGACCGCCCGGAGCAGCACGTCCGAGCCGAGCACGATGATCACCCCGGCCAGGCCGGAGAGGGGTAGCAGCACCCGGTGGCGGTGCACTCCGGGCACCAGCGGGCCGAGCAGTCGGACGATCACCGGCGCGCAGAGGCCGACGAACCCGACCGGACCGGTGAGGGTGACCGCCGCGGCGGAGAGCAGCACGGCCAGCACGGTGACGATCAGCCGGGTACGCCGTACGTCGAGGCCGAGCACGGCGGCGGTGTCGTCGCCGAGGGCCAGGATGTCCAGGCGGTGACCGAGCAGCATCAGCGCCACGATGGACAGGCCGATGACCGGGGCCAGCTGGGTCAGGGCGTTCAGGTCGCTCTGCACCAGGGACCCGTTGCCCCAGGCGAACAGGCCGATGGTGGCCTGCTCGAAGAGCAGGAGCAGCAGCATGCTCACCGAGCTGAGCGCCAGCCCGGTGGCCGAACCGGCCAGGATCAGCCGGGTGGTGCCGGCCTGCCCGCCGGAGGACATCGCCATCACCAGTCCGGCCGCCGCCAGGCCGCCGCAGAAGGCCAGTCCACCGGCCGGCAAGGCGGGCAACGCGATGCCGAAGGCGGCGACCGACACGATGGCCAGGTGGGCACCGGCGTTGACGGCCAGGGTGTCCGGGGAGGCCAGCGGGTTGCGGGCGATGGACTGGAGGGCCGCTCCGGCGAAGCCGAGGGCGACCCCGATGGCCAGCCCGGCGAGCAACCGGGGCACCCGGGAGGCGACGAGCACCCGGACGGTCTCGTCGTCACCGCCGGTGAGCAGTCGCAGCAGGTCGAGCGCGCCCACAGCGGAGGTGCCCTGGGTGAGGTGCACGACGGCGACCACCAGGGCCAGCGCGGTGGCCGCGATGAAGGCCCCGACGATGCGGGAAGCGGAGGTGCGTCCGGCCGGAGCCGACCCGAGGGCCGGCTCCGGACGCGCGGGCGCGGACAGCCCGGTCACACCGCGTAGGTGCTGACGAACTGGTCGATGTACTGCTTGGCGGAGAGCGGCCCGCCGAAGGTCCAGATGCCGTCCGGCATCCGGTGCAGGTTGCCCTGCTGGACGAAGGGCAGCGACTTCCAGATGGCGTTGTCGGCCAGGCCCTCGGCGAAGACGTCCGTGCCGTCCGAGGCGTTGTAGAAGAAGTGCAGGTCCGGGCTCTTGAGCCCGGTCAGGCCCTCGACGTCGGTCTGGCCCAGGCCCCACACCTCGTCGACCTTGCCGGTCCAGGCGTTGGTGAGGCCGAGCTGGATGCCGAGCTGGGAGACGAAGGCACCCTGGCCGAACATCCGGATGCTGACGGTGCTGCCTTCCTTCCAGCCGTCGGCGATGGCGAACGGCTTACCGGCGGCACCGGCCTCGGCGATCTTCTTCTTGCCGTCGGCCAGGGCGGCGTCGAAGTCGGCCAGCAACTTCTCCGCCTCGGCGGTCTTGCCGACCGCCTTGGCGATCATGTTGAGGTCGGCGCGCATCCGGCCCACGTTGTCGGTGGCGTCGCTGCTCTTGGTCACCAGCACGGGGACGTACTTCTCCAGCTGGTCCAGCAGGGCGGCGCCGCGACCGTCCGAGACGACCACGAGGTCGGGGGCGAGGGCGACGATCGAGTCGACACTGGGTTCGCCACGGGTGCCGACATCCTTGACCGCGGGGTCGAGCTTGGCGGCGGTCACCCAGGTGGCGTACCCCTTGGGGTCGGCGACCCCGACCGGCATGACGCCGAGGCTGACCAGCATCTCGACCTCGCCCCACTCCAGGCCGACGACCTTGGTGGCGGGGCTGTCGAGCTTGATCTCCTTACCCCGGCTGTCGGTCACGGTGACCGGTCCGCCGGCGGCGGAGGCGGAGGGGGTGGGCTCGGCGGTGTTCTCGGTGGTGCCGCAGGCGGTCAGCAGCAGCGCGGTAGCGGCGGCGGCGACCAGGGCGGTGACACGGGTACGGGACATGATGTTCTTTCTCGTTGCCGGACCGGTCCGGGTTCAGACCGGGATACGGGTCAGGTGCCGCCCCACGGGGCGGGTGGTCACCAGACCGGTGAGTGGATCGGTGCTGACCTCGATGCGGATGCCGTAGGTCTCGGTCAGGTCCGTCTCGGTGAAGACCTGCTCCGGAGTACCGGCGGCGCGGATGCGGCCGTTGTGCAGCAGGACCACCTCGTCGGCCACCGCGGCGGCCTGGTTGAGGTCGTGCAGCACCACCCCGACCGCGACGTGGTGTTCGTCGGCCAGGTCGCGCATCAGGTCGAGGATCTCGACCTGATAGCGCAGGTCCAGGAAGGTGGTGGGCTCGTCGAGCAGCAGTACCGTGGTGTCCTGGGCCAGGCAGGTGGCCAGCCAGACCCGCTGGAGTTCGCCGCCGGAGAGTTCGTCCACGGGCCGGTCGGCCATCGCGGCCACCCCGGTGACCGCCATCGCGCGGGCGATCGCGGCCGGGCCCTCGGGGTCCTCGTTGCGCCAGCGGCCCCGGTAGGGGTGGCGGCCGTAGCCGACCACGTCCCGGACGGTGACCCCGTTGGGCACCGGTCGACTCTGCGCCAGCAGGGTGACCCGGCGGGCGAATTCCTTGGCCGGCAGGCTGGCCGCGGCGACCCCGTCGGCGCAGAACACCGCCCCGGTGTCGATCGGGTGCAGCCGGGCCAGCGCCCGCAGGAGGGTGGATTTGCCGCTGCCGTTCGGCCCGACCAGGGCGGTCACCCTACCGGCAGGCAGGGCGATCGAGGCGCCGTGGACCACTGCCTTACGGTGATAACCCAGGCAGAGGTCGACGCCACGAAGGCGCTGCTCAGCGTCGTTCGACGCCAGTACGCTCGACATACGCTTAGGTTAACCTAACCTAACTTCGGGTCAAGATGTGGGTCCTCCTCACCTCCGCCCGCCCCCGACCGGGCAGCCCCCGCCTCGATGCCACCCCACCCGCGAACCGGCTCGCGGAGAACACGAGAAGGTGTCGGGGTGGGGGACGACAGACCGGTGCGAGCGGCGGTAGCGTTGCGCGTCATCGCCGCCGGGTCGCCGGTGCGCCGACCCGCGTTCGTACGGAGGATGAGGCATGTCCATCGGCGAGGAGCCGTACGCAGTCCGCGACGACCTGGCCTCCCGGCCGACCTTCGAGGTGACCCTGCGCGGTTACGAGAGAAAGCAGGTCGACCGCTATGTGGAGCAATTGGACGGTCAACTCAGCACGGTCTCGGCCGAACGGGACCGGGCCCTGGGCCGGACCCGGGAGCTGACCGCCAAGCTCCAGGCCGCCCAGGCCGAGGTGGCCGAGCTGCGGCAACGACCGGCGCAACTGGACAAGGCGACCTTCCAGGATGTCGGCCCGATGGTCGGCCAGATCCTGGACCTGGCGGAGAAGCAGGCCGCGGCGATCATCGACACGCACACCCAGCGGGCCAACAAGCTCCAGGCGGAGGCGGAGAAGACCCTGGCCAACGCCCGGGAGCGCACCGTCAAGTCGCTGGCCGACCTCGAGGAGGAGTTGGCCGCCCGCCGCGCCGAGCACGACAAGAAGTACGAGGAACTGCGGGCCACGGCCGAGGCCGAGTTGGCGGAGACCCGGGAGCGGGCCGACCGGCTGCGCGCCGAGGGTGAGGCCGCCCACGAGCGGGCCCAGCAGGAGGCCCAGCGCATCGGCGAGCAGTGCCGCCAACAGGTCGAGCAGGCCCGGGCGGCGGCGGAGGCGCTGACCTCCTCCGCGCGTACCCAGATCCACCAGGAGATCCAGGCGGCCCGGTCCAAGAGCCAGCAGGAACTGGCCCAGCGACGGACCGCCGTCGAGGAGGAGTTGGCCGAGCGGCGGGCCACCGCCGAGGAGGATCTGGCCGAGCAGCGGGCCGCGGCGGAACGCGAGTTGGCCGCCCAGCGCACCGCCGCCGAGCAGCGGGTCAGCTCGATGATCGCGGACGCCCAGCAGTACTCCGCGGAGATCCGCAAACGCGCCGACGAGCAGGCCGCCGAGGTACGCCGACACAGCGACGAGCAGGCCGCCGTCGCCGAGGAGCAACTGCACGCCGTCCAGTTGCAGATCGGCGAGCAGCAGGACGCCCTGGCCGGCGTACAGGAGGAGTTGGAGACCGCCCGGCGGCAGCTGGCGGAGATCCAGCGGGACCGGGAGGTCACCGACGCCGAGCTGTCCCGGATGCGCCAGCAGTTGGAGGAGACCGTCCGGGATCTGACGGCGGAGAGCCGGCGACTGGACGAGGTACGCCGGGCCGTCGAGGCGGCCGAGCGGCACGCCAAGGAGACCCGGGCCCGGGTGCAACGGGAGGCCAAGCGGGTCGCCGACCTGGCAGCTGCGGCCGTGATGGCCGCCGCGGCCGGGGGTGGGGAGACCGCCGAGTATCCGATGGTCGGGGCCCGCTCCGTGCAACGCCCGCCCACCCGGGCGGCGGAGGCCGAGCCGGTGAGCCAGGGTACGACCGCCGAGCGCGATGAGCCGGAGGCGGCCGAGGGTGACGCCGCCGTCGAGGCCCCGACGGTCAGCCCCAAGGCACCGGCAGGCGGCGAACCGGCTGCCGAGGACCAGTCGTACCTCGGGCCGACCGTGGCGCTTCCGCAGAACGCCCTGGCGCGGGCCGAGGCGGCGCTGGCGGCCGGCGGACCCCCCGGCATCAACTGGTTCGCCGGGCAGCCGGAGGGCCAGGACAAGGGCCAGTACGAGGCCCCGACCGACCGGAAGCCGGAGCCCTCGACCCCCTGACCGGGAGGGCGCCCCGCGTACCACTGTGGAGCGCGGGGCGCTGAACGTGCCCGGCGCGTCAGGCGTCCGCAGGATGGTCGGGGACCCCCAGCGGTGCCAGAATCGCCCCATGCGGCGTGCGCTCGTGGGCCGGGACGAGGTGTTCGACCAGGCCTGGCACGCGCTGGGCGGGGCCGGGCAGGTGCTGCTGGAGGGGCCGGCCGGGATCGGTAAGACGGCCCTGCTGCGGGCCCTGGTGGCCGAGGCCACCCAGGCGGGTTGGTGGGTGCTGTCCTGCGCGCCGACCGAATGCGAGGCCGACCTCCCCTTCGCCGCCCTGGCCGACCTGCTGCGTCCCCTGGCGGGCCTGGCGGCGGACCTGCCGCGCCCGCAGCGGGTAGCGGCCGAGACGGTGCTGGTCACCGGCGACAGCGACGAGACGATCGACGAACGGGTGATCGGGGCGGCCACCCGGTCGCTGTTGGAGGCGGCGCTCGCCTCGGGGCGGCCGGTGCTGCTGGCCGTGGACGACGCACCCTGGCTGGATCGGCCGAGTGAGCGTGCCCTGCGGTTCGCCCTGCGCCGGGTAGGCCCCGGACTGGCCACACTGGTCAGCAGCCGCAGCGCCAGCGGGCCCACCGTGCCGGCCACCCCACTGGGGCTCGACGCGGGAGCCACCGCACCGACCCGGCTGGCGTTGACCCCGTTGGGTGTGCACGCGCTGCACCACGTCCTGCGGGAGCGGGTCGGTGCCGTCCTGGACCGTCCCCTGCTGGCCCGCATCGCCCGGGAGTCCAGCGGCAATCCGCTGGTGGCCATCGAGGTGGCCCGGGCGGTGCAGCGGCTGCCGAAGCCACCGGAGCCGGCCCAGGAGCTGCCGGTGGCCTCCTCCATCCACCAACTCCTGGCGGAGGTGCTGGCCGGGCTGCCGATCCGGTGCCGCAACGCCGTACGGCTGGCGGCGCTGCTCGGGGTGCCCCTGCTGCGGGACCTGACGGCGGCCGGGGTCGGCCCGCGCGCCTTCGATCCCGCCGAGGAGGCCGGACTGCTGATGGTGACCCCGACCCGGGTGCAGTTCGCCCACCCGGTCTACGCGGCGGCGGTACGGGCCGGCATCCCGCCGGGGGTACGGCGAGGGCTGCACCGCAGGCTGGCCGAGGCGGTGGCGGACCCCGACGAACGGGTGCGTCAGCTGGCCGCCTGCACCACCACGGCCGATCCGGTGGTCGCCGACGCCCTGGCCGCTGCCGCCGTACGCCGCCACACCCGGGGTGCACCGGAGGCGGCGGCGAACCTCTACGAGGCGGCTGCCCGACTAACCCCGGCCGAGGACCGCCCTACCCTGGGGCAGCGGCTGCTGGCGGCGGCCCGGTGCCGGTTCGACTGCGGCGATCACCCGGGGGCACGGATGGCCGCCGAACAGGTGGCCGCCGGGTTCACCGGCCACCTGCGGGCCGAGGCGCTGCTGTTGCGCGCGGTGGTCGCCTGGAGCGCGGACGAGCCGGGCGGCACCGCCCTGGCGGCCGCCGGACGGGCCCTGGCCGCCACCCAGCCCGGTTCCCCCCTGGCCGGGCGGATCCACGCCCACCTGGCCCTCTTCGTCGACCTGCCGGACCCGGCGCGGACTCACGCGGAGGCGGCCATCGCCCTGCTCACCGGCCCGGGTGGCGACCGGGAGCTGCTGGCCGCGGCCCTGCTGCACCTGTTCTTCAGCGAGGTACGCGCCGGCGAGCCACCCCGCACCGAACTGCTGGACCGGGCCCTGGGCATGGAGGGGGCCGAACCCTCCTGGCTGGCCGGTACGATCCCGGCGATCTGGTGGAAGGGGATCGACGAACCCGACCGGGCGCGTGAGCGGCTGACCCGGCTGCTGGACCGGGCGGCGGCGCGCGGCGACGAACCCTCCCAGTACGAACTGCTCAAGCATCTCGGTGAGACGGAGTTGCTGGCCGGGCGGTGGGCGCTGGCCGAGCGGCACATCGCGGCGGCCCGAGACCTCGGTGAGCTGCTGGGCACCGAGTTGACCGCGGAGATCTGGCTGACCGGCCTGCTGGACGCCCTGCGGGGACGGCTGGAGGCGGCGGGACGGGTGGCCGAGGCGGGCCTGCGGCTGGGCGAGGAACTCGACGACGACTGGTGCCGCCGCATCCACCTGCAACTGGCTGCCTTCGTCGCGCTCTGCGCCGGGCGGGTCGCCGAGGCGGCGGCCGGGTACGGTCGGCTGGCCGCCACGGTGGACCAGATGGGCCTTACCGAGCCCCTGGCGCAGCGCTTCGAACCGGACTGGATCGAGGCATGTGTGGCCGCCGGTGACCTGGCCACCGCCCGCGCCGCCCTGCACCGGCTGACCGAACGGCACCGCCGCCTGCCCCGGCCCTGGACCCTGCTGGGCCTGGCACGCAGTCGTGTCCTGCTGGACAGCGCCGCCGGTGGGGACCCCTCGGCTGCCCTGGACGACCTGGTCGCCGCCCGCGCCGCGGTGGCACCGGAGGTCCTGCCGCTGGACCGGGCCCGCTGCCTGCTGGTGGTCGGCATCGTGCACCGGCGACAGCGTCGCAAGCGCCCGGCCCGGGAGGCCCTGGCGGCGGCGGCGGGCGAGTTCGAGGCGCTGGGTGCGGCGGCCTTCGCCGCCCGGGCGCGGGCGGAGGCGGCCCGGTTGGGCGGCCGGCCTCCGGCACCCTCGGGGTTGACCGCCACGGAGGAACGGGTGGCCCGGCTGGCCGCCCTGGGACGGACCAGTCGGGCCATCGCCGACGAGTTGTTCGTCAGCCCCAAGACGGTGGAGACGAACCTCTCCCGGGTCTACCGCAAGCTGGGCATCTCCCGGCGGGCCGAACTCAACGCGGCGCTGGCCGGGGTCGACCTCCCCGGGGCGACGCTGGGCCACAAAGGCTAGGGAAACACCGGATTCCTTCGCCTGGTCACGGCCGTACCGTCAAGGTCACCCCGACCGTCAGTGGCGCTGGTGCCCAGCGCTGCCGGCCGGGCTGGAGTAGGAGAGCAGACAGGTGCGACGACTGATCCTGCCGGTGGTGCTGGCGGCGGCCCTGGCACTGACCGGCTGCGGCGACAGCGAGCCGACGACACCGGCCGCCGGTCCGGACGCCGGCTCGGACGCCGACCTCGACCTGCCGGTCGACGGCGGCGGGTCCGTCCGCCCGGCCTGCCCCTTCACCGCCGAGCAGATCGCCGAGATCGTCGGCCAGCAACTCAACGACCAGGGCAACTGCAGCTTCGGCGACGGGATCGCGCTGCTCACCGTGACCACGGCCTCCCGGGAGGCTGGGGAGATGACCTACGACTACCAGCGCCAGCAGGCCGACCAGACCTACCGGTCGGTGACCGACCTCGGTGTCGGGGACAAGGGCTACCTGGCGGTCAAGGACATCGAGGCGGAAGCGGTGGTGATCAACGGCGCGGGCAGTTTCACCGTGACATTGAGCAGCTTCGCGCGTCTCGGCGCCCAGCCGGACGGATACGCCCAGGTGATGCGCGAGCTGGTCGACGCCCTGCCGCGCTGAAACCCTCGACGAAGGAGACACCGTGCGCCACCTGACCACCGTCGCTCGACTCGCCGTGACGGCCACCGCCCTGGCCACCCTGGCCGCCTGTGGCGGAGCGGAGCCCGCAGCGGCGCCGCCGGCACCGGCGCCGCCCTCGGAACCGGTGGCGCCGACCGAGGTCACCGAGGCACCCGAGCCGCCCGCGGCCACCCCGGTGGACGCCTGCGCCCTGGTCTCCAAGCAGGATGCCGAGAAGGTGGCCGGTACCCCCCTGGACGACCCGCTGCCCAGCGGGGAGAGCTGCTGGTTCACCGGGCCGGTCTCCGGGCCGGTGGCGCAGGTGGAGGTGCATGTCGGGGACGGGGCCAAGAAGATGCTGGACATCGACCGCGACCTCGATCATGAGTTCGAGACCCTGTCCGGCATCGGTGACGAGGCGTACCTGGAGGACTGGAACGTCTTCGTCAACGTCTCCGGAGTCTGGGTGGCCATCCGGCTGGTCCGTACGGATGAACCGGAGGAGTACAACAAGCGGCTGACCGAGCTGGCGCGGACGGTGGCCGGACGGCTCTGACCCCAACCCGGCGGCGACCTCGGTATCACCTGCACAGCAGCCCCTAACATCGTGGTGTGTCGATTGACAAAGTTCATGATCCCAACTTATTGTGCGAGCCGGCCGGAGGTTGCCGGCGGTCCGGCGACAGGCGGCCAGCCACCCGACACCATCACCACGCGAGGAGCGCCATGGCTGGGCTGCGCACACCACGAAGGACACGATGGCGACTGGGGGTGGTCGGCGTCGGAGTCGCCACCCTGCTGGCCGGGATCGGGCTGGTCGGCACGGGTGCCGCCCAGGCGGCGGCCGGCTGCAAAGTGGTGTACTCCGCGCCGAGCCAGTGGCCGGGCGGCTTCACCGCTAACGTCGACCTGACCAACCTCGGCGACCCGCTCAACGGCTGGCGACTGACCTGGACCTTCCCCTCCGGGCAACGGGTGACCCAGGCGTGGAACGCCACCGTCACCTCCAGCGGCAACGACGTCACCGCCACCAATGTCGGCTACAACGCCGCGCTGGGCACCAACCAGACGGTGTCCTTCGGCTTCAACGGCTCGTGGTCCGGCAGCAACACCGCCCCCACCTCGTTCGCCCTCAACGGGGTCACCTGCACCGGCAGCGTGGGCCCGACCACCCCGCCCCCCACCACCCCGCCGCCGACCAGCCCTCCCCCGACCACCCCGCCGCCGACCGGTGACGCGATGGCCTACGTGGCCGCGATGCAGCCGGGCTGGAACCTGGGCAACACCTTCGACTCCGTCGGCGCCGACGAGACCGCCTGGGGCAACCCGCGGGTCACCGCGGCCCAGTTGGACGCCATCCGGGCCCAGGGGTTCAACAGCATCCGGATCCCGGTCACCTGGAGCAACCGCCACGGTCCGGCCCCGTCGTACACCATCGACGCGGCCTGGCTGAACCGGATCAAGGAGGTCGTCGGCTGGGCCCTGGACGACGGCTTCTACGTGATGATCAACCTGCATCACGACTCGTGGCAGTGGATCCACGAGATGCCGAGCAACCGGACGACCGTGCTCAACCGCTACAACGCGCTCTGGACCCAGATCGCGGCGGCCTTCCGGGACGCCTCACCCAGGCTGCACTTCGAGAGCGTCAACGAGCCGCAGTTCGCCAACAGCTCCGGTGACGCCCAGAACGCGCAACTGCTGCACGAGCTGAATGTCAACTTCCACCGGATCGTCCGGGCCTCCGGCGGCAACAACGCCACCCGGATGCTGGTCCTGCCGACCCTGCACACCTCCTCCGAGCAGGCCCGGATCAACGAGCTGACCACGACCCTCAACCAGCTGGGCGACCGCAACCTGATCGCCACGGTGCACTTCTACGGCTACTGGCCCTTCAGCGTGAACGTCGCCGGTGGCACCCGCTTCGACGCCACCACCCAGCAGGACCTGGTGGACGCCTTCGACCGGGTCTACAACGCCTTCGTCGCCCGGGGCATCCCGGTGATCATCGGCGAGTACGGGCTGCTCGGCTTCGACCGGCACACCGGCACCATCCAGCAGGGCGAGAAGCTGAAGTTCTTCGAGTACTTCGGGTACTACGCCCGGCACCGCCAACTGACCACCCAACTGTGGGACAACGGTCAGCACTTCAACCGGACCACCTTCGCCTGGCGGGACGCCGAGCTGATCAACCAGATCAAGTCGAGCTGGACGACCCGCTCCGGCACCGCCTCCTCCGACCAGGTGTACGTGCCGCGTACCGGCTCGATCACCGCCAAGACCCTGACCCTGAACCTCAACGGCACCACCTTCTCCGGTCTGCGTCAGGGCAGCACCGAACTGGTCCGGGGCACGGACTACACCGTCTCCGGCAACCAGTTGACGCTGACCGCCAGCGCGGTGACCCGGCTGGTCGGCAACCGGGCGTACGGCGTCAACGCCACCCTCCAGGCCCGGTTCTCGGGCGGCGTGCCGTGGCGGATCGACGTGATCAGCTACGACCCGCCGGTGCTGTCCAACGCCACCGGGACGACGGCCGCCTTCGCCATTCCCACCCAGTTCCGGGGCGACCAGTTGGCCACCATGGAGGCGCGGTACGCCGACGGCAGCAACGCCGGCCCGCACGACTGGACGTCGTTCAAGGAGTTCGACGTCACCTTCGCCCCCGACTACACCGGCAACCGGATCACCCTCACCGACACCTTCTTCGGTGAGGTACGCGACGGCAGCCCGGTCACCCTCACCTTCCACTTCTGGAGCGGTGCCCAGGTGACCTACCGGGTCACGAAGTCCGGCGGCAACGTCACCGGCCAGACCGGCTGACCGACCGCGCGTAACCGGCCGGCCTTCCCCCTCGCCGGCCCACACCGGCCACCGGCCTCCCCGCCGGTGGCCGGTGGCGCGCACCGGTCATCATTGGTTCATGATCCGATTCGTACTGAACGTGCTCTGGCTCATCTTCGGCGGCGGGCTCGTGCTGGCGATCGGCTACGGCATCGCCGCTCTGATCTGTTTCGTCCTCGTCGTCACCATCCCCTTCGGGGTGGCCTCGCTGCGGCTGGCGTCGTACTCGCTGTGGCCCTTCGGGCGCACCCTGGTCCCCAAGCCCGGAGTCGGGGTCGCCTCCGGCGTCGCCAACGTCATCTGGGTGGTCCTCGCCGGCTGGTGGCTGGCCCTGTCCCACATCGTCGCCGGGGTCAGCCTCTGCCTGACCATCATCGGCATCCCCTTCGGGGTGGCCAACTTCAAGCTCGTCCCGGCCGCCGTCTGGCCGCTGGGCCAGGAGGTCGTCCCCGCCCCCTGAGTCACGCCACCGGCCCGGCGGACCACGCCGGGCCGGTGGCCGGCGGCGGGCAGCCCAGCGGCCACCGGATCGTGCTACCAACCCCGTAGAGCAGGGGATTTCCGGACGTACCCGCCGCCAGAATCAGCGGATGGACCGCATCCTGGCCGTGCTCGCCGCGCTGCCTCCGCTGCTCGTACTGGCCCTGGTGTTCCTGTTGCCGGCCCTGGAGTCCTCGACCCTGCTGGGGTTGTTCGTGCCCGGTGAGGCCGTCGTCCTGGTCGGCGGGGTGGTGGCCCACCTGGGTGGGCTGCCGTTGTGGGCGGTGATCATCGCCGCGACGGTCGGGGCCTGCCTCGGCGACCAGGTCGGCTACCTGGTGGGTCGCCGTTACGGGCCGGGGGTGCTGGCCCACGCGCCGGCCCTGCTCCGTCGCCGCCTGGACCTGGACCGGGCCCGACGCCTGGTGGCCCGCCGAGGGGCGGTCGCGGTGGTGATCGGCCGTTGGGTGGCCGTGCTGCGGGTGCTGATGCCCCTGGTCAGCGGTGCCAGTGGAATGCCCCGGCGCATCTTCGGCTGGGCCAACCTCACCGGCGGGCTGCTCTGGGCGGCGGCCGTTTCCACCCTCGGCTACCTGGGTTCGGCCTCCTACCGCTACCTGGAGCGGGAGCTGGGCATCGGCACGTACACCCTGCTGGCCTTGATCGTGGTGCTGGCCCTGCTGGGCTCCTGGCGGCGCCACCGCAGGGCCCACTGACCCGGACCCGGCCGACGGACACCGGTGCCGGCGGGCGGGCTCACCAGAGGGTGGACCAGTAGTCCCAGAACCGGACCAGGATGGCCAGCATGATCACCAGGTACCAGACGACCAGGATGAGGCTGTGGTAACCGGCCAACCGGGCCAGTGGGGACGCCGGCGCGACCGCCCCCAGGTTGCGCAGGGTGGTGTAGAGGAAGATCGCGATGGTGACCACCCAGACCACCATGCAGTACGGGCACAGCGCCGAGATGACGTAGAGGCTCTGGTAGATCAGCCAGTGCACGAAGACCACCCCGAAGGTGGCCCCGACCTGGAGACCCAGCCAGCACCAGCCGGGCAGCCGCACCCGGGCCAGCAGCAGAACCCCCAGGGTGGTCACCACCGCGAAGCCGGCGATGCCGAGCAGGGGGTTCGGGATGCCGAAGGCGGCGGCCTGGGGGGTGGTCATCACCGACCCGCAGGACAGGATCGGGTTGATGCTGCAGGTCGGCACGTAGTCGGCGTCCGCCAGCAGGTTGATCTTCTCGACCGTCAGGGTGCCGGCGGCCAGCAGGCCGATGCCGCCGCCCAGGGTCAGCACCCAGGCGGTGACCCGGGCCAGGAAATTGCGGTGCCGCGCCGTAGCCGCCGCCCGGCGGGCCATCGTCGCGCTCATCCGGCCAGGGCGGCGTCGATGGCGGCGATCATGTCCGACTGGGTCCGGACCCCGGTCAACTCCCGGCCGTTGAGGAAGAAGGTAGGCGTGCCCCGCACCCCCACGGTCTCACCGTCGGCCCGGTCCGCAGCCACCCGTTGGGCGGTGGCCGGGGCCTCCAGGTCCTGCCGGAAGCGGTCCACATCCAGGCCGAGATCGCGGGCGTACCCGACGAACCGGTCGGTCTGCGGGGTGTTCTGGTGTCCCCACTGCTCCTGGTTGTCGAACAACGCGGCGTACATCTGCGGGAAGCGGCCCTGCTCGGCGGCGGCCTGGGCGGCGCGGGCGGCCAGTTCGGCGTTGGGGTGGCTGGAGATCGGGAAGTACCGCACCACGAAGGTGATCCGGTCCTGGTAGGTGTCCAGGATCTCGGTGATCGACGGGTGGACCGCCCGGCACGCCTCGCACTCGAAGTCGAGGAACTCCACGAGGGTGACCTTGCCGTCGGGTGCCGTGCTGAGCCGGTGGCTGTCGTCGCGGACCAGTACGGCCTCGTCGACCGGTGCGCCACTGGCGGCGGGTCGGCCGATGTTCCGGTTGACGGCGATCCCAACGATCATGACCAGGATGACCAGCAGGATCATCGCCAGGGTCAGTCGGGTGTTCCTCGTCATGCCGCTGCCAGCCTTCCGTGTGGGGACGCGCCCCATGCTGGCCCGGTTTCCTGACAGCTAGCTGAAAGCCCGCGCAACCACCGCGAGCCCGGTCTCACCAGTGCGCGCCGTGACACACGTCCTCGGCGCCCTGGGGCTCCACCTGGAGGGTGGCGTGCTCGATCTCGAAGCGGTCGTGCAGCACCTGCCGGGCCGTGCTGAGCACCTGGCCCAGGTCGGCCCCGGCCGTCAGTTTCAGGTGCGCCGAGGCCACCTCCATGCCCGAGGTCAGGGTCCACACGTGCAGGTCGTGCACGTCGGCTACGCCCTCCACCCCGCGCAGTTCGGTCCGTACCTCGGTGATGTCCAGGTGCGGCGGGGCGGCCTGCACGAGCACCCGCAGGGCGGCCCGCCCCAGCTTGAGGGTGCGGGGCAGGATGAACACCCCCACCGCCACGGCGATGATGGGGTCGGCGTACCACCAGTCGGTCAGCGCGATCACCACGGCGGCGACGATCACCCCGACCGAGGCGAGCAGGTCGCCGAGGACCTCCAGGTAGGCCCCGCGTACGTTCAGGCTCTCCTTGGAGCCGGAACGCAGCAGCAGGAAGGCCACGATGTTGGCCAGCAGACCCGCCACGGCCACGGTCAGCATGGGGCCGACCAGCACCTGCGGTGGTTCCTCGAACCGGCGTACCGCCTCCACCACGACGTAGACGGCGACCCCGAACAGCAGCACCGCATTCGCCAGCGCCGCCAGCACCTCCATCCGGTACAGGCCGAAGGTGCGTTGGCCGTCCCGGGATCCCCGGCTGGCCGCCGTGATCGCCGCCAGGGCCATGCCGATGCCGAGCACGTCGGTGAACATGTGCCCGGCGTCCGACAGCAGCGCCAGGGAGCCGGTCACCCAGGCCCCGATCGCCTCCACCACCATGAAGACGGCCAGCAGGGCGAAAGCCGCCCACAACCGCCCACGGTGCTTCTCCCCCGCGCGCAGCACCTGCTGGCCGTGGTCATGTCCGGCACCCATCGTGCGCCCTCCCGCCCCGCCGACGGCGATCAACATATGCGGGCATAGCAATAAGTGCAACTCTAGTGGTCGACCGGCTGCTCCACCGCCGTTTCGGCAGAAAGGCCGGACCGCAGGTCAGTGCGCGCCGCGCAGGTTGAGCAGGACCACCCCGGCGATGATCAGACCCACCCCGACCACCTTGGTGACCGTCAGGGGCTCCCCCAGCACGGTCGCGCCGATGGCCACGATCGCCGCGGTGCCCAGGCCGGACCAGAGGGCGTACGCGACCCCGACCTCGATGCCCTTGACCGCCTGGGCGAGCAGGGCGAACGCCGTCAGGTAGGACACGGCCAGCCCCACGGTCGGCCACAGCCGGGTGAACCCCTCCGTGGCCTTGAGCAGGCTCGTGCCGGTGACCTCGGCGGCGATAGCCAGCAGCAGGAAGACGTACGCCACCATGCACCCCGGTTCCTCTTGTGATCAGTCGACCCAGGTCACTCTGCCGGTCCGGCGACGCGATCACCAGAGGGGTGCCCTGGTCACCGGGCTCGCAGGTTCGCCCGCAGGGCACCCAGGATGACCCCGGGGGTGGCCAGCGAGTCCGGATGCTCACGCATGGACACCACCTCGTTGAACCGGCGGGCGGTGGCGATATCCGTGATGGTGGCGTTGACGATCTGCCGGCTGACCCAACTGGAGAGCCGGTAGCCCCGGGGGTAGGGGCCGTCGACATGCGGCAGGGCCAGATCAGCGGAGGTGGACATCGACCAGGCGGCGTCGACCACCACCTGTTGCAGGGCCAGGAACTCCCGGGCCGGCTGGCGCAGATCCGGCCCGGGCCGCAGGTAGGTCGACAGGCAGGCGGCGTGCAGGGCCGCGGCCGTGATGCCCTGCCCGTACACCGGGTTGAAGGAGGCTACCGCGTCACCGACCGGGACCAGCCCGGCGGGAAAGCGGCGCAGGGTGTGGAAGTCCCGCCGTCGGCTGTCGCCGTGGCGGTAGGTCTGCACCTCGCCGAGCAGTTCACTGTCGGCGACCTCGCGGAACTCCGGTGGGAACTGCTCGCGCAGCCGACGCAGGAAGTCCTCCGGGGTACGGCCCGGACGATTGTCCGCGTAGCCGGCCATCATCGCCATCCACCGGCCCTCCTCGATGGCGAAGAAGGCCGCCCCCGCCACCTCCGGCGACCTCCGATAGCTGTTCAGGGCCATCACGACGGTGTGCTCCGGATCGTCCTGTCGACGCCGGAACACGACGGTGGCGTAGTTGAGCTGCACGTTCATCCGGCGCATCGCGGGCCGCTCCCACCCGGCCTGCTCCAGCCAGTCGGAGAGCCGACTGGACCGGCCCATGGCGTCCACCACCAGATCCGCCTGCTCCACCCCGGGCCGACCGCCGACCTCGTACTGGACTCCAGTGGCGCGGTCCCCCTCGATCAGCAGACCGGTCGCCCGTGCGGTGACCGTCTTGACGTTGGGCAGCCGCAGCACCTGCTGCCGGATCAGCCCCTCCAGCAGGGGGCGGCTGCCGGCCAGGCTGTCGGCGTCGTCCGGTACGACGACCTTCAGCCGCCCGTCCAGGTAGGTGCGTCGGGCCGCAGGGGGCGCCTCGATCGCCCCCTGGGCCAGGGCCAGCCGACGAAACCCGGGGAAGAGTCGTTCCAGGTGCAGGAAGCCGCCCGGCAGCAGGGCGTGCAGTTGGGTGCCCTGCGGAACCCCGGGCCGGGGGCCCGGGAGGTGCAGGTCGTCCCGGTCGATGACGACGACGCCGGCCGCGTGGTCGGCCAGCACCCGCGCGGCCAGCAGGCCGGCGACACTGCCACCGAGCACGACGGCCTTGTCGATGAACGGTGACGGCTCGTCGGGGGGCCGCACCGCGTTCAACGCCGCGAAGACCTGAGCCGCAGAGAGGGACATGGGCTCTCCAAGGGGGTACGAGGTGCCGCCCACCCCGTACGCCTGCCGTGGTGCCGGCACGGCGACCGGCCGGCGGGCGGGCGGGTCGGCATGGCGCTCATCGATCGTTGCACAGCCGGGGCCTGGCGTCCGACCCGCCGCCGGGTGTCCGGGTCACGACACTCGGCCTCCTGGATGGAGGGTGGTGTCGCCCGGGGCGGTGGTGGTGCGGGGGCCCAGCCGGTTGACCAGGTAGCCGAAGGCAGCCGCGGTGAAGAACATGACAAGGGCGTAGACGGCCGCCGGGACCGCCATCCGGCTGCTGTCCAGCAGGGCCGGGCTGAGTGCGATCGTGATGGCCAGGGTGCTGTTGTGGATGCCGATCTCGAATCCGGCCGCCTTGGCCGCATCGCGGTCCACCCCGGCCAGTCGGGGTACGCCGTACCCGATCGCGAGGCTCAGCAGGTTGAACGCGAGCACGGCGAGACCGACCGAGACGAAGTAGTCGGCCAGGTTCTCCCGGTCGCCGATCACGGTACCGGCGATCACCGCCACGAGTACGACCACCGACAGGATCCGCACCGGCCGGTTCAGGCTCGCGGCCAGGCGGGGCACCCAGGCCCGGACCAGCATGCCGAGGATGACCGGTACGAGCACGACGGCGAAGACCTGGAGCACCTTGTCGAACTGGAGACCGATGCTGCGCCCGTCAGCGAGGAAGTACGCCGCCGAGAGGTTGACCACGATCGGCAGGGTGAACACGGCGAGCACCGAGTTGATGGCGGTGAGGGTGATGTTGAGCGCCACGTGCCCGCCGAAGAGGTGACTGTAGAGGTTGGCCGTGGTGCCGCCGGGAGATGCCGCTAGCAGCATCATCCCGACGGCCAGTTCCGGCGGCAGGCCGAAGGCGAGCACCAGACCGAAGCAGAGCGCCGGTAGCAGCAGCACCTGGCAGGCCAGTGCGATCACGGCGGCCTTGGGATGGTGGGCCACCCGGCGGAAATCGGCGACGGTCAGGCCGAGACCCAGACCGAGCATGATGACGCCGAGGGCGATGGGTAGTCCGATCAAGGTCAGGGGGGAGTCCATGACACAACATCGTTACCACCCGGTAACGCATTCACCATCATCCGTGTGGCTGGATACGCGAAAGCCAGGACCTGGTTGTACGGCGACCGGGGCAGCCCCTCGGCCGAGCGGACCTTGCACCGAGGGCCGCCCCGGTGCCCGGCTACCATCGCCCGATGGATCTTCGAGGAACGATCAGCCCTGATCGCCCGCTGCTTGTGCTGGCCCTCGCGGAGGAGGCCGCGCACCTCGATGGGCGCCTACCGGTGCTGCTCACCGGCATGGGGAAGATCAATGCTGCCGCCGCGATCGCGGGGACTCTGGCCCGCGAGCCGCAGCCCTCGGCGGTGGTCAACCTCGGCACCGCGGGCGCCCTGCACCCCGGCTGGGCCGGCATCCACGAAGTCGGCAGCGTGCTGCAACACGACCTGGACACCGCCTTCCTCCACCGGTTGACCGGGCAGACCGTCGGGGCGCCGGTGACCCTGGGCGAAGGTCCGGTGCTGGCCACCGGCGACCAGTTCATCGCCGACGACCGGGCCCGCGCCGCCCTGGCCACCCGCGCCCACCTGGTCGACATGGAGGGCTATGCGGTCGCCTCGACCGCCCAGCGGTTCGGCGTACCGGTGCGTCTGATCAAGCAGGTCAGCGACGAGGCCGGCGCCGGGGCGGCGAGCAGCTGGCAGGAGTCCGTGGACCAGTGCGCCCGGCTGCTGGCCGACTGGGTCCGCGACCACCTCTGAGTCGGTCAGTCGGCGGCCGCCGGGGCGCAGCCGGGCAACTCCGCCGCCAGGCAGCTGGCCTGATTGCCACCCGCGCGCTTGGCGGCGTACATCGCCTGGTCGGCGACGCTGAGGGCCTGCTCCAGGCAGTACGCCGGACCGTGGGCGACCCCCACGCTGACCCGTACCGGCCAGGCGGTCAGGCCGCCGACGGCGGCCACCGTCCGCAGGCCCACCTGCCGGGCCAGTGCGGCATCCGCCCCCGGCAGGATGGCGACGAACTCGTCGCCGCCCAACCGTGCCACGAAGTCGCCCGGCCGAACGCTGGCGGTGAGCAGGTCCGCCACCGCCCGCAGCACCTCGTCACCGGTGGCGTGGCCCAGGGAATCGTTTATGTGCTTGAACCGGTCGATGTCCACCGCCAGCACGGCCACCGGGCGGTCGGCCAGGTCGGGATCGGTCAGCTCACGCAGGAACCGGTCCAGCCCCCGCCGGTTGGCCACCCCGGTCAGGGGGTCGGTCCGCGCCGCCCGCTCGGCCTGCTCGTGCTGCCAGCGCAGCGCATCGTAGGCCTGCATGGTCATCGCGGTGTGCAGCCAGTGATTCCGTTGCCGCCACAGCAACTCGGCCAGGGCGTCGCCGTAGGTCAGCCCCGGCCGGGCACCGGGCGAGCCGGTCGCCGCCAGCAGCACCGCGTGGGTACGGTGCACCGCGGCCGAGATCAGCCAGTCGGTCTCCGCCGACAGCAGGGTGACGGCCTCCTCGATGACCCGTAGAGCCTGCTCGGGTCGCCCCGATCGGCGCAGGGCCACCGCGTGGAAGGGCCGGCACAGCAGGATCTCCTGATGCTGCTCGGACACCCCGTGGATGCGCAGCAGCTCGGTGTAGCGGGGGATGTCGGCAGCCGCACCGGCCGGGTCCTGACGGTCGGCACGGGAGCAGGCCGCGTACAGCAGGGCGGAGAGCCGCCACACCTCCGCCTTGGGGCCGGAGGCCTCGGCGGCGGCCCGTATCGCGTACTCCTCCGCCGCGCCGGTGTGCCGTTCCGCCTCGGCCACCTGACCGACCTGGTACAGCTCCAGGGCCCAGATCAGGTTGAGTTCGGCCAGGTTGCACAGCCACATCGCCCGGTTGCCGTTGTCCGGATAGGACTCTCGTCGGGTCGCCTCGTAGGCCGCCTCGAACTGGGGTGCGGCCAACTCGTACAGGCGAAGCTGGGCGTAGCCGATCGCGATTCCGGTGTGCGCGTTGCCCACGATCACCGGGTTGGGTTCGTCGGCCAGCAGGGCGGTCTGGGCGCTGACCAGGTCCCGCAGCACCGCCTCGATGTCGTACTCGGCGATGTTCTGGCCGCCCAGGCGCAGCCGTCGGGTCGCCCGCAGCGACAGGGCGCAGGAACGCCATCCGGCGCTGCCCTCCCGGTCGGCCGCGGCCAGCATCAGGTCGGTGGCGTCGATCGCGGCGCGCAGTTCACCCAGCCGGGTCAGCGCCACGACCCGGGCGAAGTGCATCGCCGCCGGACCGTCGCTGAGCTGTCCGGTCGGTTCGCGAAGCGCCGCCTCCGCGGCCGTCAGCACCTGCGCCGCAGCACCGGCCTGCGCCTCCTCAAGGAGGCGGAGCGCCCCGAGGGTCACCTCGTCCATGCGGCCTCCGCACCGCCCAGGTAGGAAATCAGCCCGATGGTACGGCAACGACTCAGTCGGGATGACCCGGCCGGGCGGGCGGTCCGCCCGTTGACCCGATCGTCGGCAGCGGCAGTTCGATCGCCGCCGGCCCATCCAGCCGTAGGGCGGAGTGGGCCGGTGGCTGCTTCTCGGCCCGGGGCAGCCGGGTGTGCAACCGGCCCCGCCCGGCCGGCTCCGACCGGACGGTGACCTCGCAGGTCACCATCTGGATCGGGGGCGGGGGTGGGGTGAACCGGCCGGTGCCCCAGCGCAGCCAGAGGGGAATCCGCCCGGCCTCCGCCTCGGCCAGCAGCTTCTCCCAGGTACGGCGGCGGGTGCCGTGGTCGACCTCGAGGACGACCGGCGGCCCGTCGGGACGGGCGCAGGCCACATCGAGCACGGACTGCTGGGCCGACATCGGCGGCGGCAGCGGCAGCACGCTGGGGGCCCGACGGTAGACCCGCCAACCCTGCTCACGTGCCCAGCCGACCACGGTGTCGACCAGCCGGGCGGTGACCTGGTCGGTGGTCAGGTCGGTGAAGGCCAGCCGGTCGACCCGCTGCGCCAGCGACCCCGCCAGCCACCGCCCCTGCTCGCCGACCTCCATGCCCGCAGCCTAACCACCCCCCGTTCCCACCCCTGGTGGTGGCGGAGTTCAGGGCAGCTGTTGGAGGCGGATCAGGTTGCCGGAGGGGTCGCGTACGGCGCAGTCCCGCAACCCGTACGGCTGGTCGGTCGGTTCCTGGACCACCTCCACCCCGGCGGCCTGGAGCCGGTCGAAGGTCTCGTCCAGTTCCGGGGTGGCCAGCAGGAGGCCGGCGTAGGTGCCCTTGGCCATCATCTCGGCGATGGTGGCGCGCTCATCCGAGGTGATGCCGGGGTCGACCGCCGGCGGGGTCAGGACGATGGAGGTGTCGGGCTGGCCGGGGGGACCGACCGTCAGCCAGCGCATCCCGCCGTGCCCCACGTCCAGGCGGACCTCGAAACCGAGGATGTCGCGGTAGAAGGCCAGTGCCGCCTCCGGGTCGGTGTGCGGCAGGAAGCTGGCATGGATGGTGATGTTCATGCTGGTCACGCTAATCGCGCCCGGACCGGTGCGGCTTCTCGAATCCTGACCGCTTCCTCACCGGCCCACATAGCCGGCCAGGTGCTCACCGGTGACGGTGGATCGGGCGGCGACCAGGTCGGCCGGGGTGCCCTCGAAGACGATCCGGCCGCCGTCGTGCCCGGCCCCCGGACCGAGGTCGATGATCCAGTCGGCGTGGGCCATGACCGCCTGGTGGTGCTCGATGACGATCACCGACTTGCCGGCGTCGACCAGCCGGTCGAGCAGCCCCAGCAGGTGCTCGACGTCGGCCAGGTGCAGGCCGGTGGTCGGCTCGTCGAGAACGTAGACGCCACCCTTGTCGGCCATGTGGGTGGCCAGCTTCAGCCGCTGCCGTTCACCACCGGAGAGGGTGGTGAGGGGCTGCCCCAGGCTCAGGTAACCGAGCCCCACATCCGCCAGCCGGGTGAGGATGGCGTGCGCCGCCGGGGTACGGGCCGCCCCCTCGCCGAAGAAGGCCTCGGCCTCGGTGACGGACATGGCCAGCACCTCGCTGATGTTGCGCCCGCCCAGGTGGTATTCCAGCACGGAGGCCTGGAACCGCTTGCCCTCGCAGTCCTCGCAGGTGGTGACGACACCGGCCATCATGGCCAGGTCGGTGTAGATGACCCCGGCCCCGTTGCAGGTCGGGCAGGCGCCCTCGGAGTTGGCGCTGAACAGGGCCGGCTTGACCCCGTTGGCCTTGGCGAAGGCCTTGCGGATGGGTTCCAGCAGGCCGGTGTAGGTCGCCGGGTTGCTTCGCCGGGAGCCACGGATCGCGGTCTGGTCCACCGCCACCACCCCGTCGCGCCCGGCCACCGAGCCGTGGATCAGGGAACTCTTGCCGGAGCCGGCCACCCCGGTGACCACGACCAGCACCCCCAGCGGGATGTCGACATCGACGTCGCGCAGGTTGTGGGTGGCCGCGCCCCGGACCTCCAGCGCCCCGGTGGGGGTACGCACCTTCTCCTTGAGGGTGGCCCGGTCGTCGAGGTGCCGTCCGGTCAGGGTGTCACTGGCCCGCAGACCCTCGACGGTGCCCTCGAAGCAGACCGAGCCGCCGGCCGTACCCGCCCCGGGGCCCAGGTCGACCACATGGTCGGCGATCGCGATCATCTCCGGCTTGTGCTCCACCACCAGTACGGTGTTGCCCTTGTCCCGCAGCCGCAGCAGCAGGTCGTTCATCCGGGCGATGTCGTGCGGGTGCAGCCCGACGGTCGGCTCGTCGAAGACGTAGGTGACATCGGTCAGCGAGGAGCCCAGGTGCCGGATCATCTTGGTGCGTTGGGCCTCGCCGCCGGAGAGGGTGCCCGAGGGGCGGTCCAGGGAGAGGTAGCCGAGCCCGATCTCCACGAAGGAGTCGAGGGTGTGCCGCAGCGAGGTCAGCAGCGGCGCCACGCTCGGATCGTTGCGCGACCGCACCCACTCGGCCAGGTCGCTGATCTGCATCGCGCAGAGGTCCGCGATGTTGCGCCCGTCGATCTTCGAGGAACGGGCCAGTTCGCTGAGCCGGGTGCCACCGCAGTCCGGGCAGGTGGCGAAGGTGATCGCCCGGTCGACGAAGGCGCGGATGTGCGGCTGCATCGCCTCCCGGTCCTTGGACAGGAAGGACTTCTGGATCCGGGGGATCAACCCCTCGTAGGTCACATTGATGCTGTCGACCTTGATCTTGGTCGGTTCTTTGTAGAGGAGGTCGTTGAGCTCGCGCTTGGTGAAGGCGCGGATCGGCTTGTCCGGGTCGAAGAAGCCGCTGCCGCTGAAGATGCGGACGTACCAGCCGTCCGCGCTGTAGCCGGGAATGGTCAGGGCGCCCTCGTTGAGGGATCTGCTGTCGTCGTAGAGCGCGGACAGGTCGAAGTCGCTGACCCGGCCCATCCCCTCGCACCGTGGGCACATGCCGCCGGTGACGCTGAAGCTGCGGCGTTCCTTCGTCGTGGTGCCGCCGCGTTCCAGGGTGATCGCACCCGCCCCGCTGACCGAGGCGACATTGAAGGAGAAGGCCTGCGGCGAGCCGATGTGCGGCTGACCCAGTCGGCTGAACAGGATCCGCAGCATGGCGTTGACATCGGTGACCGTGCCGACCGTCGAGCGGGAGTTGGCACCCATCCGTTCCTGGTCGACGATGATCGCGGTGGTCAGCCCGTCGAGCACGTCGACCTCGGGCCGCGCCTGGGTCGGCATGAAGCCCTGCACGAAGGCGCTGTAGGTCTCGTTGATCAGCCGCTGCGACTCGGCCGCGATGGTGCCGAAGACCAGGGAACTCTTGCCCGACCCGGAGACCCCGGTGAAGACCGTCAGCCGACGCTTGGGGATCTCGATGCTGACGTCCTTGAGGTTGTTCTCCCGCGCGCCGTGCACCCGGATCAGGTCATGGCTGTCGGCGACGTGCGCCGAGGGGGTCCCGGCGCTCGTGGTCCTGGTCATCGTCTTCTCCATCCCCGTGAGCGTTCGCCGGTCACGCTAGCCGCGGCCGTTCCGTCGACGCTTCTCGAATCCTGATCGGCCGGGTCACCTGCCGCGACACGCACCCGGGCATCTCGGCCGCCCTCGTGCGCGCCTGCCGCCGGTAGATGCTGGGCGGTACTCCGACCAGCTCGGTGAACCGGGTGCTGAAGGTACCCAACGACCCACAACCGACCGTGAAACATACCTCGGTGACCGTCAGATCGCCGCGCCGCAACAGCGCCATCGCCCGCTCGATGCGCCGGGTCATCAGATAGGCGTACGGCGATTCCCCGTAGGCCAGGCGGAACTGGCGGCTGAGGTGACCGGCGGACATGTTCACCCCACGGGCCAGCGCCTCGACGTCGAGGGGCTGGGCGTACTCGCGGTCGATGCGATCCCGGACCCGACGCAGCCGCGCCAGATCCTTCAGCTGCTCGGCCGAGGCTCTGCCGGTCACCCGCGAAATCGTGCCACGATGCCGAGTGGTTGCCCAGCAAGCACGCGGGTGCGGCACACCGCACCGGGCCTTTACCGTCGAGATGGGGGTCGATGACGGTATCGCGCAGGTGAGGTGAAGACACCAAAAGGTTTTGTGTGGTTCCTACAATCCGGCCGCGCAGGGTTCGGCGGTTACGGCATGGCGCGACCCGTTCTCAGGCAGAACAGTGTTCACTGCCGGGGCCGCCGTCCTGCCGCCTCGTTCGTCACAGGATCTACCGGAGGGGTCGATCGGGTGTTCAGCCGTATCGCCATCGTCAACCGTGGTGAGGCCGCCATGCGGCTCATTCACGCGGCCCGAGAACTGGCTGCGCAGACCGGGACACGGATCGAGACCGTCGCCCTCTACACGGATGTGGACCGCACCGCCACCTTCGTACGGGAAGCGGACCTGGCCTATGAGCTGGGCCCCGCCTCCGCCCGGCCGTACCTGAACCTGGCCACCCTGGAGCGCGCCCTGCTGGCTACCGGCGCCGACGCGGCGTGGGTCGGTTGGGGCTTCGTCGCCGAGGATCCGGCCTTCGCTGAGTTGTGCGAGAAGATCGGGGTCACCTTCATCGGGCCCAGCCCGGAGGCGATGCGCCAGCTCGGCGACAAGATCGGCGCCAAGCTGATCGCCGAGCAGGTCGGGGTGCCGGTGGCCCCGTGGAGCCGGGGCGCGGTCGAGAACCTCAACGCCGCGCGGGCCGCCGCCGCCGAGATCGGTTACCCGCTGATGCTCAAGGCGACCGCGGGCGGTGGCGGGCGCGGCATCCGAGTGATCACCAGCGAGGCCGAGCTGGCCGAGGCGTACGAGCGCACCAGCCAGGAGGCGGCGCGGGCCTTCGGCAGCGGAGTGGTGTTCCTGGAGCGCCTGGTCACCGGCGCCCGGCACGTCGAGGTCCAGGTGATCGCGGACGGTCAGGGCACCGCCTGGGCCCTGGGGGTACGCGACTGTTCGGTGCAGCGCCGCAACCAGAAGATCATCGAGGAGTCGGCCTCCCCGGTGCTCAGCCCGGAGCAGACCGCCGAGCTCAAGTCCTCGGCCGAGCGACTGGCGCTGGCCGTCGGCTACCGGGGGGCGGCGACGGTCGAGTTCCTCTACCACCCCGGCGACCGGCTGTTCGCCTTCCTGGAGGTCAACACCCGGCTCCAGGTGGAGCACCCGATCACGGAGTCCACCACCGGTTTCGACCTGGTCAAGGCGCAACTGTGGGTGGCCGCGGGTCGGCGACTGGAAGGTGAGCCGCCCGTCGAGCGGGGGCACGCCATCGAGGCCCGACTCAACGCCGAGGACCCCGACCGGGACTTCGCCCCCTCCCCCGGCCGGGTGGCCCGACTGGACCTGCCCGCCGGACCGGGCATCCGGGTGGACACCGGCATCAGCGAGGGTGACACCATCCCGGCCGACTTCGACTCGATGATCGCGAAGATCATCGCCTACGGTCGGGACCGCGACGAGGCCCTGGGTCGACTCCGCCGGGCGATGACCGAGACCACGGTGATCATCGAGGGGGGCGCGACCAACAAAAGCTTCGTGCTCGACCTGCTCGACCGGCCCGAGGTCATCGACGCCAGCGCGGACACCGGCTGGATCGACCGGGTGCGGGCCGACGGCGAACTCGTCGGGCACCGGCACTCCGCGGTCGCCCTGGCCGCCGCCGCCATCGAGTCGTACGAGGAAGAGGAGCGCGACGAGCGGCACCGGCTGCTGGCCACCGCGGCCGGTGGGCGCCCTCAGGTGCAGCATGTCGGCGGCCGACCCCTGGACCTGAAACTGCGCGGGGTCGGCTACCGGATGCGGGTGGCCCGCACCGGGGCGCACCGGTTCCGGGTGGGGATCGAGACCGGCGGCGAGGTCCGTACCGCGGATGTCGAACTGGACCGTTTCGATCGGCACACCGGACAGATCGTCGTCAACGGGGCCCAGCACCGGCTGCTCACCGCCACCCACGGGCCGATCCACCTGGTCGAGGTGGACGGGGTGACCCACCGGGTCAGCCGCGACGAGGGTGGGGTGCTGCGGGCGCCCATGCCCGCCCTGGTCGTCGCCACCCCCCTGGCGGTCGGCGCGGAGGTCGAGGCCGGGGCGCCGGTCCTGGTGCTGGAAGCCATGAAGATGGAGACCGTGCTGCGGGCGCCGTTCCGGGCCCGGCTGCGGGAATGCGCGGTAGCGGTCGGCAACCAGGTGGAGGCGGGCACCCCCCTGCTGCGGCTGGACCCGATCGGCGACGGCGAGGCCGAGGCCGGTGAGGACCCGGCCGCCTCGGCCGTCGAGTTGGACCTGCCGGCCGCCCCCGAGCAGGTCCCGGTGCTGGAGCGCACCCGACGCGGCCAGGAGGACCTGCGGGGTCTGCTACTCGGCTTCGATGTGGACCCGCACGACGACCGGCGGGTGCTCGACGACTACCTGCTGGCCCGGCAGGCGGCCACCGAGGACGGGCACCGGCCGCTGGCCGAGGAACTCGACCTGCTCAACGTCTTCGCCGACCTGGCCGAACTGAGCCGCAACCGGCCCACCGGTGAGGACGGTGGCAGTGCCCACGTGCACAGCGACCGGGAGTACTTCCACACCTATCTGCAGAGCCTGGATGTCGAACGGGCCGGCCTGCCGGCCACCTTCCAGGCCAAGCTGGCCCGGGCCCTCGGGCACTACGGGGTGACCGAACTGGACCGCTGCGCCGAGGTCGAGGCCGCAGTCTTCCGGATCTTCCTGGCCCAGCAGCGGGCCACCGCCGACGCCGCGGTCGTCACCGCGCTGCTGCGCGCCTGGTTGCCGGAGCCGCCGCCGGAGGAGGCCCTGCGCGAGCCGGTGGGCCTGGCCCTGGAGCGGCTGCTGGCCGCCACCCAGGTCCGCTTCCCGGTGATCGCCGACCTGGCCCGGGGGGTGGTCTTCGCCTGGTTCGCCCAGCCGCTGCTGCGCCGCAACCGGGCCCGGGTCTACGCCGAGGTCCGCAAGCACCTGCGCCACCTGGATGCCCAGCCGGACGCCCCGGACCGGGCCGAGCGGGTGGCCGCGATGGTACGCAGCACCGAGCCCCTGGTCCGGCTGCTGGGTCAGCGGCTGCTGCGCGACCGCTTCGACAACACCGTGATGCTGGAGGTGCTGACCCGGCGCTACTACGGCAACAAGCAGCTCATCGGGGTCCGCACCCGCCCGGCGGCCGGCTGCACCTTCGTGGTCGCCGAACGGGCCGACTCCTCCCTGGTGTCCGCCGCGGTGGGCTTCGAGGCCTTCGGCGACGCGCTGCGCGGGCTGGCCGAGCTGGCCGTCGACGAGGAGGCCGTCAACGCCGACATCTACCTGGCCTGGGAGAACCAGCCGGAGGACTTCGATGCGATGGCGCAGGCGCTGCTCGCGGTCATCAACGCGCAGCCCCTGCCCCCGCAGGTACTTCGGCTGACCACCACGGTCGCCGGCAGCGGCGGGGCGGTCATGCACCACCACTTCACCTTCCGTCCGGCGGACGGCGGGATGGCCGAGGAGCGGTTGATCCGGGGCCTGCACCCGTACATCGCGCAGCGGATGCAGCTGGAGCGGCTGCACAAGTTCGACCTGACCCGGCTGCCCTCGGCGGACGAGGAGGTCTACCTGTTCCAGTGCGTGGCCCGGGAGAATCCCTCCGACGACCGGCTCGTCGCCTTCGCCCAGGTGCGGGACCTGACCGAGCTGCGGGACCACGACGGTCGGCTGGTCGCGCTGCCGACCACGGAGGACGCGGTGGCGGCCTGCCTGGACTCGATCCGCCGGGCCCGGTCCCTGCAGCCTTCGAAGAACCGCTTCCCCACCAACCGCATCGTGATCTACGTGTGGCCGCCGAGCGGCCTGACCCGGACCGAGATGGAGATGATCGCCGAGCGGGTACGCCCGACGACCGCGGGCGCCGGGTTGGAGGAGATCCTGTTCATCGCCCGGCAGCAGGACCGGGCCACCGGCCAGTTGACCAAGGTCGGGATCCGGATCACCTTCGACGCCACCGGTGGGGCGCAACTGACCGTCGGTGAGCCGCCGGTCGAGCCGATCGAGCCGCTGGACGACTACCGGCTGAAGGTGCTGCGGGCCAGCAGCCGCAACACCGTCTACCCGTACGAGCTGACCCGGCTGCTCGGGGACTTCGTCGAGTACGACCTCGACGAGACCCACACCCTGGTGCCGGTGGACCGGCCCAAGGGCCGCAACAGCGCGGCGATCGTCGCCGGTGTGGTCAACACGAAGACCGCCCGGCACCCCGAGGGCGTCACCCGGGTCATCCTGCTCGGGGACCCCACCAAGGCCCTGGGCGCGCTGTCCGAGCCGGAGTGCCGGCGGGTGATCGCCGCCCTGGATCTGGCCGAGCGGATGCA
Organism: Micromonospora sp. NPDC047134; assembly: GCF_040643455.1. Classification (NCBI taxonomy): domain Bacteria; kingdom Bacillati; phylum Actinomycetota; class Actinomycetes; order Micromonosporales; family Micromonosporaceae; genus Micromonospora; species Micromonospora sp. NPDC047134. The sequence continues at coordinate 49,086 of NZ_JBEYUI010000025.1, forward strand.
GGTGCCGTTGGAGTGGTACGCCCTGTCCGCCGGTGCCCGGATCTCGATGACCTCGGGCACGGAGAACATGGACTGGGTGGCGGCGGCCCTCAAGCGGATCGTCGAGTTCACCCAGGACGGCGGTGAGATCAACATCGTGGTGGCCGGCATCAACGTGGGCGCCCAGCCGTACTGGAACGCCGAGGCCACCATGCTCATGCACACCAAGGGTGTGCTGGTGATGACGCCGGATTCGGCGATGGTGCTCACCGGCAAGCAGTCGCTGGACTTCTCCGGCGGGGTCTCCGCGGAGGACAACTTCGGCATCGGTGGCTACGACCGGGTGATGGGCCCGAACGGGCAGGCGCAGTACTGGGCGCCCAACCTTCCCGCCGCCCGCGACGTGCTGATGGCGCACTACGACCACACCTACGTCGCGCCGGGCGAGTCGGCACCTCGGCGTACGGACACCACCGACCCGGTGGACCGGGACATCTCCGACTTCCCGCACTCGGTGGCCGGCAGCGACTTCAGCACGGTCGGCGAGATCTTCTCCGCCGAGTCCAACCCGGACCGCAAGAAGCCCTTCGACATCCGTACGGTGATGCGGGCCCTGTCCGACCAGGACCATCCGGTGCTGGAACGCTGGGCGGGGATGGCCGACGCGGAGACCGCGGTGGTGCAGGACGTCCACCTCGGCGGCATCCCGGTGTGTCTGCTCGGCATCGAGTCGCGGTCGGTGCCCCGGCACGGGTTCCCGCCCACCGACGGCCCGGACACCTACACGGCCGGCACCCTGTTCCCCCGGTCGTCGAAGAAGGCCGCCCGGGCGATCAACGCGGCCAGCGGCAACCGGCCGCTGGTGGTGCTGGCCAACCTGTCCGGCTTCGACGGCTCGCCGGAGTCGATGCGCAAGCTGCAACTGGAGTACGGCGCCGAGATCGGTCGGGCGATCGTGAACTTCCGTGGGCCGATCGTGTTCTGTGTGATCTCGCGGTACCACGGTGGCGCCTTCGTGGTCTTCTCCAAGGCGTTGAACCCCAACATGACCGTGTTGGCCCTGGAGGGCTCGTTCGCCTCCGTGCTGGGTGGGGCGCCGGCCGCCGCGGTGGTGTTCGCCCGCGACGTCGACGCGCGTACCGCCGCCGACGCCCGGGTGCGGGAGTTGCAGGCCCGGGTGGCCGCCGCGGCCGGTGCCGAACGCGCCACCTTGACCGCGGAACTCGACGAGCTGCGCTCGGCGGTACGGGCGGAGAAGCTCGGTGAGGTGGCCGCGGAGTTCGACCGGGTGCACGACATCCACCGGGCGGTGCAGGTCGGCTCCGTCGACGCGGTGATCCGCGCGGCCGAGCTGCGTCCCCGCATCATCGAGGCCATCGAGGCCCGCCTGGGGTGAGACCGGACACGGCGGGGTCGGCGGTGAGCCGGCCCCGCCGTGGCGGTGCGACGCCCCCACCGGTCGCGGCGGGGCGATTACCGTACGACGCTGTGCAGTCGACTGAGGTCAGGACCGCCACCCCGACGAGCCTCTGCCGATCTGGGTGATGCGGCAGTGACCCACCCGGGCGGCAGTTGTCAGGCCAGGGACAGGAACAGCTTCTCCATCTGATCCAGGTCTGCCTTGCGTTCCTCGCCGGGGGCGGCGGTGACGCACTGCTGGAGACCACTTGCGATGATCTTGAATCCAGCGCGGTCCAGGGCCCGGGACACGGCGGCGAGCTGAGTCACCACCTCGGCGCAGTCCCGCCCGTCTTCGAGCATCCCGATGACCCCGCGGATCTGCCCCTCGGCGCGGCGCAGCCTCTTGATCACGTCACCGACGGCGTTCTCGTCGACCTGCATGTCCACCCCTCTCGATCGGCGGCCCCAACAGTACACCCGGGGGTATACCCTCGAACTGCTTCACCGCCCGCCACCAGGCATTTGTCGCTCGGCCCTCCGTCGGACATACTCGGTTACGACATACCCCCCGGGGTATCCAGATCCACTGATCGAGGAGAGTCACGTGACCGCCAGCAACACCTCAGCCGCCATCGACGTCGCCACCGCCCGCGCGCTGATCGCCGAGAACCCGGACACGTTGATCGTCGACGTGCGTACGCCCGGGGAATATGACAGCGCTCACGTCCCCGGCTCGATCAACCTGCCGCTCGACCAGGTCGACGCGCACCTGGGCCGGATCGTCAACGACGCCGGTGGCCGGATGCTGCTGATCTGCCAGTCCGGTGCCCGGGCCAGCCAGGCCTGCACCAAGCTGGTGAACGCCGGACTGCCCGCGGCCACCGTGGTCACCGGCGGGATGAACGCCTGGATCACCGCGGGCGGCCCGGTGCAGCGGGGTCGGGAGCGGTGGGGCCTGGAGCGCCAGGTGCGCCTGGTGGCCGGCAGCATCGTCCTGCTGTCGATCCTGATCAGCATCTGGGTGCCGGGGGCCCGGTTCGTGGCCGGTTTCATCGGAGCCGGTCTGACCTTCGCCGCCCTGACCAACACCTGCGCCATGGGCATGATGCTGACGAAGCTGCCCTACAACCGGGGTGCCGGCTGCGACACCGACGCCTCCCTCGCCCGGCTCAGCGAGCCCGGGCTGCGGGCATGAGTGCGACCTACCCCCGGCAGGATCACACCGGCCTGGCCCGGGTGGTGCCGCTGATCGGCTGGTTGCGGCACTACGACCGCAACATCCTCCGGCACGACCTGGTGGCCGGTCTGACCGTGGCCGTCATGTTGGTGCCGCAGAGCATGGCGTACGCCCCCCTGGCCGGTATGCCGGCCGTCACCGGCCTGTACGCCTCGATCGTGCCGCTGGTGGTCTACGCCCTGCTGGGTACCTCCGGCTCCCTGGCCGTGGGCCCGGTGGCCATCACCGCCCTGATGACCGGCGCGGCGCTGGCTCCCCTGGCCGAGGGTGACCCGGCCCGGTACGCGGCCCTGGCCGCACTGCTGGCCCTGCTGGTCGGTGCCATCCAACTGCTGCTGGGAGTGCTGCGGCTGGGGGTGCTGGTCAACTTCATGTCCCATCCGGTGCTGTCCGGGTTCACCTCGGCGGCGGCGATCGTCATCGCCGCCAGCCAGGTCAAGGACCTGTTCGGGTTGAACATGGGCCGGGCGGACACCTTCGGGCAGACCGTGTCGGCGCTGTGGGACTCCGCCGGCACCGCCCACGGTCTGACCATCGGGGTGTCCCTGGTCAGTGTCCTCGCGCTGGTGCTGCTGCGCCGGTACGTACCCCGACTGCCCGGCGCCCTGCTGGTGGTGGCCGGTATCACCGCGGTCAGCGCGGCGTTCTCCCTCGGCGAGCGGGGGGTGAAGATCCTGTCGGACGTTCCGGCGGGCCTGCCGGCACCGGCGCTGCCCAGCCTGTCCGGCCAGGACCTCCAGGCGCTGCTGCCGGCGGCGATCGCCATCGCGCTGGTGGCGTACCTGGAGGGCATCGCGGTGGCCAAGACCCTGGCCGCCAAGTCCCGCCAGCAGGTGGCCCCGGATCAGGAACTGGTCGCGGTGGGTGCGGCGAACGTGGCCGCCGGCCTGTTCCAGGCCTTTCCGGTGGCCGGTGGCTTCTCCCGCAGCGCGGTCAACTTCTCCGCCGGGGCCCGTACCCCGGTGGCGACCCTGGTGACCGCGGCGATGGTGGCGATCACCGCCCTGCTGCTGACCCCCGCCTTCCACCACCTGCCCCGGGCGGTCCTCGCCGCGATCGTCGTGGTCGCCGTGCTGGGTCTGGTCGACGGCAGGGGCGCGGCCACCACCTGGCGGGTACGCCGCGCCGACGGGCTGGCCCTGGGCCTGACCTTCCTGGTCACCCTGATCCTCGGGGTCGAACCGGGGCTCGCCGCCGGGGTGGCCTTCAGCCTGGGGGTGTTCCTGTGGCGCTCCGCCCGGCCGCACACCGCCGAACTCGGCCGGGTGCCGGGCACCGACCGGTACCGCAACGTGCAGCGGTTCACCGGCCTGCTCACCGACCCGCGATACGCGATCATCCGGGTCGACGGGCCGCTCTACTTCGCCAACGCCCAACGGCTGTCCGACCAACTGCTCGGCCTGGCCGAACAGCGGGAGGGTCTGGTGGCCGTGGTGTTGGACGCCAGCGCGATCACCGATGTCGACACCGACGGCGCGACCGCCCTGGCGGAGCTGCGGGAGCGGTCTGCCGCCCGCGGGGTGGCCCTGCACCTGGCCACCGTCCGGGGCCCGGTGCGCGACCTGCTGGACCGCGCCGGGGTGTGGCGATCGGTCAGCGAAGCGGGCCAGGTGCACCCCGACATCCCCACCGCCCTGGCGGCGGCCGGGAGCCCCACGGCGGCCTTGGCGGGGGTCGGTGGCGGTGCCGAGGTCGGGCGGGAGCGATGACCGAATCCCAGCGCTTCGCCACGATCGTCACCTGCATCGACGGGCGCATCCAGCGTCCGTTGGAGGAGTGGGCGAGAGAACACCTCGATGTCGACTACCTGGACACGATCACCGAACCGGGACCCGCGGCGGTGTTGACCGCCACCGGGGAATCGCACCTGACCGCGGTCCTGGAGAAGGTGGCGGTGTCCCAGCGGGCCCACGGCAGCGGCACCCTGGTCATCGTCGGGCACGCCGACTGCGCCGGTAATCCCGTCTCCGCCGACGAGCACCGCGACCAGCTCCGCCGGAGTGTGGCGCGGCTGGCGCGCCGGTTGCCCGGCACCCGCATCCTCGCGGTGCACGCCGACCAGTGCGGGGAACGCTGCTGGGATCCCGAGCTCGTCGCTGAGGTCTCCCCGCCGCCTGCCGGGCCCTGACCTCGTCTTTCAGCCCCACCGGTCATCGAGTTGCGTTGGTCACGACCGCCCGACGCATACCCCCGGGGGTATATATTGGGAAGCGGTCATCGCCCGTCATCACTGCGAAGGAGTCGCCAGAAATGCTGTTCACCCAGTACTACCTGGATTGCCTGTCCCAGGCGTCGTACCTGATCGCCGACGAGAGCACCAAGCGTGCCGTGCTGGTCGACCCCCGCCGGGACATCGACGAGTACCTCGCCGACGCGCGGGCCCGGGGCCTGACCATCGACGGGGTGATCAACACCCACTTCCACGCCGACTTCCTCGCCGGTCACCTGGAGGTGGCGGCGGCGACCGGTGCCTGGATCGGCTACGGCCATCGCGCCGAGACGGAATACCCGATCCGCAAGCTGCGCGACGGGGAGCGGATCAGCCTGGGCGAGGTCACCCTGGAGATCATGGAGACCCCGGGTCACACCCCGGAGTCGATCAGCATCCTGGTCCACGAGCGTGCCGAGGACCCGGTGCCGTACGGGGTGCTGACCGGCGACGCCCTGTTCATCGGGGACGTCGGCCGCCCCGACCTGCTCGCCTCCCTCGGGGTGACCGCCGACGAGTTGGGCCGGATGCTCTACGACAGCGTCCAGCGCAAGCTGATGGGCCTACCCGACGAGGTTCGGGTCTTCCCGGCCCACGGCGCCGGTTCCGCCTGCGGCAAGAACCTCTCCACCGAACGGCAGTCCACCATCGGTGAGCAGCGCCGCACCAACTACGCCTGCGCCCCGATGAGCGAGGAGCAGTTCGTCGCCCTGGTCACCGGCGGGCAACCGGCCGCCCCCGGCTACTTCGCCTTCGACGCCGTGCTCAACCGCAAGGCCCGCGAACTGTTCGACCCGACCCGGGGGGCCCGCCCCCTCACCACGGCCGAGTTCGCCCAGGCCCACGCCGAGGGCGCCGTGGTGGTCGACACCCGGGACCCGCAGGAGTTCGCCACCGGGCATGTCCGGGGTGCGATCAACATCCCCGCCGACGGCCGGTTCGCCGAGACCGCCGGCAGCGTCCTGGCCCCGGAGCACCGGATCCTGGTGGTGGCGCCGCAGGACCGCGAGGAGGAGATCGTCGTACGCCTGGCCCGGATCGGGTTCGACCAGGTGCTGGGCTACCTGCGGGAGCCGGAGGCCGCCTTCCTGGAGATGATCGCCCAGATGACCCGGGCCAGCCGGGTCACCGCGACCGACCTGCGGGAGGCCCTGGAGCGGCCCGAGCCGCCGGTGGTGCTCGACGTGCGCAACGCCGGCGAGCGGGAGCAGGGCGCGGTCGAGGGCTCTCTGCACATCCCCCTGGCCGAGCTGACCCGCCGCCTCGACGAGGTGCCGACCGATCGTCCGGTCGTGGTGCACTGCGCCGGCGGCTACCGCTCCTCGGTGGCGGCCAGCCTGCTGCGGAGCGCCGGTCGGGCCGACGTGTCCGACCTGCTCGGCGGGTACGGCGCCTGGCAGTCCCTGCTGGCCGCCGCGCGCTGAAGGATCCGGCCGGTCGGGATCGCGGGGTCGCTCAGGACGCCCGATCCCGACCGGCCGACCTGGTCAACAACCGGGCCACCGCCAGCGGCAGCAGATGCAGCACCCCGGCCAGCAGGAGGGCCAGGGTGAGGATCTGGCCGACGGCGAGCCCGTGCAGCGCCAGCACCAGCGCCGCGCAGGCGCCGGTGGACAGCAGGTGCCACCCCAGGCGTCGCACGATCGACCAGGTGGTGGTGGGTGGCTGCGGCTTGTCCTCGCGGGTGCGCCAGGCACCGATCGCCGCGCCGACCGCCACCAGCAGGGCCACCTGCCCGGCCCAGAGGGCCACCCGGCCGACGCCTGCCTCGTTGGTCACCGACGGCGCCAGGAGGGTCGTCGCCGTGAAGATGACGAAGGCGGGCAGCCCGACGAAGACGAAGGCCGTTATCGCCGCCCCCAGCACCCGCCTCGGCGGGCCCTGCTGAGGCTGGACGCCCTTGCTGATGTCGAGCCGTACCTCTTCCGGAGCCCAGGTCAGGTTGGTGGTCACCGGCTGCTCACGCCTCGAAGCTGACATGCCGCGAGCCTAGTGCCGTCCGTCAATCTCCCGGCCTCTCCAGCACGCGGCGCCCCGTTTCGCCGAAACGGCGGGGTCCACGGCGGCGTGATACCGCCGTTTCGGCGAAACGGCGGCGCCCCTGACCGGTCCCTGGCCGGAAACCCCGGGCCCCTGGCTGGAGGCCGCCAGGCCCTCTGACCGGAGGCCCCCGGGCCGGGCGGGCCCGGTGGGATTCCCCGCCGCATCCGGACCCGATAGCCTGCGAGGGCGGGACCTGCCGCGGCTAAGTTCTCGACCAGCGCTGGGCGTGGACGCGACCGCGAGCAGGGTGTCCCGGGTTGTCGCAGTGAGTGTGCGTTGAGTACGGGGTGGGGTTGTCGTGGCGTCAGTGGGGAAGATCATCCGGTTCGATGAGGTTCGCGGTTACGGCTTCATTGCGCCGTCCGCCGGCGGGGAGGACGTCTTCGTCCACGCCAACGACTTCGGCGAGCACCGCCACCAGGTGCGGGTCGGGATGCCGGTCGAGTTCGAGGCGGTGGACAGCGATCGTGGCCTGAAGGCCGCCTCGGTGCGGCTCATCGAGCCGGAGTCGCCCGCAGTCACCGGTGAACGGCGGCTGCGCCCGCGCATCGAGGGCGACGAGGAGTTGTGCGATGTCCTGTCCCCGGCGGAGTTCACCGGGGCGGTGACGGAACTGCTGCTGCGCTGCTCGCCGTCGTTGACCGGCGCCCAGATCATCGCGGTGCGGGAACGATTCATCGAGTTCAGTCGCGCCCACGGCTGGGTCGACGGCTGACCGGCTCGGCCCCTGAGCGGTCCGAGGGTCTCGGGGTGAGAGCTACTTGACGACCACCGGTGCCACCTCGGAGGTCCAGACCAGGCGGGGCTCGTAGCGGTTCAGCAGGTCGACCACGGCCTGCTCGGCCTGCTCAGGCACCAGCACGTCGAGCCGGAGCCTGGCCAGCAGGGACTGCTCCTGCCAGTAGCCGCGCGGCAGCACCTGCCGCATGGTCCCCTCGGTCGCCGCGGTGGTGTCGGAGACGGTCAGGGAGATCGCGCCGGCACCGAGCAGTTCCTCGCGCAGGCTCCCGCTGTCGGCCACCCGGGCGGGGTCCAGCAGGGCGCTGACCAGCTTGACCTGCTGCCCGGCCGGCACCGAACCCGCACCGCCCGACCTGGTCCGCCGGGATCGGCGTTGTGGTCCGCCCGGGGCGACCAGGCTGGTCACCCCGCCCAGGTGGTAGGCGTCCGTGCCCTGCTGGGCCTGGTCCAGCCGGTCCTGGTCCTGCTCGCGCACCCGCAGGCCGAGCACCGCCTGGATCCCGGCCGCGATCAGCCAGGTCAGTACGAAGGAGAAGGCCACCACGCTGACCACCCCGACCACCTGGTCCCACAGCAGGCCGGCGCCACCGCCGAGGAAGAGACCGTCGCGGCCCAGGGGGTTGATGCCGTTGTCGCCGAACAGGCCCAGCAGCAGGGAGCCGAGCATGCCGCCGACGAAGTGCACCGCCAGCACGTCCAGGGCGTCGTCCAGCCGCAGCAGGTACTTCAACCGCAGCGCCAGATGACAGACCAGACCGGCGATCGCACCGATCGCGATGGCGGACAGGGTGTTGACGTACCCGGCGGTCGGGGTCACGGTCGCTAGCCCCGCGACCGCCCCGGAGACCCCGCCGACCACGGTGCTGTGGCCGTCCTTGACCCGCTCCACCAGCAGCCACACCAGCATTCCGGCGGCGGCGGCCAGGTGGGTGTTGAGCACGGCCTGGGCGGCCACCCCGTTGGCCTGGAGCCCGTCCCCACCGTTGAAGCCGAACCAGCCGAACCAGAGGATCCCGGCACCGAGGATGGTCAGCGGGATCGAGTTGGGGGGTGCCTCCGCGTGCGGCCAGTTCCTGCGTCGGCCGACGACCAGCAGTACGGCGAGCACGGCCGCCCCGGCACTGGCGTGCACGACCATTCCGCCGGCCCAGTCCTGGGTACCGAGCTTCGCCAACCAGCCGCCCGGGTGCCAGAGCCAGTGGGCGATCGGGGCGTAGACGACGATGGACCAGAGGGCCAGGAACAGCACCCAGCCGCCGAACTTCAACCGCCCGGCGGTGGCGCCGGTGACCAGCGCGGGGGTGATCACCGCGAACATCATCTGGTACGCGACGAAGGCCAGGGCCGGGATGGTGATCCGCCCGTCGACCACGTGCAGATGGGGTGCGGGGGGCACCTTCAGGTCGGTCAGCCCGAACAGTTCCAGGTTGCCGAACAGGCCGCTGCCGGCGTCGTCGCCGAAGGCGATGGTGTAGCCGACGAACACCCAGGTCAGGCTGACCACCCCCAGGGCGATCATGTTCTGCTGCAGCATCGCCAGGACGTTGCGGCTGCGCACCATCCCGCCGTAGAAGACGGCCAGGCCGGGGGTCATGAACAGCACCAGCCCGGTGCAGACCAGCACCCAGGCGGTGTCCCCCGGGTTAGCCGCGATGTCAGCGGACACGACCTGCCCCTTTCTGCGTACGGCCGGTCAGACCGAACGTCGGACGGACGACACGACGGTGTCCTTGACCCGCTCGTGATTGGGCACCGGCGCGAAGTGCCGGTCGGGCAGCAGCAACAACCAGGTGGCGACGTTGAAGGGGCCGGTCAGCACCGGGATGCTCAACGGGGTGAGCACACTGGCCATGGCCATCTGGATGAACAGGGTCAGGGCGATGCCGAACAGGGTGTACCCGGTCACCAGCAGGCCCGGCCGGTGCAGCACCGCACCCACCGCGATCGCGGTCAGTACGGCGTTGAAGCCGAGCAGTCCCTTGTCGAGGCTGGTGGCGTCGGCGCCGAACCAGAGGGCCAGCAGGGTGGCGCCGACCGTGCCGACGATCGCGAAGAGCGCCGACCAGCGGGAGTTGATCAGCAGGGCGATCACGATGAGCAGCCCGCTGACCCAACTGTTGATCAGGAATACCTGGGAGATGCCGCGCAGGAAGATCGGCACCAGGTCCCAGTCGAAGCGCCCGCCGGTCAGGGTGCCCTCCCCGGGGAACTTCGGGGTCAACTGGGTCAGCACGGTGAATCGGTCGAACTGGTACGCGGCCAGCAGCAGCACCCAGGTGGTGAGCACGAAGGGGAAGGTGAAGGCGGTCAGGCCCCACCGTTTGAAGATGGCGTTGAGGGCCAGGGTCACCACGGTGGTGCCCACCGCGCCGAGCACCAGATACAGCCACATCAGGGGACGCTGGTCCAGGAAGGTCGGCACGGCGATGCCGGTGAGGAAGGGGCTGAACCCGAACAGCCCCTTGCGCCAGGAGGCCCGGTCGACCTGGAGCACCAGGGCGGTCGCGGTGCCGACGACCAGCCCCAGCACCCCACCACCGAAGACCCGGGGGTGCCCGCTGTCGAAGGCCCCCCAGGCGACCGCGACGAGGATGACCAGGCCGGTCAGCGGATTGTTCTGGAACACCACCTGCGCCGGTCCGCGCAGGCAGGCGTCGATGAACTGGACCAGCGGATTGCGGTCGGCCAGTCCGTCCCAGCCCTGTGTGATGGCGGCCATGTCAGCTCAGCGCCAACTGAAGGCCGGCGGGAAGGTGCAGCCGACCACCTCTTCGCGGGCGGCGGCACAGAAGGCCCGGACGGCCGCTTTGACGGGCTCGGTCTCCTGACCGAGGACCTTGAAGACCAGACCCGCGTCGTTGGGCAGCCGACCGACCGCCCCGGCCAAGGGGGTCTGCTCGTCCCAGACGGGTTCCGAGGTCCGTTCGTAGACCCGCGCGGCCCGCGCGGGGTCGGTCAGCAGCATGACGTTGCCGAAGACGTGGAAGCGGTCCATCATCCCGACCCGGTCGACCGGGAATCCGCCGGGAGAGATCACGAACTTCTCGACGAACAGCCCCCGCCCGTCCGGCCGCTCCGCCCGGAGCTGGGAGGAGAAGAGGTCGTAGGCGAAGATCTCCCCGTCGCGGTAGTACTTGCGGCCGGGCTGGAGCACCTCGGCGTAGAGCAGGGTGGCGCTGGCCGGCAGCCGTACCCGGGTGTGGGAGACGAATCGGCTGCGCCGGAACGGGATCACCGGCTCCGGGAGGAACTCCAGGTAGGCGTCCTCGGCCAGGGTGATGGTCTGCTGCTGGGTGCCGTAGTTGGCGTCCATCTCCTGGATCTTGGTGGCGGCCTGGGTGGTCAGGTGCGCCTGCGCCCCCGGGCCCAGGTCGACCTCCATGGACAGCCGGTCGCCCTGAAGCACCCCGCCGGAGGTGGTCAGGATCATCACGCAGGGCAGGCCGGGCATCTCCTCGTCCCAGTACAGTGCCCGCTGCACCAGCAGCGGCGACTGCCGGTAGAGGTCACGCAGGATGGTCCGGTCACCGCGCCGGTGGAAACCGAGCCGCAGCACCCCGACCTTGCCGTTGGCGGCGGCCGGCAGCTGGGCCGGTTGATCCTGGTACGGCGCCAGTTCCCGGACCAGGTCCAGGGAAGTCGTCATGCCGGCACTTCGGCATCGAAGAGCACATCGCGGCGGACCAGGTCGACCAGCTCGTCGATGCCCGCACCGGTCTTGCAGTTGGTGAAGACGAACGGCTTGCCGTTACGCATCATCGCCGCGTCGCGGGCCATCACCTCGAGGTCGGCGTCGACATACGGGGCCAGGTCCGTCTTGTTGATCACCAGGATGTCGGACTTGGAGATCCCCGGACCGTTCTTGCGCGGGATCTTGTCGCCGGCCGCGACATCGATCACGTAGATGAAGTAGTCGACCAGGGCGGGGCTGAAGGTCAGGGTCAGGTTGTCCCCGCCGCTCTCGATCAGCACCACGTCGCTGTCCGGGAACTTGGCCTCCATGTCCTCGACCGCCGCCAGGTTCATGCTGGGGTCCTCCCGGACGGCGGTGTGCGGGCAGGCCCCCGTCTCCACCCCGACGATGCGCTCCTCGACCAGCACCCCGGTCAACGCCCGCCGGACGTGCTTGGCGTCCTCCGTGGTGACCACGTCGTTGGTGATGACCAGGACCCGCAGCCCCTGCTCCACCAGGCGGGGCACGACGGTCTCGATGATGGCGGTCTTGCCGCTGCCCACCGGGCCACCCACGCCGATACGGCTTGCTGACTTCATCTGTGCTCGACCCTTCTTCGAAGTAATCGCGAGGTTCAGCTCATGAACATGCGGACGTGCGCGTGCTGGTGCGCGGCGGCCAGGACGTCCAGGTGCGGGGCGAAGCCCTGCATGTCGTCCAGGGTGGCGCCGCGGACGTCCTGGTAGTCGTCGTCGACCGCCTTGTTGACGGCGTACAGGATGGACTGGGCGTCGAGGTGGTCCACCCGCAGCAGTCGGATCGCCGCGCTCAGCACCATCGACGCCGCGCCGTACTGGTGGGCCGCGAAGGCGGCCTGTTCGTCGACCCCGAGTTCGGCGAAGAGCACCCCGAGGGCCACCGGATAGGTCACCGGGACCAGGCCGTCGGTCTCGCCGGCCCGCTTCTTGAGCAGCGACTCACCGATGATGCGGTTGGCGGCCTCGGCCAGCTTGCGGCCCATGCGTACCGACATGGTGCGCATCTCTTCGTTGATTTTGCGGAGGTGAACGGCCTCGTCCGCCCGGCGGACCTGGTCCAGGTCCCCGACCGCCGCCCCCCGATGCCCGGCCAGCACGCCGACCCCGTCGCCGGTGGCGGCCAGTCGGGTGATGGTCCGGACGTACTCCTGGAGGCTGCTGCGGTCGTGCACGGTCCCGTGCTGGACGGCCATCTCCAGCCCGTTGGAGAAGGAGAAGGCGCCGACGGGGAACACCGAGTCGCCGAACTGGAGCAACCGCAGCGCCTCGGCCATGGTGGGCACGGCAGGACGATCCTTCAGTTCAGCTCGGCGGGCAGGTGCGAGTGCGGGGTGGAGTCCGCTCCGCCGAACAACCGCCGCGACTCGTGCGGGGCCAGGTAGGCGATGACCTCCGTGCCGGCGATGAACTCGTGCGAGACGCCGGTGAACGAGTGGGTACGCATCACCGAGTCCATGACCTTGCGGTCCACGGTCAGCGGCACGTACATCTTGGTGCCCTTGACCACGGCCGGCCAGTGCTGGTTGCCGATGGCGTGCCCTAGCTCCACGGCCGAGCGGATCACCATGTCCAGGGATTCCCCGTGCAGCTTGTCCAGGTGTACGACCATCACCTCGCCGAGGGCGATCCGGGCCACCACCGCGGTCCCGGTGAGTTCGTCCCAGGCCAGGATGTCGCCGTCGCGCAGGCGTACCCCCCGGGAGAGAGTCAGGGCGAGTTCGGTGCCGAGGCTGGTCGCCTTGCGCAGCCGACTCTTCTGGGCCTCCCACTGGTCCAGGACCAGGTCGTCGACCTTGGCCTGGCTCAGCCGTTCGGTCCAGTCCGGCTCGGCCACGTTGCCGAGCACCGATTCCACGATCATGTGTCGTCCTTTCCCGCGATCCGGGTACGGGTCAGCTGAAGAAGTAGAGCTGGCTCATGGGGAGGTTCTTGGCCGCCGGTACGGTCGCGTGGACGCCGTCCATCTTCACCGCGAAGGTCTCCGGGTCGACCTCCAGCTTCGGGGTACGGTCGTTGCGCACCATGTCCCGCTTGGTCAGGTTGCGGCACCGGTAGACCGGCATGACCTGCCGTTGCAGGCCCAGTTGCTCGGCGATGCCGCTCTCGTGGGCGGCCTTGGAGACAAAGGTGACGCAGTTCTTGGCGACCTGGGTCCCGGTGGCCCCGAACGAGGGCCGGTAGTAGACCGGCTGCGGGGTGGGCAGGGAGGCGTTCGGGTCACCCATGATCGACCAGGCGATCATGCCGCCCTTGAGCACCAGCTTGGGCTTCACCCCGAAGAAGGCGGGTTCCCAGAGTATGAGGTCGGCCAGCTTGCCCGGGGTCACCGACCCGATGACGTGGGAGACCCCCTGGGTGATGGCCGGGTTGATGGTCATCTTGGCGACGTACCGCAGCACCCGGAAGTTGTCGTTGTTCGAGGAATCCTCGGCGAGCTTGCCCCGGACGTTCTTCATCTGGCCGGCCAGTTGGATGGTGCGCAGCCAGGTCTCCCCCACCCGACCCATGGCCTGCGAGTCGCTCTGCATCATCGAGATGACGCCCTCGTCGAGCAGCACGTCCTCGGCGGCGATGGTCTCGGTGCGGATGCGGCTCTCCACGAAGGCCACGTCGGAGGGGACCTTCGGGTTGAAGTTGTGACAGACCATGATCATGTCGTACAGCTCGGACTGGCTGTTGATGCCGTACGGCACGGTGGGGGTGGTCGATCCGGGCAGCACGTTCATCTGGGCCGCGACCTTGATGATGTCCGGCGCGTGGCCGCCCCCGGCGCCCTCGGTGTGGAAGGTGTGGATGGTCCGGCCCTCGAAGGCGGCGATCGAGTCCTCGATGTAGCCGCTCTCGTTGAGGGTGTCGGTGTGGATGCTGACCTGCACGTCGAACTCGTCCGCGACGGCCAGGCAGGAGCGGATCACCGCCGGCGGGGCACCCCAGTCCTCGTGGATCTTGAAGCTCGGCACCCCGGCCAGGATCTGCTCCACCAGGGGCGCCCGGCCGCTGCTGTTGCCCTTGCCCAGCAGGCCGATGTTGATCGGCAGGTTCTCGAAGGCCCGCATCATGTTGTGGATGTTCCACGGGCCCGGGGTGATGGTCACCCCGTTGGTGCTGTCCGTGGGGCCGGTGCCGCCACCCCACAGAGTGGTAACCCCGTTGCTGAGGGCGGTCTGCACCTGGAAGGGGGTGACCAGGTGGACGTGGGCGTCGATGCCCCCGGCGGTCAGGATCAGGTGCTCCCCGGAGATGGCATCCGTCCCCGGCCCGGTCACCAGTCCGGGGGTCACCCCGTCCATGATGTTGGGGTTACCGGCCTTGCCGATGCCGGCGATCCGGCCGTCCTTGATGCCGACATCCGCCTTGACCACACCGAGCAGGGCGTCCAGCACGGTGACATTGGTGATGACCAGGTCCACCACCCCCTCGGCGGTGGTGGCCTGACTGCTGCTGCCCATGCCGTCACGCAGGGTCTTGCCGCCGCCGTACATCACCTCGTCGCCGAGGACCCGCAGGTCCTTCTCGATCTCGATGTAGAGGTCGGTGTCGGCCAACCGGATCTGGTCGCCCGTGGTGGGGCCGTACATCCCGGCATACTCTTGCCGCGAGATCTGACTCATTGTCGCTCCAGGTTCCGTACGCGCTCGTCGATGCCTACTGCTTCTTGTTGTCGCCCTGGTCCTGCGCGCTGAACTTGAAGCCGCGTGTCCTGGCGTTGTGCAGCGACTCGGCGCGGTCCGGTCGATAGTCCGGCGGGGTGGGGTCGTCGCCGGTCCAGCCCTGGACCAGGCCGTTGAACCCGTACACCCGCTGGAGACCGCCGTACGAGACCAGCTGCACGGTCTTACGGTCACCCGGCTCGAACCGGATCGAGGTGGTGGCCGGGATGTTGAGTCGTTTGCCGAAGGCCGCCGGCCGGTCGAATTCCAGGAACCGGTTCGCCTCGAAGAAGTGGAAGTGGGAGCCGACCTGAATGGGCCGGTCACCGGTGTTGTGCACGACGACCTCGATCACCGGACGGCCGGCGTTGAGCTCCAGCGGCTGATCACTGAGCTTGTATCCGCCGATCGGACGCAGATGCTTGGAGTTCGGTCCCGGATGCTGTTTGGCCATGTCTGCCTCGCTCTGTCGAAAAGGGAGCGCCTCATTGAATGGGAGAGTGGATGGTGACCAGCCGGGATCCGTCGGTGAACACCGCCTCGACCTGGAGCATCGGGACCATGTCCCCCACCCCGGGCATCACGTCGTCGGCCTTGAGCACGCTGCGCGCGTCGTTCATGACCTCTTCGACGGTCTTGCCCTCGCGAGCACCCTCCAGGGCCGCGGCGCAGATGACCGCCACCGCCTCGGGATGGTTGAGCTTCAGCCCCTTAGCCCTTCGGGCATTGGCCACCATCGCCAACGAGAGGATGGTGAGCTTGTCGAACTCTCTCGGTGTGAGATGCATGTCCTGATCCTTCTCAGCAGTCGCCGGATGGCGTCACCGGCCGGTTGGGCGGACCCACCGGGGTACGGGTTCGCGCCGAACCGTCCCGCTGCCGGTCTGGCGTTCCCGCTCATCGACCTACCGAATGCCAGGTTCGACTCTAGGAGTGTTTCGAGAGCTTTAGGGCAGTTTGCGGGGATAAGCAGGCTTTAAGGCTTCCGGTGACCCCGGGCCCGGTTCCCGGCCAGCCACATGTTCTGGAGGTCGGCCAGATGACCACCGACGAGGGCGCCGACCAGGGCACCGATCGTCACCCAACTGGTCGCCGCCTCGACCGCTAGGGTGTCCGCGTCGAAGGCCCGGCGGATGTCCTGCAGGGTGCCGCTGACGACGCCCTGGTTGTAGCCGAAGAAGGCACCGGAGAGTACGACGATCGAGATGATCGCCACCAGGTTGCGTCTGGGGGGCCTGGAGCCACCGGCCGTACCGTCACCCGTTGCCATGGTGCCTTCCCCGCCCAGAATCACCGGCCTCATGCCCTTTGTAGCAAGAATGAGAGGTTTACGGATCTGGACGGGAAAGTCGCCCCTCAGCGGGCGAGGGCGGGGCGCCGGGTGAGCACCTGGGGGCCGGCGGCGGTGATGGCCACGGTGTGTTCGGAGTGGGCGGTACGGGAGCCGTCCGCGGAGCGGATGGTCCACCCGTCGCCGTCGTACCTGATCTTGTCGGTGCTGCGGCAGAACCAGGGCTCGATGGCGAGGGTGAGACCGGGGTCGAGTTTCACCCCACGGCGGGGGCGGCCGTTGTTGGCCACATGCGGGGCCTCGTGCATGGTGCGGCCGATGCCGTGTCCGCCGAACTCGGCGTTGACCCCGTAGCCGTACGCCTTGGCGACCTCGCCGATCGCGGCGGAGATGTCGCCCAGGCGGCCCCCGGGCTGGGCGGCGGCGATGGCGGCCTCCAGGGCCACCTCGGTGGCCTCGATCAGCCGCAGATCGGCCGGGTCGGGGGTGCCGACGACGAAGGAGAGCGCGGAGTCGGCCACCCACCCGTCGATGCAGACCGCCATGTCGATGCTGAGCAGGTCCCCGTCGCGCAGCAGGTAGTCGTGGGGCAGGCCGTGCAGCACGGCGTCGTTCACCGACAGACACAGCACGTTGCGGAAGGGACCCCGGCCGAACGAGGGCGCGTAGTCCCAGTAGCAGGACTCGGCGCCGCGTTCGGCGATCCGCCGACGGGCGTGGTGTTCGAGGTCCAGCAGGTTGACCCCGACCGCCGCGACATCGCGCAACTCGGCGAGCAGTTCACCGACGAACTGGCCGGTCACCGCCATCCGGCCGATCTCGTCGGACGACTTGAGCTCGATCACGACAGCCCCCTTCCGCGAAGCGGTATTTTTATACCACGACGGGTCGGGGGTGCCGAGGGATATCCTGCTGGCATGGTTCGCCAACCACTCACCGCCGAACAGATCGCCGCAGGTCAGCGTCTCGGGAGGGCGTTGCGGGCCGCGCGGGCCGGCCGCAGCCTGGTCGAGGTGGCCCTGGCAGCCGGCATCTCCCCCGAGACGCTACGCAAGATCGAGGCAGGGCGGCTGCCCGCACCGGCCTTCGGCACGGTGGTCTGCCTCAGCCAGGCCCTCGACGTTCCACTGGACGACCTGGCCGACGTCTGGTTGGCCGACATGCCGATCCGTCAGGCGTCCTGAAGACGCGACTGCCGGCGCCTCAGCTACCCAACGTCAGGTTGTGCTGCTCCAGCGCACTCTGGATGATCCCGAGTGCCTTCGGTCCCATGCCGTGCAGCTTGGCCAACTCCGCGCGCGACACCCCGACAAGGTCGCGCAGCGTCGAGTAGCCGGCGTTGTTCAACGCCCGCGTCGCCGGCGCACTGATCTTCGGCAGGGTGTCCAGGTCGGAACTCACCCACCCGATCCTAAGCCCTTGGACAGAACTCGCGAATCACTCGCCACCCTGTGGTAGCCGGCGGCGAACCTCGGCGAGGAGATCGACCTGTGCCCGCCAGTCCGGACCGGACAATCCGATGACCACATGGTTCGCGCCGTGCGCGGCGTACTCCGCGAGGCGTTCGGCGGCCTCGTCCGGCCCGCCGGTGATGGGAAGCTCCTCGGCGTCGCGGGCGGTGTGCCGGTACGCGCCGGCCAGTCCCGCCGCCAACTCCGTACGGGAGGGGATGCCAGGGGCGTCGCCCAGCCGAGCCGCCCGCTCGATCGCCACCGTCGACCTCGCCCCACTCCAGCACCTCGGGCCACCGACCTGCCTGAACACCACCGCCTGCATGCGTACGCCTCCCGTGATCCGTCGCCGCAGGAAGCCAGTCTCAAACCTCAACCACACGTGAGGTCAAGGGATCGGCGGCGATTAGGTCTACCAGCCGTCGGTGCCGCACTGCGCACCTCGTGACGTGACGTAGCAGTACAGGGCAAACACGAACAGGTCATTCAGGTTGGCCGACCGGCCTCGCCCGGAGGACCTCATCGCCACGGAACGGATCGCCCAGCGACTGGGAAGAACCCCCCGCAACCCGCGACGATCAGGAAGCCACTCCCAGATGAGCGATGGGGACTGAACAGATCGTTCCCGACTGCACATTTCTGGTCGGCCGAGCGCACCATCTTGCCCTGGTAGCGGCGTCGGAGCGGTGACCGATACCATCCGGATGCAGCCACCCACAAAGCTATTAAGCGCGTTTCGGTGGCGGGCTGGATAGATCGCACAGCCACCGCATTATTTTCGATTTCACAGGGACCGCATATCGATCCCCGGACGCAGTGGGGCGCCTAGCCGACACTGAATACTGGCAGCTCAAAGGCGGCCAGAGTGCCGGCTAGGCGCACTCGTTGAGCCAGTGACAGAGGCGAGCCCAGTCACTGGCACTAGATCACTGAACGTCAGACGGCGTTGGCCACACCGCGAACGGCGTTGGCCACACCGCGAACAGCGTTGGCCACACCGCGAACAGCGTTGGCAACTCCGCGAACATCACCACGCACCATCGTGACACCTCCTCGAATTAAGGACCATGATGTGGAATCAGCGTACGCGAATGGCGTCGCGATCGATACTCCCGGCTGACGTTCTTTCTCAGTCTGTCAAGCACACATCACTTCCTCATGCGCAACAACCGACCACAGAACATCAGGTAATGCACCGAATGGTCGCCCCCGTCAATACCGTCGCGTTATAGTCCGAACTGGACACCTGTTGACCAACGAAGCTATCGCGAGTTGATCTCTAAGCGCTACGAAACGGTGATCGACATCGCCGTCACCGCCCATAGCGGCATCGAGGAGACCTTGCAGGACCTGCCGCACACCAGTCGCTACGGCGAGGACCAAACTGACCGCGCCCTGACGCGTCAAGGCACACTGTGGGCATGCACTGGGTCCACGTCGACGGCTATCCGATGCCGATCCTGGTCGGCGGGCATCCCGCCCTGGAGCTCTGCAACACCTGGGCCGGCTGGACGGAACCACCGAGCCCGGAACGGGAGTGGCTGCGCGACTTCGACCGCCTTGCTGGTGGCGACCCGGCTGCTGCGTACCGCCCTGCACGACCTCCTGCTCGACCCGGCCGACACCACGGCCTTCCGGCACGTGGCCGAGCAGGCACACCGAGCCGCCGCCGCGGCAGTGCTGGAATCGGACCAGAGCGGGCTCGCCCGCTGGACGCTGCCCGACGACCTCAGCCTGGTGCTTCCCGCCGCCAGCCGGACTGACCAGTGTCCCGGCACCGTCCCGACCGTTCACCACGGCGGCGGAAGGCGAAGGGACGGACTCTGCCGCTTGCGCAAGGATGGGGGCATGCTGCGATCGCCTCGTGCGCTTCTGCTGGACTTCGGTGGCGTCCTGGCCGACGCTCCGCGACAGTCACCGGCGCCACCGGACCTGGTCCGGCGGTTGTCCGACCTGGTCGGCGGCACCGTGTCGGTCGAGCAGATCACCACCGACCTGACCGAGGGCGGCAGAGCCTACGGTCGATGGCGGGACGACAGCGCACACACCGGCGAGCCGATCGAGCTGACCCACCCTCAGGTGTGGGCGGACTTCGTGACCCGCTCCTGGCCCGAGCCGGCCCGGGCGGCGGTCGAGGAGGCGGCGACCTCCCTGGCGTACGCCTGGGCCTGGCGGCCGGACTGGCAGATCCGCCCCGGGATCCCGGAGACCTTGCGCACCGCGGCGGATGCGGGTCTGCCCATGGCCGTGGTCAGCAACGCGCTCTGCGGGGCCGCGCATCGCGACTTCCTCGCCACCGCCGGATTGTCCGACCTGTTCGCCGCCGAGTTCTACAGCGACGAAGCCGGACTCCGGAAGCCCAACCCCCGGCTGGCCTGGCTGGCCGCCGAGGCCATCGGCGTACCGATCGGGGAATGCTGGTTCATCGGCGACACCGTGCACCGCGACGTCGCCTGCGCCCGACGAGCCGGGACCGCCGCCGCGATCCTCATGCGCTCGCCCCGCACCGACCGCGAACCACCCCACCCGCAGCTACGACCGGACGCCCGAATCGAGGACGGCCATGGCCTGGTCACCCTGCTGCACCAGAGGTGAAGACGGCGCAGCGTCGGCGGTGGCCCTAGGAGGGCCGCCGCCGACGCTGCCCGGCGTCAGACCCGGGAGGTGAAGGTGGCCAGGAAACGGTGCGGGGTGATCACGCCGGCGTTGTCGAAGCAGAGCACGTCGACCTCGGCGTCAGTGGTGTACGACCAGGGTTGGGTGAGGTGGCAGTAGTTGCTGCCGGGGCCCTGCGCCACGATCTGGACATGCGTCTCCCTGAGGCCGATCTGCGGGAAGGTCGCCAGGAAGCGGCCGGTGGGAGCCAGCGGCACCACCGTGTTGGCATTGAGACCGACCATCGAGTTGTCGTTGGTCTGCCCGCCGACGGCGGTACCCAGGTATCCGATGTGATTGGGCGGGCCGAAGGAGCCGACCACCGACCGCCGGCGGTGGTACGAGAGGACGAAGTCGCTGTTGGCGTACGCGCCGGCCTGGTCGTAGCAGAAGACCTCCGCATGCACCACGGTGCTGACCGCGCCCCAGGAGTTCACCTTGCATCGGCGGGGAAGGGCGTTCGGTTGCACGGCGGTGACCTGCACGTTGCCGGCGATCAAGTCGGGCAGCCCCACCCCAGGCAGCCGCACCGCGTACTGCCCGACACCGAACGCCCCGGCCGCGTTCCCCACGCCCGTGGAGTTGTACGACTGCGTCAACCCACCGCCGGCCCACTGCACGTACGCATAGGAGTTGCCGGCCGGCAGCACGCCCGAGCTGGTCGTCCAGAGCACGGTGAACGGGGTGTCCTCGCGCGCGCCGCCGGGCCGGTGGCACTGCACGTCGACGATCTGGTCGGCGCCGGACTGGCCCCAGCGAACCACCTCGCAGTAGTGCCCGCTGCGGTTGACCGGGGTCACATGCGGTACGCCCCGCTGGCCCGCGCCCACCTGTGGGAAGCGAACCTGGAACCGGCCAGGTCCGACCTTGATGCCGTCGGCCCAGGCGCTCGGGAATGCCGTCTTCCAGCTACCCCACTGCCGGGTGGTGTCGAGCACGGTCCAGACCGACACGGTGGGGTCCTTGACGAAAGCGAACCCCCAACGGTCAGCGGTGGCCGCTGCGGCAGGTGCGGTCGGCACGAGTACGGCGGCGGCCAGGACAGCGGCCAGCGCTGTGCTGACGAATGATCGAAGACGCATGTGTTCCTCCGTTCGACCGGAACATGACGCACAGGAGTCTGTGAGCGGTAATGACTTCGTCACAATCAGCGGCGCCGATGTTTCGGTGTCGTGAAACAATCACCTCCGGCATGTATCAAGGTCGGTCATCGCGCCTCATGCACAGAAGCGCTCCGCCCGGTGGCCTCATCGCGTGCCCCGGCCGCCAGCGACGATCCGTCAGGCCACCGGCTTGGCCAGGCTGGTGGTGCCGTCCGGGTTGGCGGATGACACCGTCCGGTACCCCTCACGGTGGTAGAGGTCGATGTTGCGCTGGCTCCTGGCGCCGGTGAACAGCACGATGCGGTCGCAGGCGGGGTCGGCGGCGGCTTCGGCGGTCCGCAGCAACCACCGGCCCAGCCCTTGGCCGCGCAGGTCAGGGACGACGGCGAGCCGACCCAGGTGCCAGTCGGTGTCGACGCGGCGGGTCCGCACCATGCCCAGTAGTCGGCCGTCCAACCAGAGGCCGGTGGTGTGCCAGTCGGTCAGCCAGTCGCGTACCTGTTCCGGCGACTCGTGCAGGGCCGGTATGGCCATGCTGTCGTTGGCCAGGGCCTCGTCCACCCAGCAGCACCGCTGGAGCACCGTCACCTGGCCCGCGTCGTCGGCCGTCAGTCGTCTGGCGTACGAACCGAGCAGCGGACCGGCCCAGGTGTCTGCTCGTACGCGTTCCCGCATCGGCCGCAGCGCGTGGGCGAGGCGGACCAGTTCGTCCAGGAGCCCGACCCCCGCCGCCTGTCGGGCGGGGTCGGGCCGCAGTCGCCCGTCCTGCACGGCCTCACCGATCCGGATCGCCACGGTGGCGCCCAGGGGGACCAGGCGCAACGTGGTGACCACCTGCTTGGCGTGCTGGACCGCCCGGGTGCCGGCCGAGGTGTGGCCGTAGCTGACGAACCCGATCGGCTTCCACGCCCATTCCCGGCTGAGGTAGTCCAGCGCGTTCTTCAGGGTCGCCGGCATCCCGTGGTTGTACTCCGGGGTGATCGCGATGAAGGCGTCCGCCGCGTCGACGGTCTCGCTCCAGCGGCGGGTGTGCTCATGCCGGTACTCGCCGGACGAGGGATGCTCCTCCTCGTCCAGAAACGGCAGGTTCAGGTCGCTGACGGCGACCGGTACGAGCTCGACCCCGAGCTCCGCGGCCCGCGGGGTGAGCGTCTCGATCAGCCACTGCCCGACCACCGGGCCCAGGGCACCGGGACGGGTGCTGCACACCAGGGCAAGAACACGAATCGGTCTCGTTGACATGGAAACGAATCGTAGGTGCTAGATTGATTACATGTCAACGAACCCGGCAGGGGAGCCCGTACGCTGGTTGAATCCGGATGAGGAGCGGGCGTGGCGGGCGTACCGGCGGGTGATGGTCGCCGTGTCGACCGGCACGGCCCGCGACCTCGCGGCGCTCGGGCTCTCCGAACCCGACTACGAGGTGTTGAGCACCCTCTCGGAACGCCCCGACCACACCAGCGGCCTGGGCGAACAGGCCGACAAGATGGGCTGGTCACGCAGCCGACTGTCCCGCCACGCCACCCGGATGGAGGCCCGCGGCCTGCTGCGGCGCACCCCCGACCCTAGCGACGGCCGAGGCTGCCTCCTCACCCTCACCGCCCAGGGGCTGGCCGCACTCGAAGAGGCCGCACCGACCCATGTCGAGTCGGTCCGACGCCACTTCATCGACCGGCTGACCCCGCAGGACCTCACCGCCATCGAACGGATCGCCCGACGGCTGGCGGACCCCGCACCGGCCCGGATCAGCGACGAGCAGGAGGCGGCGGAGCGGTAGCCGGGCACGGGGTGGACGGAGCTTCCGGCTGTGAATGCTCGATCTCGTACCGGCACTCGCTGCACGGCTCCGACGGGATGTGTTCGCGCCAGTCATGACCGCAGACGGAACAGTCGCCGTACCATCGCGGACCTCGCCGCATCCTCACCCAGCCATGGTGACCGGTTGGCCGGGTGCGGAGATGGGGTACGGCCGCAGGTGCGCAGCCAACTCCACCTCGGCACGCAGCCGGAAGTCGCACGGCCAGTAGGCGCGGCAATCCCGGCAACGACGAGGCTCCTCACCGTCCTGACCATGCCGCGCGGCGAGCAGCCGCCAGTCCTCACGATCCACGTTCTCCGATATACCCCGGTACGCGGCAGAACGAACCGACCGGCCCGGCAGGACCGGCGATCGCCGAAGGCTCGCAATCTTGGACACTTGTCGTCATCAGCTATCGAAAAGTGTCCAAGATTGACGGCCGCGGCTCTGCCCAGGGCGTCGTGGCCGCGGTGCAGGACCCACTACCTGCGCAATTTGCTGTGTCTCGTGCCGATGCAGTCTTCTACACCCGCACGCGGGGGTCGGCCAGCACGTTGGCGACCACGGCCGTCATCCCGTCGACGCACAGCGTCGGCGCGCCGACCACAAACTCCTCCCGATCGAGCCACTCCACGCGCTCGACGCCCGACGTGGCCAGGATGCCCACGTCGAGCTGCAGCGACGCGTGGTCGTCGTAGTATCCGCGGGCGGCGTCACCGACCCAGAGAGACCAGTGGTATCCGGCGCCGCCCCGCCTTCGTTCCGCCTCCGTGAGCGGGTCGGCTTTCAGGTCGCCGGTGTCAAGCAGCTCGGCGACGGTCACGGGTTCCAAATCCGGACGGGCCGGCGGCAGCACCACATCGAGGAGGTGCTCGAGATGAACCGTGCAGGTACAGTTTCCCCGCTGCGGAGCAGCCCAACTGTCGACCATCACAGCACTCTACGACCCCGGGCTCATCCGGTCGTCATCTCCTGTCTCTGCTCTTGCGACGCGACTCGCCGTGACTTGTACGGGCCCCGTCAGCGCACACGACGGGCGGCGTGAGCGGATGCCTTTGATCGCTGCCGTGCGGGCCAACGCCACGTAGTCGACTGCACACCCGATCGGCGGCATGACCGGCCGTCAAGGACTGCGGGTGGGGCGGGTCTCAGTCGATGGCGCCTTCGATCACAGTGTCTTGTGCCCCGTGTGTGCCCCACCGGCAGACTCCTTGCCCCCAAGGCGACGATCAACCTGCGGAGCGGGGCGCGCGATCGAACAACAGGTCGACCGCACGCTGCGCAACTTCACCCCGGGTGCTGTGCTCGTGATCGGCGGCCAGGAAGTGCACGCCGATCGCCATGCAGAAGGCGAGCAGGGCGCGGGCCTCGATCTCCTCCGGGTCCGCACAGAAGGCGCCGATCATCTGGCGCAGCAGCGCCATCCGCCGGTTGTCCACCGCGCGCAGCCGCTCGGCGACCACCTCATCGCGCCGCGCCCAGGCGCGGATCGCGAGGTCGATCGGCAGCAACCGATTACTCGAGAACGTGAGCACGCCGGCCCGCTGGATCTGGCTGCGCGGGTCGCCACCCTCACGCTGGACGCGCGCGATCACCTCGTCCGTACTCTCGCGCTCCCACACGTCGAGCATCGCGCGCAGCAGCGCATCACGGTCGTCGAAGAAGCCGTAGAAACCGCCCTTGGTGACGCCGAGCCGCTTCGCGAGCACCTCGACCCGGACGGCGTCCGGGCCGCCCTCGGCCAAGACCAGCAGGCCCTCCTCGATCCACCTGTCGCGGGGCGTGCGGATGGCAGCCACTGCATCTCACCTCGTCCTGTCGTGTACACCACCGTACACACCCGCTACAGTGGCAATATACGGCACCGTATATTGCGAAAGGGCGGGCCCATGAGCGTACGAGCCACCGTCAGCACCGTCGGAGTCGAACGTTTGCCCGCCTCGGTGCGTACCCTCAGCTCCCTGTCTCGGATCGACTACGCCGACCACTTCCTGCTGCCGACCGACGCCGTCGCACCGGTCGAACGGTGGGCCCGGGTGATGTTCGGTGACACGCCCGACGCCATCGAGCTGTTTCTGTGGTGCGGCCTGATGGGCTTACGGCTCAGCCGGACCGTGTCGGCGCACACCGTAGCCGGCTGGCAGATCGGCGAGCAGGATGACGAATGGATCCGACTCGAAGCCACCTCTTGGTTCCTGACTGCCAACCTGGTCGTCCAAGCGACCGGTGACAGCGTGGCTCTGGGAACGTTTCTCCGCTACGACCGCTGGCTGGCGCACCTGGTCTGGCCTCCACTGTCGGTCCTGCATCGCCAGCTCGTGCCCGGCGTTCTGCGCAAGGCGGCGACCCGGATCGCGGCGGGCAAGGTCCGCGGCGGGGTGTCGAGCCCATGATGAGGGCATCGGTCCGGCCTAGTGCTCACAGCCTCCCCGCTAGCTGCCGCCGCTGACCTACGCCACCAACAGATTCGTCCGGCGTCGCCAAACCGGACGCGCTCAACGGCCACCGCCCAGCATGGGCGGTGGCCGTTGAGTCATGTGGTGATGTCAGGGTCTAGCTGATCGCCGTGGTTCGTTGACTACTGCATCGACGCTGTGGCTCACCAGTACTTGGGCAGATCGTAGAACTGGTTGCCGTTCAGGTTGTCGACGGACTTGTCCGCCATCCGGTCCGCGATTCCGAAGAGGCCGGCCTGCACGACCTGGGTCAGCATGCCGTTCTGCTTCTGGCCCCACGCGTTCGACTGGCCACGTACCTCGAACAGCACCGTGGCGCTGCCGTTGAGGGCGAAGGCCGACCTGGCCTGGCCGGCGTAGTCCCGGTCGTAGCTGTATCCGTCGGCGACCTGGTAGTGGACGTAACGGCTCACCCCGCCGACGAAGGGCGAGTTGGTTCCCGATCCGTTGCCCCCGTGGTCGATCATGCCGAGGGCGGCAGCCAGCGCGTGACGGCGAGAGGCATCCTGGTCGAGCAACGGCCAGTCGGCGTACCGCGGGTTGCCGTCGACCTCCGAACCGAGCGGCGGGAAGTCCAGCGACACCGTCACGTACTGCTCGGAGTCGTTGTTCTGGTTGCACGGGCCCATGTGGTGCAGGTCGACGTAGGCGTGGACCTTGCCGAACTCATCGCGGAGGTTGACGTACAGGTCACGCAGCGCCCGGGACTCGTTGGTCAGGTACATGCCGGGGAGGGTTTCGTTCGACGGCCGGGTCTCGGGGGACGGCTCGGCGGTGAGGTCCGCGCTGAAGTCCCGGTTGATGTCGAAGCCCTGTGCGCCGTTGTTGTAGTAGTACGGCGGGTTCGTTCCGGCCAGCTGCGGGAACTTCTCGACCACCTCGCTCCACGGGAAGTCGTTCTGCCGACGGTTCAGCTCCGCACCGTCGGGGTTGAACTTCGGGACAGCGACGATGGTCAAGTTCTCGCGGATCGCCTTGGCCTGTGCACTGCCGCTGGACCCGAGGGTCTTGAGCATCTGCAGCAGGGCCTCGGTGCCGGTCTTCTCGTTGCCGTGAATCTCGCTCGTGATCAGCAGTACGCGGTCACCGGTGCCGACCCGCGCCGCGTAGATGTCCCGACCCCGATTCGACTCTCCGATGACGTCCACACTGACGCGGCCGTGGCTGGTCGCCTCGATCTGCGCGAGTCGCCTGCCGAGTTCCTCATAGCTGGTCCAGCCGGAGGTGGACCGCTCGCCGGGAAGGTTCTGGCAGTTGGCGTTTCCGTTCTCAGCCGAAGAGGACGGCGCGAAAAGCGTGACAGCACCCAACGATGCGACGATTGTCGACACGAATAGGCGTCGTTTCATCATGGCCTCCTACAGTTGTACAAGTCATGAGCTGGAACTGTTTATCCGGTAGGGCGGGTCGCGCCTATCGGATGCGAAAAAGCTAAGGGCGCCAGTGAATTCAAATGCAGCTCGACGCAGCATCTGAGGGAATCTTGAGCTTTCGACGTCGAGTCAGGACCCCCGGCAAAGTCGTGACGGCGTCTGACTTGCGAGGCTTGGGGCAAAAGCGCCGTTGGTGGTGGAGTACCTTGCCGTCCTCGACCGGCCGAACTGGCGCGTCGCTGCCCGCGCGGGCCCGGCCCGACCAGCCGACCTTTCCGGAACTTCCGGCGAACTTCCGGAATCTATTGACGTGTTCGAAACGCCGTTGCAATACTCCGAACGCGATGACATCAAGTCCTGTCGATTAAACCTACGCGTCGTCAGGTGCCATCGCCCCAAGGAGGACCTGCACATGTACGAAAGTATCGGCGGCTCCCGCCGCCCGTCCGCCCCCCGGAAATCGCGTCTCACCTTCCGATTGGCCGCGCTCGCCTCCACCGTGGCGCTGAGTGCCGTCGGTCTCGCGGTGGCCGCCACTCCGTCCAGCGCCGCCGTCTGCAACGGGTACGTCGCCCTCACCTTCGATGACGGGCCGAACAGCAGTACCAGCGCACTGCTGTCCGTGCTGCGCGCGAACGGCGCACGGGCGACCATGTTCAATGTCGGACAGACCGTGCAGAGCAACCCGTCCGCCGCGCGGGCCCAGGTCGACGCGGGCATGTGGGTGGCCAACCACAGTTGGAACCACTCGTACATGACCTCGATGAACCAGAGCCAGATGCAGTCGGACCTCTCCCAGACCAACGCAGCGATCCAGGCAGCGACCGGCGTCCGGCCGCAGTTGTTCCGCCCGCCCTATGGGCAGACCAACTCGACCCTCCAGTCGGTCGCCGCGTCGCTCGGCCTGCGCCAGGTGATCTGGGACGTCGACTCCCAGGACTGGAACGGCGCCAGCGTCAGCCAGATCGTCTCCGCCGCCAGCCGTCTCCAGGCCGGCCAGGTGATCCTGATGCACGACGGCATTCAGAACACCCGCAACGCGATTCCGCAGATCATGGCAAACCTGAGCAGCCGCAACCTCTGCACGGGCATGATCTCACCGAGCACCGGCCGAGCGGTGGCGCCGGACGACACTCCGCCGCCGACCACTCCCCCGCCGACCAACCCGCCGCCGACCACGCCTCCGCCCTCCGGCTCCGCCAGCCAGATCGTCGGTAGCCAGTCGGGTCGATGCATCGACGTACCCAACGCCTCCCAGAACAACGGCACCCGGGTACAGCTCTACGACTGCCACGGACAGACCAACCAAGCCTGGACCTACACCTCAGACAAACAACTACGGGTGTACGGCACCATGTGCCTCGACGCAGCAGGCTCCGGCAACGGCGCCGCCGTCCAGATCTACGCCTGCCACGGCCAAGGCAACCAGCAATGGAACGTCAACTCCAACGGCACCATCAGCAACGTCCAGTCCGGACGCTGCCTGGACGCCTGGAGCACCGCCAACGGAGCACAGGTCCAGCTCTACGACTGCCACGGCGGCACCAACCAGCGATTCAGCCTCGTCGCACGATGACCATCGCTGATCCACTGTTCGCCGGCGGCCAGGCCGACAGGCTGGCGGGCTAGGACCAACACCGGAGAACCGGACCGAACCCGGGCGGGCTCGACCTCACGTCGGGCCCGCCCGCTCGGCACACCAGCCGTACGCTCGGGCTATGAATCTTGATCAGCGCCTCGTCGATGCAGCCGTGGACCAGATGAATCGCCGATGGCCGGCAAACGAGTACGGTGGGGCAGCTGCGGTCTACCTTGAGGACGGTCAGATCCTGACCAGCGTCTGCCTCGACAATCTCAACGCCGGGGTCACTCTCTGCCATGAGACTGGAGCCATCTGCCAGGCATACACGCTGAACAAGCGGGTGACTGCGTCGGTGTGCGTGGGAAGAGAGGCTGACAGCAGCGACATCTTCGTACTGGCACCGTGCGGCATCTGCCAGGAACGCCTCGCCCTGTGGGGTCCGGAGGTTCAGGTGGGGGTCGCCGATCGGAGCAGCCCATCCGGGTGGACGACACGGACCCTTCTCGAGGTCAACCCGTTCTATTGGGGAGCCAGATTTGCGGACGGTGGCCCTTGGCCTTCTCCGGGCGTCCATGCATCCTGACCCGCTGGCCGCCAGGCAACTGCTGGGGTGGCTGCGGCTACTCGGCCTCGGCCGGTCGGATCGGGTGCCGTGCGAGGTCATCCGGCCTGGTGGCGCTCCTGCCGGTCGGGTTCGGCTGGCACGGTTGCTGTACTTCGCTGCTGTACTTCCGGCGGCTGCCTCGCCCAGCCGATGAAGCGACGGTGCAGCGCACCGGCCGGCGCCCAAGGCATGTCCTCGGCGGCCTGAACGAGACAGACGCCGAGATAGAGGGCCAGCGACACCGGAGCGCCCGCGTACTCCGCGCGCAACTCCCGCCGCCGCGTCGGGCACGGCCAGGGCAGGTCGCAGCCACCGCAGCTCCAGATCGGCATCACCGGGCCGTGGGTGGTCACCGCACACCGCCCAGAAACCGAGCCACGCTCGCGCGAGCCTGCCGACTGGTCGCCCACTCCACCTGCCAGCACGGGTACGGCACCAGCCGCGACCACCACGCCCGGCAACCGACGCACAAGCCGTCGAGCCCTCGAAGGTGGACCGCGAGGATGGCTTGCTCCGCGCCGCTGGTCATTGGTCCTCCTCGGTCGGCCAGTGGCCGCGGTTGATGGGAATGCGGTGCCGGGCGCGGCAGGGCAGGTCGGCCCCGCACCGGCACAGCCACCTCCATTTGCGCCACGACCATGCCGGTCGGTGTCGCCGTGCCAAAGTCATCGCTACGGCGATCAGGTACTGGTCGTAGGACACTCGTCGCCCCGGTGGCGTCCTGTCCCGCATTACTCGCCCCCTCCGCCGGGCAGCGCCCCATGGCCGACCCCTAGCCACGGGACCGGTTCTAGAACGTTCGGTAACTGCGACGCTACGATCACCACGACGGCGGTGGGACTCACCCGCAGTACGAGTGAGCAGCCCACATGTCGGCCGCAGCGGTTGTTTCGGGGCGGGAACGTCGACCACCGGTCAACGTAGGGATGACGCATGGCAGGTCGCGGACGATCAGCACCACAGCGGGGCGGGGTGACCGGCTACCTGCTCAAGCTGATCCGGGAGTCCATTCCGCTGACGCAGGAGCAGCTCGCCGCCGACCTGGGCGTAGACCGTGTGACCGTGCAGAGCTGGGAGTCCGGGCGTCGACCCTTCACGGCGGTGCCGCTCGGGCAAGCGTTCGCCGTCCGCCGCAGGCTCGGTCGGCTCGGAGCGAACGTGACCCTGCTCGCCGCACTCGACGACGCCGCCGAGGCAGACTTCATCCTCGCCGCAGTCCTGGACGGTCAGGCGGATCGGTGCGACATCGCCGAACAGCCGCTCGGCTGGTGCGTACTCACCCACCGCCTGACCGATCTGATCCTCTGGGCTGTTCTCGGGCAGACACCAACCTTCGCCAGAGACATACCCGTCGCCCATCCCCGGCGAGGCCCGGTGGCGTCGGGGCCGTCCCTGCCCGCCGACGAGCAACGCGCGTTCTTCACCCGGCTTCACGTACTCGCCGAACGGGCAGCCGCCGGACGTGACCCGAGCGTTCTGCTGCATCGACAAGCCTGCTTCCTCGCGGGCATGGACCCCACCAGGACAGCCGCCGGATGGCTCTCCCAGACCACCACCCGTACCCGCAGGGCGATCACGTTCCGAACCTGGTCACCGCTGTGGCCTGACGCCCGCTCTGTCGTCACATCCCTTGCGAACCAGGGCGACCCGGAACCTTTACGAGACTTCCTCGCCCGCGCGCATCCGGACGACGCCTGCCAGCGAGCAGCCCTGAACTACTCGGCCTACTGGGTCGGCGAGATCCCGTACCGCCAGCACGACGACTCATTCATGCCGGCTCCGCTCGCAGACTGGCACGGCTCGGTTCTCTTCCGGCACCTGGTCCAGCGCCTCGACCCCACGCACCCCTTCGTCGACCTCAACGTCCACAACATCTGGGCTCTGCTCGCCGTACGCCGCAGACTCACCCTCGACAACCCCGCCGAGAGCCGCGCGCTCCTCAAACGCAGTACCCGGATCCTGGACAGCGACCACATCTCTCCACAATCCCGGCAGGAACTAACCTCTATCGTCTACAGCCTGCGAGCAGACGGAGTCACCGGCACAGGGACGGGCACATGAACGACGACCACGACGCCGCCGGAGCCATGCGCTTCATCTTCGAGGCCGGCGTACTCAAACGCGCCGCCCGCACCGGCTGGTGGTT
Source organism: Micromonospora sp. NPDC047134 (assembly GCF_040643455.1). Classification (NCBI taxonomy): domain Bacteria; kingdom Bacillati; phylum Actinomycetota; class Actinomycetes; order Micromonosporales; family Micromonosporaceae; genus Micromonospora; species Micromonospora sp. NPDC047134. The sequence goes on from NZ_JBEYUI010000025.1 coordinate 80,516, forward strand.
CGCCGGCGTCAAGCACCCCGAATCCATCGCCGAACACTCGTTCCGAACCGCGCTCATCGGGATGATGCTCGCCGCCATGGAAGGTGCCGACCCGGCCCGGGTATCGATGCTGTGCGTCCTGCACGACACCCAGGAAACCCGGATCACCGACATCCCACACATCGCCAAGCGCTACCTCACCGCCGCACCCAACACCACCGTCACCGCCGACCAGGTCGCCGCCTGCCCACCTGCCGTCGCTGACCTCATCAACGCCGCCGTCGCCGAATACGAAGCGGGCGAGACACAAGAGGCCATCGTCGCCCGCGACGCCGACAAACTGGAATGCCTCGTCCAAGCAGTCGAGTACCGCCACCAGGGCATAGACAACGTGCAACGCTGGATCGACAGCTCACGCGCGGCACTCAAAACCACCAGCGCCCACCGCCTCGCCGACGCCGCCCTCACCGGACAACCCCTCGCCTGGCTCACCCCTCCCCCACCACCGGCATAACCACCAAGCACCAGGCACCGGCCAACCACCGGGGCTGATCACTCCATGCAAGTTGACCCCTCGCTTGTAAGTTTTGGACGCTCCGTCTGGCGGGGTCCGTCGGCGTCAGTGGCCTCGGGCCATCGTCCGGCGTCGGTAGTCCCCGGGTGGCGCCGTCCGCGCCGGTTGCTGTCACCGCTGCTGTCAACAGCAACAGGAAACGCCACGCGTGGCAGACTGGCCGGCAAGGTAGCAGGGTCGTCCGCACGGTAATGGGCGGGACCCGGGGTGCGATCTGGGCCGCCAGCCCTGCTGCCCTCACGAACGCTCTCATGCCTGCTTTCGTCCCCGAGGAAGGTGACTAAGGCAGTCGGCCCACGCTCAGCTTGGGAATCGGGTTGATCTAAACCCACGGCGACTGTCTAACCGACCAGTGACTACGCCCTGTCGGATGAAAGCCCCGGCGGCATGTCGAGTCGGACCCCTGTTGACCCCTGCAACGGGCACGGGTCGGGACTGCGTAGATTTCCGTGTTTGACCTGGGTGTGGTCCGTTGGACAGGACGTTGATCCTGTCCAGGAAGGACCACGTCATGGCAGACAAGAAGAACGCGGTTCCACTTCCGCAGCCGTCGGCGGCGGAGGTGGAGTTCGCTCAGCAGCTCGTGCAGCCGGCGAAGACCGATGGAGTCTCGTTGGTCGGCCCGGGTGGGCTCCTCGCGGGGATCACCCGGACCGTCCTGGAGTCAGCGCTCGACGCCGAGTTGGATGCCCATCTGGACGAGGCGGGCGTTGACGAGGTGACCGGCCGGCGGGTCAACGTGCGTAACGGGCACGGGGCGAAGACGGTGCAGACCGAGGTCGGGCCGGTGCGGATCCAGGTTCCGCGGGACCGGGCCGGGTCGTTCACGCCCCGGATCGTGCCCAAGCACGCCCGCCGCCTGGACGGGTTCAACGAGGCGATCTGTCCCGCACCGGGTTTGATGGAGACATCGAAATCTGGGAGGAACATCAGCGATGCCCGCACCGAAGAAGTACAACGATGAGCTGCGTGAGCGTG
>NZ_JBEYUI010000026.1:0-76114 GCF_040643455.1 Micromonospora sp. NPDC047134
TCCGAACTAGACACTCAGATGATCACCGATGGGCTGCGAGCCCTTCACATCCGGGTCACCGCCAGCCGCGAACCCCGCTCAAGCTCGAAGAGCCCCTATTCGACGCCTTCCTCGCGCACACCGGACTGACTCTCGAACCCGACACAACCTGACCATTCGAGATCTGTATGGGTGATCAAGTTGGTTCGGGGTGACGCGGATTCGATACCGGCTTCGCGTGTTGCGCTCGCTCGGAGAAAAATTGCGCGTGGAACGCGTCGAGTCCGATGATGCCAATTTCCTGCTTGCCCAGGAGGTCTCGGCTGTCCCCGGGATCGGCCCGCCGAGCAGCGGTGATCCGTGCGCTTTACTCTGACCGTCTGGATTTACAACTCCTAACTCTTTGAGCGGTGGAGTCGGCGCCAGCAGATGATGGCGCAGGCGAGGGTGAGAAAGGCTTAGTGGATGTCGTCGCGGATCTCCCAGCGGATGCGCAGACGGCGGAACCGGTGCAGTAGAGCGATGGTCTGCTCGACGACCCACCTTCGGGCACCGAGTCCGGAGCCGTGTCCTGTTCCGCGTCGGGCTACGACCGGGGTGATGCCCTTGGCGCGAATTTGGCGGCGGTAGCAGTCGTAGCCGTAGCCCCGGTCGGCGTGGATCCGATGTGGTGGTTGCCGGGGTCGGCCGCAGGTCCCTCTGATCGGTGGGATCTTGTCGACCAGGGCATGAGTTGGGTGACGTCGTGGCGGTTGCCGCCGGTCCGGGCCGTGGCGAGGAGGGCTGCCCGCGTCGGTGATGACGTGGTGTTTCGAGCCGGGCTTGCGGCGGTGAACCGGGCTCGGACTGGACTGGGCCGCCCCTTGAGTGCCCGGGCGTGGGAGCCGTCGTTCACCGCCCGAGACACGTCCGGGGTAGCGGTACCGGCGAGGCGGACGGGGTGGCCGCAGCGGTTCGACCTCGGCCCACGACTCGTCGGAGACGATCCACGGCGGCTGCTCACCCCTCCTCACGTGCAGACAGGGCGATCCTCACGTCCGCTCGGTCCCGCCCGACCTCACCGAGTTGGGAGCGGTTTGGACAGTGCGGCATGGTTGCGGCGCCGCGTCATGGTCGGTGCCGTGCGGGGGCGCCGAGGTGGCCGGCCGGCAGGCTTGCGGTCCGTCCGCTGTGTACCGAAAGAATTCGTTGCACCGCTGGAACTCGGCGGATCATCTACGTATATCGACTCCTGCCCAGTTTTGACCGGTAATGCAGTTGGTCCGCAGGCTTTGGCGATGATATGTCCGGGCCGGTCGGGTGTGAATTGTTACCGGCATGATCACTAGGTGGGGTAGACGATGTCGCCCGACCTCGGTCCGCAATTGAGCGACTACCATCCGTAGTAGCGATGCGCCTTTACGGCCCCCCGGGCCCTGTGTATTATCCGTCGCACGAAGTTCTGAACCTGACACAACTAGCAGCGGTGGGTGAGCGAGAGCCGGTTGCCGGGTTCCACTTATTTATGAAGTGGGACCGAACGGCGGGGTAATCGTGTAAGAGGCGCCGGGTCGGTATTAGGCCCAACGTCGTTGTGTAGTGTGCGAAGACGAATGTTGGGAAGACGTCGGTGTGTATACGCGTGCATTTTTCCCCATTACCCGGGGCGGCTAGAGAATGGCGACAGTAGGGGTCGTCGGCGCGGGTGTGATGGGCAAGGATGTGGCCATCACGTGCGCGGCCAACGGTTACGACGTGATCTTGTCCGATCATGATCCCGACGTGCTGGCCGCCGCGCCCCGCGATCTCCGTAAGCTCGTCCGGAAGTTCCGGATGATGTCCCCGGCCGCAGCCGGGTGGAAGACCGACGAGATCCTCGGCCGCATCCGCTGCGGCGCCGACCTCGGCGAACTCGCCGGGGTCGACTGGATCGTCGAGAACATCGTCGAGGACCTGGCCGCGAAGGAGCAGCTTTACCTCGCTCTCCGTGACATCTGCGGCGAGAGCGTGCGGATCGCGGTCAACACGAGCTGCATCTCCATCACCAAGCTCGCCGCCTGCACCCCACGACCCCCGAACGTCGTCGGCATCCACTTCATGAACCCGGTTCCGCTGCTGGAGTGCGCGGAGGTCGTCCGCGGCTACCACACGTCCGACGACACGATCAAGCAGGCCGAGGAGTTCGTCCGGTCGCTGGGCAAACGGTCCATCGTGGTCAACGACATGCCCGGCTTCGTGTCCAACCGGTTGTCGCACCTGTTCATGAACGAGGCAGCCTTCCTGGTGCACGACGGCGTCGCCGAGCCGGAGCAGGTCGACGCCATCTTCAAACTCGGGTACGGGCACAAGATGGGGCCACTGGAGACCGCCGACCTCATCGGCCTGGACACGGTGGTCAACTCTTTGAACGTGCTCTACGAGGAGTTCCAGGACAGCAAGTTCCGCTGCTGCCCGACGCTGAAGAAGATGGTTGCCGCGGGCCTGCTGGGGCGCAAGAGCGGCCAGGGGTTCTACACCTACGCGGGCCGCTGAGCCCACCCGCGCCACCGAACTTCCGCACACCGCTGAAACACCTCCCTGAGTCACTGATGCAGTCATGCACTGCCTCGCAGAGCAGCGATCCCCTGGAGGACTCCGATCTATGAAGATGGTGAAGTGCGTCGTCTGGGACCTCGACGACACGTTGTGGCACGGCACCCTGTCGGCCGGCGCCGACCTCGTCCTCCGCGACGGCGTGGTCAACGTGATCAAGACCTTGGATGCCCGCGGCGTCCTCCAGTCGGTGGCCAGCAAGAACAACCACGATGACGCGGTGCGCAAGCTCGAAGAGTTCGGCCTCGCCAAGTACTTCCTCTACCCGCAGATCAACTGGAACAGCAAGTCCAGTTCCGTCGCGGCGATCCGGGAGAAGCTGAACATCGGCATCGACACGATCATGTTCGTGGACGACCAGCCGTTCGAGCGCGACGAGGTCGCCTTCGTCCACCCGGACGTCGAGACGGTCGACTCGGCGGAACTGGGCACGATGCTCTCGATGCCGCGCCTGTCGCCCACGGTGGTGACCGAGGACGCCGCCCGACGCCGGCAGATGTACCTGGAGGATCAAGCACGCAGCGAGGCGGAGCTCGCCTACCAGGGCGCCTCGGACGAGTTCCTCAGCGGGCTCGACATGATCTTCACGATCTCTCGGGCGAAGGACGGCGACCTGCTGCGGCTCGCCGAGCTGACCGAGCGCACCAACCAGCTCAACTCCACTGGCATCCAGTACTCGTACCAGCAGCTCGAAGAGCTTATGGACAGTCCCGACCACGACCTCTGGGTGTGTGAGCTGACCGACCGCTACGGCTCGTACGGCAAGATCGGCGTGGCGTTGGTGGAGAAGCAGGACGACCGCTGGACGGTCAACCTCCTGCTGATGTCGTGTCGGACGGTGTCCAAGGGCGTGGGCACGGTCCTGCTGTCCTTCTTGTTGCACCGGGCCGCCGAGAACGGCAAGCGCTTCTTCGCCCGCTTCCGCCGTACCGACCGGAACCGCCAGATGTTGGTGACCTACCAGTTGGCGAACTTCCGTGTGGTGTGGCGCGAGGGCAACGACTACCTGTACGAGAACGATCTAGCAGTCCGCCAGGAATACCCCGGATACATTGAGGTCAAGATCGATGCGTGACGAGATGGTGGCGAACATGGCAGACGTGATGGTGGCGGATGCTGCGACGAAGATCCGGGGATACCTGCGGGAGAACATGACCGCGTTCCAGGACGTCGAGTTGGACGACGAGGAGAACATCTTCGAGCGTGGTTACTTCACGTCGTTGTTCGCCATGCAACTCCTGCACTACGTGGAGTCCACATTCGACATCGAGGTCCCGGACGACTACATCATCCTGCGCAACTTCAGTTCGGTCCGCCGTCTCGCGGACATGGTCGGTGAACTGAAGGCTTCGGCTGGTGAGTGACACGGACCGGTCCGACGTCATCGCGCGAGCGAGATTGTTCGCCGAGACCGAGTTGGCTCCGCGGGCCGCGGAGTTCGACCGTGACGAGTTCCTGCCGCAGGATGTCATCAAGAAGATGGCGGAGCAGGGTTTTCTCGGCGCGTCGATCCCGACGGCGTGGGGTGGACTCGGCCTCGATCCGCTGGAGTACGGCGACGTCACCGAGGCGATCGGCAAGGCCTGCGCGTCCACCCGGGCGTTGCTGACCGTCCACACCTCCATCGTGGCCGGGACGCTGCTGGATCTGGCGTCGAAACGGCTCAAGGGCAAATACCTCGCCGCCCTTGCCCGCGGCGAAAAGATCGGCTGTTTCGCGCTGTCCGAGGAAGGCGCGGGGTCGGACGCGGCCTCGGTCGCCACGTCCTACATCCGGAAAGGCGACTCGTTCGTCCTCAACGGTCGTAAGAAGTGGATTTCCTTTGCCGATATCGCCGACCTGTTCCTGGTGCTGGCCTCCGACAACGGCGTTCCGAGCGCGTTCATAGTGGAGCGCGACATGCCCGGCGTGCGGACCTGGCCCATGTCCGGCTTTCTGGGCAACCGCGCGACCCACATCGCGGAGGTCGAGCTGGACGACGTCGAGGTGCCGGCGGAGAATCTCATCGCGGGTATCGGCGCGGGCTTCGGCTTCGTGGTGAACACGGCCCTGCTGCACGGCCGGTACAGCATCGCGTGGGCCGGCGTCGCGCTGGCGCAGGCGGCGTTGGAGGAGATGTGCTCCTACGCGACGCGACGTGAGCAGTTCGGGGTCAAGATCGGCACGCAGCAGTTGGTGCAGAAGATGGTCGCCGACACGGTCACCAACGTCGCTGCGGCCCGGGAGCTGTGTCGCAGCGCGGGCCGGTCGCTCGCGCAGCGCCACGCCGACGCGACCACGGAGACGATCATCGCGAAGTACTTCTCGTCGACGATCGCCCAACGCGCGACGTCGGACGCGGTCCAGGTGCTGGGCGGGAACGGGTGCTGGTCGGGATACCCGGCGGAACGCCTGTTCCGGGAGGCGAAGATCCTCGAGATCATCGAGGGGACCTCCCAGTTGCAGCAGATTTTGATCGCCGATGTCGGCTACAAGAAGTTCTCCCGGAAGGCCTAGGCGATGAAACCCTGTCCGATCCCGCACGTCGCGAACACCCCGGAGAGCGTCATGGCAAGCACCCCGTGTGACCGGTTGGTGAGGCGCCGGTGACCATTCCCTGGATCCTCGGCGCGCCGAGCGAACAGTCGCTGCGCGACCTCGCCGGGCGGGTGCACGACCTCGTCGAGAACAGCGGTGCCGACCCCGTGGACGTGAGCCGCACGCTGGCGGCCCGACCGCCGCACGCGCACCGGGCTGTGCTGCTGGGCGGCGACGATCTCGCAGCGTCGTTGCGCCTGCTCGCTCAGGGGCGGCCGAGTCCGCACGTGGTGCGGGGAACGGCTGCGGCCGTGGCCCGCCCGGCGTTCGTCTTCCCCGGCCAGGGCGCGGTCTGGCCCGGTATGGCCGAGGAGCTGCTCGACTCCGCGCCGGTGTTCGCCCGGCGCGTCGAGGACTGCGCCGACGCGCTGGCGCCCCACGTGGACTGGTCGCTGGTCGACGTGCTGAGGTCGGACTCCCCGGACCTGTACCAGCAGACCGACATCGTGCAGCCGGTGCTGTTCGCGATCATGGTCGCGCTCGCCGAGCTGTGGCGGTCCTACGGCGTCGAGCCACACGCGGTCGTGTCGCACAGCATCGGCGAGGCCGCCGCCGCCCACGTGGCCGGGGCGCTGTCCCTGGACGACGCCGCGAAGACCGCCGTGCTGTGGAGCCGCGCCCAGTCGACGCTGGCCGGCCGGGGTGGCATGGCCGTGGTGGCGCTGCCGGTGCACAAGGTGACCTCGTGGTTCGCCGAGCACGGCCACGACGTCGACGTCTCCGGCGTGATGGCGCCGCGCACGGTGGTGGTCTCCGGTGACAGCGCAGTGCTCGCCCTCGCCGCCGAGCAGTTGCGCGCCGCGGGTGTCTACGCGCACGTGACATCCGTGCCGCTGGCCGCGCACTCGCCGCGCGTCGAGGAGGTACGGGACACCGTGCTGACCTCGCTCGCGTCGATCAACCCGCGAGCCTCGGACATCCCGTTCTACTCGGGTATGACGGGCGGGAGGTTCGACACCGCCGGGCTGGACGCGGAGTACTGGTACCACAACCTGCGTCGGCCGATGCTCTTCGAGAGCGCCACGAGGGCGATGCTGGCCGACGGCTACCAGGCGTTCGTCGAGCTGAGCGCGCACCCGGTGCTGACCCTGGCCATGCGGCAGACCGTGGAAGCCGTCGGCGCGACGGTGCCGGTGCTCACCTCCCTGCGTCGCGACCAGCAGCGCATCGAACACTTCCTGACCTCGCTCGCCGAGGCGCACGTGCAGGGTGTCGCGGTGGACTGGGAGCCGGTGCTCGCCGGGCGTGGCCGGCCGATCGACCTGTCCGACCTGGACCTGCCCGCGTCGGCCGGCTCCGGTGCGCACACCGCGCCGACCCGGCCGGCCGGTGTCGGCCCGTCGCTGGCGAGCCTGGTGTCCGCACAGGTCGCGGGCGTGCTCGGGATCGGCCCCGAGCTGGCCCGGGACGACCACACCAAGAGTCTGTTCGAGCTGGGCTGCACGTCGATGCAGTTGATCGAGCTCCAGAGCGGGCTGGCCCGGGAACTCGGCGTCTCGCTGGAGAACACGTTCATCATCGACCACCCCACCGCGGACGCGCTCACCGTCGAGCTGGCCCGCCGGGTCGAGCGGGGTCGCGAGCCGACCGACGCGCGCGCCGCCGCCCCGGCGTCGCCGGGCCCGTTCTCCGCGGAGCCCATCGCGGTGGTCGGCATGGCGTTCCGGCTGCCCGGTGGCATCAGCACACGGGACCAGCTCTGGGAGACGTTGAGCGGCAGGGTCGACGTGGTGCGGGAGGTGCCCGCCGACCGGTGGTCGCACAGCGCCCTCGACACCAGCGAGGTGACCACCACCCAGGGCGGCTACCTCGACCAGGTGGACCAGTTCGATCCGCTGTTCTTCAGCATCTCACCGGCGGAAGCCGAGTCGATCGACCCGCAGCAGCGCCTGCTGCTGGAACTGACCTGGGAGGCGCTCGAAGACGCCGGGATCAACCCGGTGACGGCCGGGCGGGGCCGGCGCGTCGGTGTCTTCGTCGGTATCTACAACAACGACTACGCCCAGGTCGGCAAGAACCTCGGTCACTCGGCCGAGCGGTACACCTACACCGGGAACATGGCCAACTCGGCGGCCGGGCGGATCTCCTACAGTTACGGCTTCGAAGGTCCCAGCCAGGCGATCGACGCGGCCTGTGCCTCCTCGCTGTACGCGCTGCACCAGGCCGGACGGGAACTCCGGCAGGGCGGCTGCGACATGGTCGTCGCCGCGGCGGTGAACCTGATCCTCAGCCCCGAGGGCCACGTGTCGTGGTCGCGGCTGCAGGCGCTGTCCCCGACCGGGCGGTGTCGCAGCTTCGACGACGGGGCCGACGGTTACATCCGCAGCGAGGGCGGGACGGTCGTCATCCTCAAGCGACTGTCCGACGCCGAACGCGACGGTGACGACATCCTGGCCGTGATCAGCGGATCGGCGATCAACCACAACGGTCAGAGCGGTGGTTTCACCGTCCCGAACGGCGCCGCCCAGCAACGGGCGGTCGAGGCCGCGATGGCCGAGGCGGGCGTCGGGATCGAGGACGTCTCCTACGTCGAGGCCCACGGATCGGGTACGCCGATCGGCGACCCGCAGGAACTCAACGCCCTGGCCCGGGTCTTCGCCGGCCGGACCGACAAGCTGTACGTCAGCAGCGTGAAATCCAACCTCGGGCACCTGGAGTCCGCGGCGGGTATGGCGGCGCTGTGCAAGGTGATCGTGTCGATGCAGCACGGCCGTCTCCCGGCCACCCAGCACTTCCGTGTGGGCAACCGCCTGATCGATTGGGACGCCATCCCGATCGAGGTGGTGGCCGACGAGATCGCGTGGCAGCCGACCGGCGGCCGGCGGCGCGCCGGGATCAGTTCCTTCGGCATCAGCGGCAGCAACGCCCACATGATCGTGGAGGAGTACCAGCCGAAGCCGCGCCCCGCGCCGGTGACGTCCCCCGCTCTGCCGCGTCTGCTGCCCGTCTCGGCGAAGTCGGACGCGGGGCTGCGCACCGCCCTGCGGAACCTGGCCGAGTGGAGCGAGGGCACGACCGCCGACCTCGCCGACATCGCCCACACGCTGGGTGCCCGACGAGCGGGCCTGCGACACCGGGCGGCACTGGTCTGCGACTCCGTCACCGGCATCCCGGCCGCGGTCGAGGCGGTGCTGGCCGCCGGGACCAGCCGTGACCAGGTAGACCCGGGCCAGGTGTTCGTCTTCTCCGGCCAGGGCACGCAGTACCCGGGCATGGCGCGGGAGCTGTACCAGCACGCCGAGCTGTTCCGGCGCGAGTTGGACGAGATCGACCGGGTGTTCCGCCGGATCGGCGACGTCTCCCCGATCGAGGCCATGTTCGGCGACGACGAGGCGACGTTTCGGTCACCGCGGTACACCCAGCCAATGATTTTCGCGGTCGGGTTGGCGCTCGCGCGGTACTGGCAGGCGCTCGGCGTCACGCCGTCGGCCGTGATCGGCCACAGCATCGGCGAGTACGCGGCCGCCTGCTTCGCCTCCGTCATGAGTCTCACCCAGGCGGTCGACCTGGTGACCCGCCGGGCGCGGGTCGTGGCGGCCTCGACCGGCGACGGCTCCATGGCGACGCTGCTGTGCTCGCGGGAGCGGGCGGAGCAGCTCCTGGCCGACTACCCCGACGTCTCCGTCGCCGCGGTCAACGCCGCCGAGAACACCACCGTCGCCGGGTCCGCCGAGAGCATGACCAAGGTGTTGAAGGCCGCGCGCAAGCAGCGGATCTTCACCGAGCGCCTGGACGTCTCGCACCCGTACCACTCGGTCCGGATGGCCCAGGCCGCCGACGACCTGTACGAGCAGATCCGGCACCACGAGTTCGACCCGCCGGCCATCTCGTGGATCTCGACGCGGACCGGCGAGCCGGTCACGGCGGACGCGCCGATCGACGCGGCGTACTGGAGCCGGCACCTCGTGGAGCCGGTCCTGTTCCGGGCGGCCGTCGGCGCCGCGATCGGCCGCGGATCGCGGGTCTTCGTCGAGGTCGGCGCGACGGCCACGGTCGGCGGCCTGATCGCGCAGGAGTTCGCGGACACCGCCATCGTCGTCCCGAGCCTGCGAAAGGGACGTTCGGACTGCCGACAGCTGCTGGAGAGCGCGGCTGAACTCTGGCAGTTGGGCCGGGCGCTGGAGTACGACCGGCTGCCCGGCGCGGCCGGCACCCTCGTCCGCGACCTGCCGCGCACGCCGTTCGACCGGCAGCGGATCTGGTACTCCGACCGCGCCCCCGCGCGCATCGACGTGGCGCGGTCCGCCGTCGCCGAACAGGAAGGGACCGGTGTCCAGCGGATGGCCGATCGCGAGCCGGTACTCATGTTCGTCAGGCGGTGCGTCAGCCAGGTCACCGGGGTCAGCCTCGACGCGATCGACGAGTCGGTGCAGCTCTTCGCGCTGGGCATCGACTCCCTGATGCTCGTCCAGTTGAGCAAGCGCCTCGAGGCCGAGTACGCCATCGACATCCCGAACAAGGCGTTCTTCGAGTCCCTCTACACGCCCGGCCTGCTGGCCGACTTCGTCCTCGAACACCGGCCCCGCGAGGTGGCGCCGGTGCCCCCGGCGGAGCCCACGGCCACCGCGGTCCCGCAGCCGCGGGTCGCCGCAGCGCCGGTAGCCGAGACGCGCGGTCGACTCGACCCGGCGGCCCCGCCGGCGCCCGGTGTCGAAGCCATCATCCGGCAGCAGCTGGAGATCATGCAGCAGCAGTTGGTGGTGCTGTCGGGCGCGACGACGGGTGCGTCGGTCGGCACGCCGGTCGCGCCGGCCGCCCCGGAGGTGACGAAGCGCCGCCCGGCGCCCGCCCGCAAGGTCGGCACGTACAGCAACAACATCGAGCTCAGCCAGGACCGGCTCACCGCCGAACAGGGCGCGTTCATCCGCGACTTCGTGGCGCGGTTCACCGCGAAGACCCCCAGTTCCAGGTCGTACACCGGGCAGCACCGCGAGGTGCTGGCGGACTGGATCGCCTCGCTGAACTTCAACCCGAGCATCAAGGATACGGTCTACCCGGTCGTGTCGGCCCGGTCGTCCGGGGCGACGTTCTGGGACTTGGACGGCAACGAGTATGTCGACACCGCGATGGGCTACGGCGTCCACTTCTTCGGCCACCAACCCGACTTCATCCTCGATGCCGTACGCGACCAGCTCGACCGCGGCTACGAGCTGGGCCCGCAGAACCGGATCGCGGGGGAGGTCGCGGAGCTGGTCCACGAGATGACCGGCGCCGAGCGGGTCGCGTTCTGCAACACCGGCACCGAGGCGGTGATGGTGTCGGTGCGCCTGGCCCGGGCCGTCAGCGGGCGGGACAAGGTGGTCAGGTTCCTCACCTCGTACCACGGCAGCTACGACGCCGTGCTGGCCGAGGCCGACGGCGAGGACAGCATCCCCACCTCGATCGGCATTCCGCAGTCGGCGGTCGACGACACGATGGTGCTCACCTACGGCAGTGCCGAGTCGCTGGACCGCATCCGGCGGCACGGCCCCGAACTGGCCGCCGTGCTGGTCGAGCCGGTCCAGTCGCGCAACCCGACGTTGCAGCCCACCGAGTTCCTGCGGGAGCTGCGCGAGATCTGCACGGAGCACGGCATCGCGCTGATCTTCGACGAGATGATCGTGGGTTTCCGGATCGCGCTGGGCGGTGCGCAGGAGCACTTCGGCGTCGAGTCGGACATGTCGCTGTACGGCAAGCTCGTCGGGGGCGGGATGCCGATCGGCATCATCGCCGGCCGGAGCAAGTACCTCGACGCCGTCGACGGTGGCGCGTGGTCGGACGTTGACGACTCCACGCCGGCGGTGCCAACGACGTTCTTCGCCGGGACCTTCTGCAAGCACCCGTTGACGATGGCCGCGTGCCGGGCCGTGCTGTCCTACCTGCGAGAGCGGGGCGCCACCGAGCTCGCCGCTCTCAACCAGGTCACCGCCGACTTCGCGCGTCGCGTGAACGACTACTTCGAGGCGGAGGAAGTGCCGCTGAAGGTGTCGCACTTCGCGTCGCTGTACAAGTACGAGACGCTCGTCCCGCGCGACATGAGCCACATGTCGTTGACGCTGAACCTGTTCTTCAAGCTCATGGTGTTCCACGGCGTCTACGTGTGGGAACGCCGGACCGCCTTCTTTTCGCTGGCGCACACCCGCGAGCATCAGGACCGCATCTTCGAGGCCATCCGCACCAGCGTCGACGCGCTGCGCCGCGGCGGGTTCGACTTCCGGCGGTCGACGTCGACCGCGCCGCGCGGGCTGCCCGCCGGACCCCGGGACGCCGACCTCGCACCGCTCGACCCCACCGCGGTGTCCGAGCAGGAGAAGCGAATCTACGTGCTGTCGCGGATGCGCGGCGGTAACGAGGCCTACCAGATCCTGGCCGGTCTGCGCTTCGACGGTGCCCCCGACCGGGAGCGGCTCGCCGAGGCATTCCAGGCGATCGCCGACAAGCACGAGAAGCTGCGCGGCTACTACGAGATCGACGCGACCGACATCACGGCACGCGTCGCGGCGCAGGTCACCCCGGAGTTCCACCTCTTCGACCACAGGCGCGACCCCGGACTGCGCACCGAGGACGTCGTCGCGGTGATGAACCGGCCGTTCGACCTGGCGAACCCGCCGCTGTGGCGCTACGGCATCGTCATCGACGAGGACGGCACCCACCACCTGCTGCTCTCGCTGCACCACATCATCGCCGACGGCGGATCGATCGACATCCTCCTCAACGACCTCGCCGAGTACCTCGGGCGGGGAGAGCTGACGCCGGTACGGTCCGACGGCTACCCGTCGTTCGTCCGGCAGCAGGCGCGCTCCGTCGGCCTGCCCTCCTACCAGGAACACCGGCGGTGGTGGCTGCGCGAGTTCGAGACCGTCCCGCCGCCGCTGAACCTGCCGACCGACTCCCCGTACCCGCTGGTCAACGACTTCACCGGAACGCACCATTACTTCCGGATCGACGACGCGCTGCACCAGGCGGCCAAGGCGGTCATCGAGCGGCACCGCACCACGCCGTTCATCTTCTACCTGTCGCTGTGGTCGGTGCTGCTGGCCACCGCCGCGGACACCGACGACCTGTGCGTGGGCGTCCCCCTGGACCAGCGGATCATCGGCTCGTTCGACGACACCGTCGGCATGTTCGCCCAGTCGCTGCCGCTGCGCATCCGTACCACCGCGGACACCCGCCTGCCGGACCTGCTCCGCGCGGTGCGTGACACCAGCCTCGCCGCCGTCGAGCATTCGCCCTACCCCTACGAGGTCCTGGTCCAGGAGCTGGACCTCGACCGGGACTTCGGGCGCAACCCCCTGTTCGACGTGATGTTCACCTTCACCAACGCCCGCGAACGCGTGCACCGGTTCGGCGACGTCACCGGCACGTCGGAGGACTTCGGGGTGCCCCGCTCGATGTTCGCGCTCGCCCTGGAGCTCACCGAGCGCGACGGCGGCCTGTTCGGCGACCTGAACTTCTCCGGCGTGTACGGCGAGCGGCGGATGACCGAGCTGGCCGAGCAGTACGTGGACCTGATCGCCAGGGTGGTCCGGGAGCCGGACCAGACGGTGGGCGACCTGTCCCGGTTGGACGACGAGACCCGGGACCGGCTCCTGGCCCTGGGCACCGGGCCGGTCGTCGCGGACCTGCCGGCCCTTGCCGAGATGTTCGACACGGTGGTGCGGGAGCACGCGGGACGACCCGCGATCCGGTACCGCGGCGAGGAGGTCAGCTACGCCGACCTCGCCGAACGGGTGCACCGGTACGCCGGTGTGCTGCGCGAGCACGGCCTCGGTCGGGGTGACCTGGTCGGGCTCCTACTGCCGCCGACACCCGAGCTGGTCACGCTGATGCTCGCGGTCAACCGGATCGGCGCCGCGTGGCTCCCGATGGACGTGAAGGACCCGACGAAGCGGCTCCGGCTCGTGATCGACACCGCCGACCCCACGAGGGTCGTCTGCGGCAAGGAGCTGGCCGCCGCGGTGGAACTCGGCGACATCGCGCTCCATCTGCCGGCGGACACCTCGGTCGACCCGTCCCCGCCGGCCGGGTCGCCGGGCGGGCCGGACGACCTGGCGTACGTCATCTTCACGTCCGGGTCGACCGGTACACCCAAGGGCGTCACGGTCACGAACGGGTCGCTGGCGAACTTCCTCGTCGGCATGCCCGAGGCGCTCGGGTGGGCCGACCAGAAGGTGGTGGGCTGCCTCACCACCCCGTCGTTCGACATCCACCTGCTGGAGACGCTGCTGACCCTGGTCACCGGCGGAACGGTCGTGGTGGCGGGCGAGTCGGAGGTCCGTACGCCAGCGGAGATCGCCGAGTTCGTCGCGGCCAACGGCGTCGAGTACCTCCAGATGACGCCGACCCGGTTGCGCCTGCTGTTCGCCGACCCCGAGGCGGGCCGCGCCACGCTGGCGCGGCTGGACAAACTCGTCGTCGGCGGCGAAGCGTTCCCGGAGGACCTGCTGCCGCGACTGCGGGAGCACCCGTCGCTGGGCGTCTACAACGTCTACGGCCCGACCGAGACCTGCATCTGGTCGAGCGTCAAGGACCTCACCGGGGACACCGGGGTCAGCATCGGTACCCCGATCGCCAACACCACGTTCTACGTGCTGGACGACAACCTCCGGCTGGTGCCCGAGGGGGTGACCGGGAACCTGTGGATCGGCGGGCTGGGTGTGTCGCCCGGGTACCTGCACCGGCCCGAGCTGACCCGCGAGCGGTTCCTCCCGAACCCGTTCGGGGACGGCCGGATCTATCTCAGCGGCGACCGCGCGCTGTGGCAGGGCGGCGAGGTCCACTGCCTGGGCCGGATGGACGACCAGGTGAAGATCCGCGGCTACCGGGTCGAGCTGGGCGAGATCGAACTCGCCATCACCGGGCACGACCTGGTGACCGGCGCAGCGGTGATCGTCCAGGACCTGCCGAGCGGCAGCCAGGTCATCCGCGCGTTCTATCAGGTACGCGAAGGCGGCTACCTGGCGCCGGAGGCGTTGCGCGACTGGCTGGCCGAGCGGCTGACCGACTACATGGTCCCGGCGACCCTGGCCGTGGTGTCGGACATCCCCATGACGACGAGCGGCAAGGTCGACCGCAAGACGCTGATGGCACAGGCCGGCCAGCCGGTGGAGCCGGGGCGTCCCGAGGAGCGGGGCACGGGCGTCGCCCAGGAACTAGTCACGGCATGGCGCAAGGTCCTCGGCGAGGTTCCGATCGGCGCCGACGAGAGCTTCTTCGACCTCGGTGGCAACTCGTTCAGCCTGGTCCTGCTGATGGAGGAGCTGCACCAGCGGTTCCCGGGCATGCTCGACGTGAGCGACCTGTTCGCGAACCCGACGATCGGAAAGCTCCGCAAGCTCCTGGATTCCAGGCTCGCCGGGCAGGAAGCCGACGCGCTGCTGACCGGTTTCGGTGTCCAGCTGCCCGAATCGTGGTTCGCGGACGACACCACCGCGGACGGCCGGGTCGAGGCCGTGCTGCCCGCACGGACCATGGCCACCCTGCGACGGCTGCGTACGAGCGGGGCGCAGGATCCGGCGGACCTGGCACACGTCGCGCTCGCCGTCACCCTCCACAAACTGCTCGGAACGGACGACATCTCGCTGTGCGTCGTCGACGACGACGCCCGCGCGACCGTGGTCCGGTTCGACTTCGCCGGCACGGCCGACCTGGCCGACGTGCTGGCCGACTACCGGCGGCAACGCGACCACAACGACCGGCTCGACCTGCAGCGGTTCGTCGCCTGCCGGGGTGTCGACCGCACCGTGTCCGTCGCGTGCGGCAGCGCCCGGCAGGTGGCGGAGGACGACCTCCTCCGCCACTTCGACATCGTGTACGCGATCGACGTCCTGGCCGACCCCGTCGTGGTCCGGATCGACCACGCCCGCGAGGTGGACCCCGCGCGGGTGGAACAGCTGATGGGCGGCCACCTGAAAGTCCTCGGAATCCTGGGCAGGCCCGCGTCGAAGAAGAAGGTACAGTCATGAAAGATCTCGTGATCGTGTTCCCGGGGCAGGGTTCCCAGTTCGCGGGCATGGGCAGGAAGTGGTTCGACGAGCACGAGAGTGTGCGGGACCGCTTCGGGCAGGCGTCCGACATCGTCGGATACTCGCTGGCCGACCTGTGCTTCACCGCGCCGCCCGCCGAGGTGACCAGGACCAGGTACGCCCAGGTCTCGCTGCTGGTGCTCAGCTACTCGATGTACGAGGTGATGACCGCGGGGCGGAAGGTCCCGGTCTCCTACCTGACCGGGCACAGCCTGGGGGAGATCACCGCGCTGCTCGCGGCGGGCGCGCTGACGTTCGAGGACGCGGTACGCCTGGTCAAGGTGCGCGGTGAGGCGATGGAGGGCTGCGCCGCAGACAGCGGCACCGGGATGATCGCCACGGTGCGGATGCCGGTCGCCGACGTGGAGAAGTGCGTCGAGGACTTCAACGCGGCGGGTCACGACGTGCAGGTCGCCAACTACAACGGTGAGCTGCAGACTGTGTTGTCGGGCAGCCTGGACAGCCTCAAGGGTATGACCGCCTACCTCGAGGACCGTGGGGCGAGGGTGGTGAAACTCAACGTCGCCGGCGCGTTCCACAGCACGTTCATGGCCGGCGCGTTGCCCGAGTACACCAAGGCGCTGAGCGAGGTCACGATCACCGAGCCCGCCGTCCCGGTCTACAGCAACGTCACCGGCGAGGCGTACGAGAGCGCCGAGGCCATCCGGGAGACGCTGGCCGTCCAGCTGACCAGTCCGGTCCGGTGGAGCGACATCGTGGCGTCCCTGGTGGACCGTAAGGCAGCGGTGTGGATCGAGGTCGGGCCGAAGCAGGTCCTGAAGAGGATGCTCACCGGTGCCGTCGGCTCGGGCGAGGTGTACAGCCTGGACGAGGAGCCCGATCGGGTCGGCGCGGTGCTCGACCACCTCGTCGAGCTGAAGAAGCGCGAGCCCGGGGTGGTCGGGCTGTGCCTGGGCGCCGCCGCGGCCACCCGGAACCGGAACTTCGACGCCGACGAATACCACAACGGCGTCGTCCTGTCGTACCGCAAGCTCCAGGAGCTGAGCAAGCTCGACCAGGAGTCGCTCTCCGACCAGCAGAAACAGACCGCGTTGGACCTGCTGCTCACCATCATGCGGACAAAGCGGGTCGCCGAGGCCGAGCAGCGGGACCGCATCGAGTCGATCCTGCGCCGCACCCGTGAGGTCGGCCTCCGGACGAACGCGGGGGCGCTCGCCACATGAGCTCCCTGCTCGATCTTGACGACCTGGACCTGACGGAGCCCTCGGACGGTGCCGACGTCCGCGTCACGCGCTCCAGCCCACGGCGCAGAGCCGAACCCGTCGCCGTCATCGGGATGAGCGGTCGGATCGGCGAGGCGGAGAACCTCGACGAGTTCTGGTCGAGGCTGCTGCGCGGCGAGGAGGGGTACCGCGACCTGCCGGAAGCCCGACGTGCCGACGTCGACGCCTACCTCGCCGCACGCGGCGTGCGGCTGCCGATCGCGGCCGAGCGCTACTCCGGCGGCACCCGGCTGCCCAGCGTGTCCGAGTTCGATTACCGGTTCTTCTCGCTGTCCCGGCAGGAAGCCAAGGCGATCGACCCGAATCAGCGGATCTTCCTGGAGACCGCCTGGGCCGCGCTCGAAGACGCCGGCTACCTGAACAAGGACATCGGCGGTGGGAAGGTCGGCGTCTACGCGGGCATGTCGGCCGACTTCGGCGAGGACTACCGAGCGATCATCCAGGCGGTCGACCCCGGCGCGCCCGAGATCGCGGTCGCCGGCAACATCCGGTCGATGATCGCCAGCCGGATCGCCTACCTGCTTGACCTGCGGGGACCGTCGTTGCTGGTGGACACGGCCTGCTCGTCGGGCCTGGTCGCCGCGTACACGGCGTACCGCGCGATCCAGAACGGCGAGTGCTCGATGGCGATCGTCGGCGCCGTCAAGACCGACCTGCTCCCGGTCGACGCCGACGACGAGTCCGGCATCGGCCTCAAGGACATCCAGGACACGCTGGCCGCAGACCGGCACACCCGGACGTTCGACCAGAAGTGCGACGGCACCACCGCCGCCGAAGGGTGTGTCGTCTTCGTATTCAAGTCACTGGAACGGGCGCGGCGCGACGGCGACAACATCCACGCCGTCATCATGGGCGGCGCGATCAACCAGGACGGGGCGTCGAACGGCATCACCGCGCCCAACGCCGACGCGCAGGCCGACCTCATCACCGAGGCCCTCGCCGACGCCGGGGTCAGGGCCGAGCAGGTCAGCTTCATCGAGGCGCACGGCACCGCCACCAGGCTCGGCGACCCCGTCGAGGTCAGCGGCATCGAGCGGGCGTTCTCCCGACAGACCGCCCGCAAGCAGTTCTGCGGTATCGGCACGGTCAAGACGTACATCGGCCACATGGACAACGCCTCCGGCCTCGCGGGGCTGGCCAAACTCGTCCTGTCGCTCAAGCACCGGGTCCTGCCGGCGAGCCTCAACTTCGAGGAGCCCAACCAGAACATCACGTTCGCGCAGACGCCTGTATTCGTCAACGACCGGACGGTGGCCTGGTCCGACGACGAGCGGGAGACGCTGTTCGCCGGCATCAACAGCTTCGGCCTGAGCGGGACGAACTGTCACCTCGTGCTGCGGAGCGCGGACCCGGAGCCGGCCGCCGACCGTGCCGGCATGGGCTCGCCATCCTGCTTCCTGCTGCCGCTCAGCGCCCGGAACGCCCCAGCGTTGACCAGGCTCGCCGAGCGTTACCGCGATTTCCTGTCCCGTCACGAGGTGGACCTCGCCGATCTCGCCTTCACCGCGTCGGTCGGCCGGTTGCACCACGGCGTGCGCGCCGCGTTCGTCTTCGAGAGCCAGGCGGAGCTCGGCACGCTGCTGACCCGGTTCGTCGAGGACGGCGAGGGCAGGAGCGCGAATCCGGACCTGAGCCGGGGCACGTTTCGCCTGGTGCTGGAGCGTGGCGAGAAGCGCGAGCCGCACGACCTGCTGTACTCCGAGCACGACGAGCTGAACCGGGAGGCCGCAGCGGTCGTGGCCGGCACCGCCGTGGCGCCCGACCGCGCCGCGCTGCGCGGGTTGGCGTCCCTCTACTCGCGCGGCGCCGAGGTCGACTGGCAGCGGGCCGCGCCCGAGGGCGGCCGCCGGACATCGCTGCCCACGTACCCGTTCGAGCGGACGCCTTGTTGGATCGACCCCGTCGACCAGGGCCGCCGGGGCCTGGTCGACGGCGCGGACGTGGTGCGCTCGCTGCACCGCGACATCGTGGTGTGCCGGCTCGCCCCCGAGAACTTCTGGGAACTGGCCGAACACCGCATCCACGGCGTCAGCGTGCTACCCGGTACCGGGCTGGTCGAGATGGTCGTGATGTCGGCGCGGCGGCTCGGCCTGGCCGAGTCGGACGTGACGCTGCGCAACGTCTTCTTCGCTGCCCCGCTCGCGGTGGCCGACGGCGAGGAGAAGGAGGTGCACGTCATCTTCGAGACCTCGGGCGACATCAGTACCGTCACCATCGCCAGTCGGGGCGCCGACGGTGACTGGGTGGAGAATGCCCGGGGCGAACTGGTCCGCGACGTCGCCGCCGGGCCGGTCGCGTCGCTCGACGTCGAGGGCCTGCGGCGGCGGTTGGACCGGCCACTGCGGGAACCCGAGGGCTCCGATCGCGCCAAGGGGCTGGACGTCAGTGAACGGTGGACCGCGACGTTGGGCGCCGGGCACGCCGACCCGGAGTCGACCGAGCTGCTGTACGAGTTCGAGCTGCCGTCGCGGTACCGGTCCGAGTTGTCGGACTACGTCCTGCACCCCTCGCTGTTCGACACCGTCATCAACGCGCCGAGCAACGTCTACGACCAGGAACGGTTGTACCTGCCGTTCTCCTACGGCGTGCTGACCGTCCGCGACTCACTGCCCGCCCGGGTGCTCGCCTATTTCCGCAAGCGGCCCGAGTCTGTGGCCGGTGCGCTGTACGCGTTCGACGTGACCGTGGTCGACCCGACCGGCCGGGTGCTGCTGACGGTGGACAACTACTGCATCAAGTCGGCGGTCGACCTCGACGTCACGGGGCCCGGCGAGTACGGGTACGTCCAGACCTACCGACGCGTCGCCCTGCCGACGCCGTCCCGGCGCGGCAGCGGAACCGTCCTGCTCTGTGGAGATGTCGGTACCACGTTCGCCGGCGTCCGGGGGCACCTCGAAGCGGCCGGCTACGACTGCGTCCAGGTGTCGAGCGTCACCGACGCGGTCGGCGACGAGCGGCTCGGCGAGCGCCGCGAGTTCGCCTTCGGCGTGGTGGGTTGCCAACCGGCCGAGGGCGACCCGCTCGCCGACCCGAGTGAGCCGGTCGAAGCGGCGTTGGGCCTGCTCAAGCTCATCTCGGAGCGGCAGTTCGGGTTCGTCGGCGGACTGGTGGTCCTGACGCACAACGCGCTCGCGGTCACCGGTGACGAGACAGCGCTGCACCCCGGCCAGGCCGGCCTGCTCGGCATGATGCGCGTCGCGGCCCTGGAGTACAAGGCGCTCGGTATCCGGTGCGTCGACAGCGACGAGCACACCGGCCCGGCGCTGCTGGTGGGTGAGGCCACCAGCGTTGACCGGCCGCCGTTCCTGCTCTACCGCAACGGGCACCCGTACGAGCCGCAGGTGAAGCGGCAGCCGATCCCGCTGCCCGACGGTGACCGGGCGCCGCTGTCCGGTGGCGACGGGGTGACCGTCATGTCGGGTGGCACGGGCGACCTCGGCACCGCCGTTGCGCGGCACCTGATCCGGCGGGGCGTCCGCAAACTCGTCCTGCTGGGGTCCGACCGGGCGGCCGAGACCCGGCCGGAATGGGCGGAGTTCGAGCGTGATCTGGACGTGTTCGAGGTCGTCCGGCTCGACCTGGGCGACCGGCGGGCCGTCGAGGGGACGGTGCGCGACCTCCGCGCGCGGCACGGCCGGGTGTCCGGCGTGCTGCACCTCGCAGGGCGGCCCGGCGTCGGGTTCCTGTACACGAAGAACCTCGACGAGTTCATGGCGGTCTACCGGCCCAAGGCACTGGGCGGGGTGTACCTGCACGAGGCCACCCTGGCGGACCGGCCCGACTACTTCGTCGCGTTCTCCAGCATCGCCGGGCTCCTGCTCAACCCGGGCCAGTCCGACTACACGGCGGCGAACCTGGTGCTGGACAGCCTGGCCCAGTACCGCGACCGCGAGCGGCTACCCGGCCTGAGCATCCAGTGGCCGGCATGGCGCGAGACCGGCATCGCCCAGCGCATGGACGCGGCCGACGAGGATGAGTTGTTCCCGCCGCTGGACACCGCCGAGGCGGTGGACCTGCTCGACGCCCTGATGACCTCCGGTGGCCATCCGCCGGTGCTCATGCCCGGCCGGATGCGGAAGGCGACCCGGCAGGTGCCGCGCGACGCCGGCCGGAGCGCGGTCGGGCGTGCCGTCGAGGTGCACGGGCTCGAAGAGGTCGGCGACCTCGAACGGGGCGTAGCGGAGATCTGGGCGGAAGCGCTCGACCTCGACGTGCTCGACGCGCACGAGGACTTCGGTGACCTCGGCGGCAACTCGCTGCTGACGGCGCAGATGCTGAAGCTCTACGACGAGCGCTACCCGGGTCTGATTGACATCACGGACCTCTTCCGCCACACCACCGTCGCCGCCCAGGTGGCCTGCCTCAGGGCCAGGCTGCACCCGGACGAGCCGGCCGCCGAAGGGCCGCCGCCGGCAGTCAGGGCGGACGAGAGCGACATCGACAAACTGCTGGACCTGCTGGAACAGGGCTCGATCACGGTCGGCGGCAGCCAGGGCCTACTTGAGGAAACGGAAACCAGATGAGCAGCGTGAAGGATTTCATCCTCGAGCAGTTCGTCAACAATCAGATCGACCGTGACCGCACCAAGCGGTTGCTGCTCGAACTGTCGAAAGCGAACCTGCACGAGGACATCGCGGTCATCGGACTGGCCGGTCGGTTCGCCGAGGCCAAGAACGTCGACCAGTTCTGGGAGTTCCTCAAGGTGAGCCGGGACTGCATCCGGGACTATCCGCAGTCCCGTAAGGAGGACATGTACGACATCCTCCGCAACCCGTACTACGCGGAGGTCATGCTGGGCCGGCCGGTCGACGAGGCCGACCTCGACCGGCTCTACTCGGTGAGCGGTTATCTGGACCGGATCGACCACTTCGACTCCCGCTTCTTCGGCATCCCCCCGCTCGAAGCGGACTACATGGACCCGAACCAGCGCATCGCGCTCGAAGTGGCGTACGAGGCGCTGGAGAACGCCGGCTACGGCGGCGAGAGCGCGATCGGGTCGAGGACCGGAGTCTTCCTCGGCCGCGACCAGTCGAACTACTCCTACTACCGCATGTTCTCCGAGCGGCATCCGATGCAGCTGTCCGGCTCGTGGGAGGGGATGGTCGCCAGCCGCATCTCCTACCTGCTGGACCTCAAAGGCCCCTGCATCATGACCGACACCGCATGCTCCGCCGGCAGCGTCAGCGTCCACCAGGCCATCCAGTCACTGCTGCTCGGCGAGTGCGACATGGCCCTGGCGGGCGGCATCAACCTGTCCTCCGGCGGCGAGCCGAAGACCAGCTTCCTGTCCGGCGCGACGATGGACAACGTGGTCTCCGGCGACGACAGCGTGCGCACCTTCGACGCCCACGCCAACGGCACGCTGTGGGGCGAAGGCGCCGGCATCGTGCTGCTCAAGCCGCTGAAGAAGGCGCTGGCCGACCGCGACCACGTGCGCGCCGTCATCAAGGCCTCCGCCATCAACAACGACGGCACGTCGAACAGCATCACCGCGCCCAACGCGCTGATGCAGGAGCGGGTCATCCTCGACGCCTGGGCCAAGGCGGACGTGCCGGCGGAGACGATCACGTACGTGGAGGCCCATGGCACCGGGACCGTTCTCGGTGACCCGATCGAGGTCAAGGGCCTGACCAACGCGTTCCGCCGGCACACCGACCGCAAGCAGTTCTGCGGTATCGGATCCCTCAAGACCACCATGGGCCACATGGTGGCCGCGTCCGGGTCGGCCTCGCTGGCGAAGGTCGTCAAGTCGCTCGAATCCGGCCTGCTGGCGCCCTCGGCGAACTTCGAGGTGCCCAACCCCTACATCGACTTCACCGACAGCCCGCTGTACGTCAACGACCGGCTTATGCCGTGGGACACCAACGGCGAACCCCGGCGGGCCGGGATCAGCTCGTTCGGCTTCATCCGCACGAACTGCCACATGGTGTTGGAGGAGGCACCCCGCTACCGCGCCGGGCAGCAACTGCGGGAGCGCTACTGCTTCACCGTCAGCGCCAAGACCGAGGCGGCCCTGACCGAGCTCCTCGACGGGTACGCGGCCGTGCTGGCGGACAGCCCGTGGTCGCTCGCCGACATCTGCTACACGTCCAACATCGGCCGAGGTCACCACGAGCACCGCGTCATGGTGATCGCGGCGACGAAGGAGCAACTGGCCGAGTCGGTCGACCGGCTCCGGCGGCGCGGTCTCGGCACCGACGAGCAGCAGGGCGTCCACCACGGCGTACACGCCGTCGTCAGCGACAAGCGGAGCGACCTGGGTCCCGGCGACATCACGGCCCAGACCGGCAAGCGGCTCTCCGACTCGGCCAACGCCAAACTCGCCGAGTACCGCTCGCGGGGCGACCAGGCCGCCCTCACCGAGCTGGCCAACGCCTACGTCCGCGGCGCCCGCGTCGAGTTCGCCGAGTTCTACGCCGACGAGCCGCGTCAGCGGGTACCCCTGCCCACCTACCCGTTCGAGAAGATCCGCCACTGGGCCAGGCCCATGCGCACGAGCGTGCGGAGCTTCGGCGGCACCGAGACCAACCCCCTGCTGGGCGCGGAGATCAGCCGCTCGGACGCCGCGATCGTGTTCGAGAACACGCTGTCGGTCGACCGGCACTGGGTGCTGTCCGACCACCGCATCGAGCACCGGCCCGTGGTGCCCGGCACGACGTACCTGGAGATGGCGCGTGCCGCGCTGGCCGCGGTGGAGAACACCGGCAGCATGCGGTTCGAAAACGTGTTCTTCCTGGTCCCCCTCGCCGTCGAGGAGGGCGAGGAGACGACCGTGCGGACCCGGCTGGACCGGCTGGAGCGGGGTTACTCCTTCCAGGTGGCCAGCTCGCAGGGCGGCGAGTGGATCACGCACGTCGAGGGTCGGATCAGCCCGCTGGGCGACGCTGGCCCGGCGGCACCCGTCGACATCGACGCCCAGAAGCGCGCCGCGATCGAGGTGACCGACCCGTACCCGACCGAGACCGACACGGGCGTGTTCCAATTCGGTGCGCGCTGGGACAACGTCCGGGCGGTGTGGAGGCACGAGACCGGCGCGTTGACCCTGCTGCGCCTGCCGGAGGGCGTGCCGAGCGAGACATTCGGCCTGCACCCGGCCAAGCTCGACAACGCGGTGAACCTCATTTCGCAGAACAGCGGCGAGACGTTCCTGCCGTACATGTACAAGAGCTTCGTCCTGCACCGGCCCATGCCGGAGACGTTCTACTCGCTGATCCGTACCATCCGCGACGACAGCCACGAGGGCGAGACCATCACCTACGACGTGGACCTCGTCGACGTCGACGGTGAGCCGTTCGCGCGGATCACCGACTACACCGTGAAGAAGGTCGACTGGCAGCGGTTCAGCCTGGCGGGACCGCGCCGCTTCCTCCAGGTCGAGTGGCTCGCGGTGCCGCGGGTGGCGGCGGAGGCGGCCGGCGGCGCGGTGTGGGCGCCGGTGGTGCTGGACAACCCGACCGGCAGGCGGCTGGTCGTCGCGGTCGAGGCGCAGGGACACCGGGTCGTCCCGTGTTACGTCGGCGAGCGGACCGACCAGAGTCGGAACGTGTTCGCCCTGGACGAGGCCGGCGCGGAGCTGGTGGCCGCACGGCTGCGGCAGGAGGGGGTCGACGGCGTCCTGTTCGCCACCGACTTCACCGCACCCGACGTCGCCGGCGAGGCGGCGCTCACCCCCGGGCAGCGGCGGGCAGTCGGCGTGGACGCGCTGTTCGAGCTGTACCGCGCCTTCGTGGCGCACCGGGTCAAACTCACCCGCGGTTTGAAGGTCCTGGGCGGACACGCCTGGCAGGTCGGGCCCGGCGACGGGGTCACCGATCCGTACTCCGCCGCCACCGAAGCGCTCGCGCAGGTGGTCGGGCAGGAGCACCGGCACCTGCGGGTGGACGTGCTGGACGCGGGTGCGGACGTGGACCTGGACTTCCTTGTCCGGGAGGCGTTGGGCGGCTCGGGCGGTGCGCTGCGGGCGATCCGTGGCTCGCAGAGCTACCTGCGGCGCCTGCGATACGCCGAGACGGCCGACGAAACGGGCGAGCCGCTGTACCGGGGCGGGACGTTCCTGGTCACCGGTGGTGCGGGCGGCCTCGGCCTTGGCATCGCCGAGGAGATGGCCCGCGAGGGCGCCGAGCGGATCATCCTGCTGGGCCGCAGGCCCCTGGCCGAGGAGATCGCGCGGCGCGTCGAGAAGATCGCCGGTGCCGAGTACGTCGAGTGCGACGTGTCGCGGGAGGCCGACGTGCGCGGCCTGACCGCGCGCCTGCGACAGGAGGCCGTGACCCTCAGCGGCATCGTCCACGCCGCGGGTGTGGCGGGCGACGGGTTCCTGGCGAACAAACCCCGTCCGGTCTTCGACGCCGTGCTGGCGCCCAAGGTCGACGGCAGTGTCGCCCTGGTGGAGCTGGCGAAGGAACACCCCGGCGCCTTCCTGGTGTTCTTCTCGTCGATCACCGCGATCACCGGCGGGCAGGGGCAGGGCGACTACTGCAGCGCCAACGCGTTCATGGACTCCCTGGCGGTGCGGGCGCGGACCGAGGGCGTCCGCGCGCTGTCGATCAACTGGCCGACGTGGTCCGAGGTCGGCATGGCGGTGCAGTACGGGATCGGCGACGGCGACTCGCCGTTCCGCGCCCTCACCGTGAAGGACGGCCTGGCCTGGCTGAGCCACTTCCTGCGCGACCCGGCCGATGGCGTCATCCCGACCCGGTTCGACCTCGGGGTGCTGCACGAACGGCTGGACGAGATGCCGTTCCTGCTCGACGACGACGTCGCCGACGCCGTCGCGCGGGCGGGTGCGGGCGGGTCGTCCTCCGGCGGCGAGACGACCGAGGTCCGGGTCGTCGGCCTGTCCGACCCGAACCAGATTCAACTGAGGATCGGTGCGGTCTACGGCGCGGTGCTCGGCATGGCGGAGGTCGACGCCCACATGAGTTTTCAGGACCTGGGCGGCAACTCGCTGATGACGGCGCAGCTTCTGCAGCGGGTCGAGGACGTCTACCCCGGGCGAATCGACATCGCCGACCTGTACTCCTACGCGAGCGTCGCCAGCCTTGCCGGCTACATCGAGGAGCGCATCGCGGCGGAGTCCGGCCCGGCCGAGCCCGGCGCGGCGGACTTCGGGGATATGGACCAGTCACTCCAGGACGTCCTGGCGGAGATCGGCGACGCGGAGCTCACCACCATGTTCGCCGCCGACGCCGACGGTACGGGGAGGAACCAGGCATGAGGTCGAACGCCGAGCTCAAGAAGGACCTGCTGCGGTACCTGCTCATGCAGGTCAAGCAGGAGGCGCTGGACGTCGACCGGGCGAAGGAGTTCATCCGGGCGATCGGTGACGACGGCCGGGACGCCGACGACCGGATCGCCGTCGTCGGCATGGCCTGCCGCTTTCCCGGCGCGTCGGACAAGGAGCAGTTCTGGCGCAATCTGGTCGACGGCCGTGAGTCGATCGGCGACTTCCCGCCGCTGCGCCTGGACGACCTCCGGCGGGTCGAGGGCGGGACCTCGGCAGTCCGCAAGGGCGGCTACCTGGACCGCATCGACCTGTTCGACGCGGAGTACTTCGGCATCCCGCCGCACGTGGCGACGCAGCTCGACCCGTACCACCGCAACCTCCTGGAGGTGCTGGTGGAGACGATGGAGGACGCCGGATACGCCAGGAGCGAGCTGTACGGTTCCAGGACCGGCATCTTCGTCGGCAACGACCACACGCACCGGCTGATCACGTCATACCTGCCGTTCCTCTCGGAACTGGACTTCGCGGCCATCACCGGCTCGTGGTCGGGCATCCTGGCCAGCCGGCTGTCGTACCTGTTCGACCTCCGCGGACCGGCCACCGTCATCGACACCGGATGCTCGTCCGGCCTGGTCGCGGTGGACGCGGCGATCAAGGCCCTCCGCAACGGCGACTGCGACACCGCGTTCGTCGCCGCCATCAACCTCTTCCTGTCGCCGTCCAGCCTCGGCAACGAGACCGAGTCCGCCGACCACCGGGTGCGGGCCTTCGACGCCGCAGCCGACGGGACGGTGTGGAGCGAGGGCGTGGCCGGGGTCTACCTCAAGCCGCTCTCGCGCGCGCTCGCCAACGGTGACCACATCTACGGCGTGCTCCTCGGCAGCGCGGTCAACAACGACGGCCGCAGCAACGGCCTCACCGCCCCGAACGCGCAGGCGCAGAAGAACCTGCTGGTCAGCGCGTGGAAACGCGCCGGCATCGCGCCCGAGTCGGTGTCCTACATCGAGGCCCACGGCACCGGCACGACGCTGGGTGACCCGATCGAGGTCAAGGGATTGACCAGCGCCTTCGCCGAGTTCACCCATCGCCGGCAGTTCTGCGCGATCGGCTCCGTGAAGACCAACATCGGCCACACCGTCGGGGCCGCCGGACTGGCGTCACTGATCAAGACCCTGATGTGCCTGGACCGTCGGACCATTCCGCCGTCGATCCACTTCGACGTGCCGAACGAGCTGCTCGACCTGGCCAACAGCCCGGTCTACGTCGCCGACCGGCTCACCGAGTGGGAGGAGGGCGACACCCCCCGCCGCGCCGGAGTGAGCAGCTTCAGCCTGAGCGGAACGAACTGCCACGTCGTGCTGGAGGAGGCGCCGGCCCGAGCGGCCGTCTCCGACCAGGCACGCCAGCCGCGGGTCTTCCCGATCTCGGCGCGGAACGAGGAGCTGCTGGCCCGAACCGCGGCGCTGCACCTGGAGCACCTCGACCGCCATCCCGAGCACCGCCTGGCCGACGTGTGCTTCACCATGCAGGTGGGCCGCGAGCACCAGGCCGTCCGAGCGGTCATCCTGTGCGAGACCCGTGCCGGCCTGCGCGACGGCCTGCTCCGGCTGCTGCGTCCGGAGCAGGCCGACGACTCGCCCTCGGTGGACGACGGCGCCGTGCTGCGCGAGGACACGCCGTGGCGGTTCGGCGCCGGCTCCGGTCACCTCCGCGACGCGATCACCGCCTTCCTGGCGGGTCGCGCCCGGCCGTTCGCCGACCTCGACCGGGACGCGGGCGTGCGGCGGGTACCGTTGCCGCCCCAGCCGTTCCAGCACGTGCGACTGTGGGACGAGACGGTCCGGGCGCATCCGGTTCCCGGCGAGAGGGAGCAGGAACCGGCCGACCCGGTCGACCGGCTCCGGGTCATCCTGTCCCGGCCGTCGCACCTCGAAGGGCTCCAGGGGTCCGACGGGGACGCGGTGCCCCGCAAGGTGATCGCCGGGGTGTGGTCCGGCATTCTCGGCTACCCGACGATCCGCGACGCCGACGACTTCTTCGCCCTCGGCGGCGACTCGATCTCGTCAGTGAAGATCACGCAGTTGCTCAACACGGTGCTCGGCATCGACCTCCCGCCGACCACCCTGCTGACGAAGCCGACGTTCGACGAGTTCGCGGAGGTGGTGATCCGCGCCCACGGGGTGGACGAAAGCCTGATCCGGTCGAGGTTGAGCGGGTCGACCCGCCGCCCGGTGCCCGTGGAGCACGTCGTCGAGTCCTACGAGCTGCCGCTGACCGCCGCCCAGCGCAGCATGTTCGTCTCCAGCCAGGTCGACGAGGAGTCGGTGGCGTACAACGTCAGCGGCCTGACGATCCGCCCCGGCACGCTCGACATCGCCGAGCTGGAGGAATGGCTGCGCGTCCTGGTGCGACGGCACGACAGCCTCCGCTCGACGTTCCATCTGCGGGATGGAGAACCCTTCCAGCGGGTGCACGCGGAGGTGCCGGTCGCGGTCGACCACCGCCGGCTCGGTGCCCCCTCGGAAGGCGACAGCCACGAGAGCGCGGCCCGCCGGGAGATGCAGCGGTTCGTCCGCCCGTTCCTGCTCGACAGCGCCCCGCTGTTCCGCGTCGGCTACTTCGAGTTCGACGACGGCGTGTCGTGTGTGGCGATCGACATCCACCACATCATCACCGACGGCACCTCGATGGGCATCCTGTTCCGGGACCTCGGAGCTGTCGCGGACGGCGCCGCGCTGCCGCCGCTGCCGTCGAACTACCGGTCGGCGATCCGCGGGCTGCTGGAGCGGCAGAACGGCACCGACATGGTGGTGCACCGCGATTACTGGGTCGCTCGGTTCGCCGACGGCGCGCCGACCCTCCAACTCACCACGGACTGGCAGCGGGCGGAAGTCGCCACCGCGGCGGGCGCGACGCTCTTCGCGTCCGTCGACGGCGAGACGCTGGAGGCCGCCAAGCGGTACGCGCGGGCGCACAACCTCACCCTCTACATGGTGCTGCTCGGCGTGTTCCAGCAGTTGCTGTCCCGGCTGAGTGGTCAGAGCGACGTCGTGATCGGCGCACCGGTGATGGGCCGGCCCGACCTGACCTACCAGGATCTCGTGGGCATGTTCGTCACCACGCTGCCCATCCGGGTCACCGCCGCGCCCACGACCGGCGTCGGCGACTTCCTCGCCGGCCTGCGAACCACCGTGCTGGAGGCGTTCGAGCACCAGGAGTACCCGCTGGAGTCCCTGGTCGAGGAGCTGAACCCGCCTCGCGTACCCGGCCGCCGGCCGCTGTTCGACGTCTGCTTCGTGCACCAGAACACCGACATGGGCCTGGAGCCCGACGACGAGCGGATCCTCCCGTTCGACGACGGCAGCGCCAAGTACGACATCACCCTGAGCACGCGGGAGGCCGACGGCGCGCTGCTGCTGGAGTGGGAGTACTCCACCGCCCTGTTCCGCGAGGAGACCATGGCGCTCTACTCGGAGCGCTACGCGGTGCTACTCAGGTCCTTCCTCGCCGCCGCCGCCGACACTCCGCTGGGCATGCTCGACCTGATGCCCGACCGGGAGGCCGAGCTGATCCGGACGTTCGCGACGGTACCCGCGCCGTCGCTTGACTCCCGCGGTATTGCGCGGCTGTTCGAAGAACATGTCGCCGCCGCCCCCGACCGGACGGCGCTGATCGCGGACGACCGGAGCCTGACGTACGGGGAGCTGAACGTCAGGGCCAACCGGATCGCGCACGGCCTGATCCGTCTGGGCGTGACACCCGGTTCACCGGTGGCGCTGCTGCTGGACCGCTCGATCGACATGGTCGCCGCCATCCTCGGTGTGCTGAAGGCGGGGTGCTTCTACCTGCCGCTGAACACCGACTTCCCGCCCGAGCGGCTGCGAATGATGGTGCAGGACGCGGGCGCGGGCCTCCTGCTCACCTCCGACGCCCGCAGCGGGCAGGCGGCGGAACTGATCTCCGAACGGCTTCGGATCGTCGGCGTCCACCCGCTCGTGGAGTCGACGGCCGAGAGCGGGAACCCGGGACTGCCGGGCAGCAGCGCCGACGAGGCCTACATCATGTACACGTCCGGGACCAGCGGTGTGCCGAAGGGGTCGGTGATCCGGCAGCGGAGCGTGCTGCGGGTGGTCCACCAGTCCGTCTTCTACGCCGCCGATCCGAGCGACGTTTTCCTCATGATCTCGGAATACTCGTTCGACGGCTCCATCTACGACATGTTCGGGGCGCTGACCAACGGCGCGTCGCTGGTGCTGCTGGACAAGGCGTCCGTGCTGGACCTCGACCGGCTCGGTGCCGCGATCGAGCGGCACGCGGTCACCAGCTTCTTCATCACCACGGCGATGTTCAACGCGCTGATCGACCACGCGTCGGGGTCGCTCGGCACGGTCCGCAGAGTGATCTTCGGTGGCGAGATCGCCTCGCCGGCGCATGTGAAGCGGGCGTTCGAGCTGCTCGGGCCGGGGCGGATCAGCCACGCCTACGGCCCGACGGAGACCACGGTCTTCGCGACCATCCACACGCTCGACGCGATGGACCCCGACGACGCCATCCCGATCGGCACGGCCATCAACGACACCTCGCTGTGGGTGCTCGACGAGCGGCTGGAGCCGGTGCCGGTCGGCGTCGGCGGCGAACTCTACATCGGCGGGGCTGGCCTGTCCGACGGCTACCTGAACCAGCCCGAGCTGACCGCCGAGCGGTTCGTGTACTCGCCGGCGGTGCCGGGGGAGCGGCTCTACAAGACCGGCGACATCGTCACCTTCAAGACCAACGGTCTGCTCTACTACACGGGACGCCTCGACCAGCAGATCAAGCTCAGGGGCTATCGCATCGAGCTGGCGGAGATCATCCAGGTCGCCCTGAACGAGCCTTTCGTCCGCTGGGCGCACGCGGGTCTGTACGAGGCCGCCGAGGGCAGCAGGAGCCTGTGCCTCTGGGTCGGGTACGTGGACGACCAGGACCACGGGTCGGCGCTGCGGGCGGCCCTGTCCCGACGGCTGCCCGACTACATGGTGCCGTCCTTCATCGTCAAGGCCGACACGGTTCCGTTGAACGCCAGCGGGAAGGTCGACGTGGCGGCGCTGCCGAAGCCCGACTTCACGGCGGGGGCGACGGCGGCGGCGCCGGAGACCGACTCGCTGCGCGTGGTCGCCGACGCGTGGCAGCACGTGCTGGGCATCCCGGTGGACGACATCGACGCCGACTTCTTCGCGCTGGGCGGCGACTCGATCAAGGCGATCCAGATCGTGGCCCGGCTCCGCGAGCAGGACATCACGATCCGGGCCGCGGACCTCCTCGGCAACGCGACCATCCGGTCGCTGGAGGAGAAGCTGTCCGAGTCCGCCGGCGCTGGCAGCGGGCTGCGGGTGTACGACCAGAAGCCGCTGTCCGGGCCGATCACGGCGAGCGCGATCCAACTGGCGTTCCTCGACGACCCGGACGCCCGGACCCGGGTGTTCAACCAGTGCCTGCTGGTCACGCCGGCCGAGCCGGTGTCGCTGGAGCGCCTGGTGCGGGCGGTGGAGCGGCTCGTGCGCCATCACGACATGCTCCGCGTCGAGGTGGACGAGCAGGGCGGGCTCCGCCTGCGCGACGTCGACGCCCCGACGCTCGTCCACGGTGAGCAGGCGCCGGACGGGCTCTCCGACGACGCCCTCGCCGAGTACCTGCGGACGGTGCAGGCGCGGGTCGACGTGCGGGGCGGCCCGGTCGTCAGCCTGGCCGCCGGACTGGGTGAGGGGGGCGCGCGGTTCGCCATCGCGATCCACCACCTGGCCGTGGATGTCGTGTCGTGGGGTGTCCTGCTGGAGGACCTGGCCATCAGCCTCGCCGACCCGGACGCCGAGCTGCCCGCCAAGACCATGCCGTTCCCGGCGTGGACGAGGGAGGTCGAGCAGCGCGCCCTGGACGGCGGCTTCCGCGCCCAACTGCCCTACTGGCTCGACCTGGCGCGCAGCGCGGGCGAGGCGGGCGAGGTGTTCGCCGAGCGCGACGTGAAGCGGTCCGAGACCGCAGCGACGGTCGTGCGACTGACCGAGACCGACGACTTCTCGCTGTTCGCCGCCGCCCGGGAGGTGCACGGAGCGAGCCACGCCGAGATCGTCCTCACCGTCGTCGCGCGGGCGCTGGCCTCGGTGACCGGCCAGCAGCGGGTGCTGTTCGCCCTGGAAGGGCACGGCCGCGAACCCATCGCGGGGGACCACGACCTCAGTCGGACGGTTGGCTGGTTCACCAGCACCTTCCCGCACCTGGTCCAGGTGGAGCAGGGCGTGGCGGACACCGTGGACGCGGTGCGGCGGTCGTTCGACCGGCTGCCGGACAAGGGCGCCGGCTTCGGTCCCCTGGTGCGGATCGATGCCGGCCTGGGTGCGCAACGGAGCGCGCTGACCGCAGTCCGGCCGCAGATCGGCTTCAACTACCTGGGCGGCCAGGACAGCGCCGACGGCATCAGCTTCACCCATCTCCCGGGGGACATCACCACCGACGGGGATCACCGCCTGCCGTACCCCCTCGACATCGTCGCCTCCCGCAGAGGGGGTGAGCTCCTGGTCGAGGTGCGGTACCCACGGGCGTGGGAGGCGAGCGGCACCGCAAAGAAGATCATCGCGGCGGTGGACGAGTCGTTCCACGAAGTCCGAGACGCCCTGAAGTCCGGTGAACCACGGGGCTTCCAGGTCTCCTCGCCGATCCGTCAGGACGTGCTCGCCGACATCCTGCTGGATGTCGGGGGCGGGATCTAGCGGCCGGCGTGACGACGATCCCTCACCCCGGCGCCGGTCGCCGGGCGCCACGACCCGAACACCGCGTGGGTGCTAAGTAGAGAGCCTGGTTCATGGTTGAGAGAGACAACATCGAGTCCATCGCCGGCCTGGCCGCGATGCAGAAGGGCATGCTCTTCAGTCACGCCGTGGACACCGGCTCGGACGCCTACGTGGAGCAGTTCGACTTCGTGATCACCGGCGAGGTCGACGTCGAGCACATGCGGGCGGCGCTCGCGGGCGTGTCCCGCACCTACAGCGTCCTGCGCACGATCTTCTCGTACCGCAACACCGACCAGCCGTACCAGATCGTGCTGAAGGAGTGGGCGCCGCAGCTCGACGTCCGCGACTACCGGGACCGGCCCGACCGTGACCGGGACGTCGAGGAGTTCAAGGTCGCCGACCGCGTGAAGGGCTTCGACCTCAGCGCGGACGTCCTGCTGCGGGCGACCCTGATCCGGCTGGCCGACCGCCGCTGGCGTCTCGTGTTCACGTTCCATCACATCATCCTGGACGGCTGGTCGCTCGGCCCGCTGTTCGGGACGCTGATGGGCTACTACGAGGAGCTGACCCGGTCCGGCTCGTTCCAGTCGCGGCCCGAGGCGCTGCCCTACCGCGACTACGTCACCTGGTACGAGCGGCAGCACGACGAGGACGCCCGGCGGTACTGGGCGGAGGCGTTGGAGGGCTACGAAACCGAGGCGGTTCTCCCCGCGAGCCCCCGTCCCGGCGGCTACCGTGGCGCGACCCACCGCTTCGCCCTCCCCGCCGAGCTGTACGACGGGCTGAAGGGGTTCGCGCAGAAGGCCGGGGTGACGCAGAGCGCTGTCTTCCAGGCCGCCTGGGGCGTCGTGCTGCAGAAGTTCACCTACGCCGACGACGTCGTCTTCGGTAGCGTCGTGTCCGGGCGCGGCACCGAGATGGCCGGCATCGGCGAGGCGGTGGGGTTGTTCTGCAACACGCAGCCGGTCCGGGTGACGACCACGCAGGACCAGCACTTCACCGGGCTGTGCCGGGAGGTGCAGCAGTCCTACCTGCGGGCGAGTGCCTTCGAGCACTACGCGCTGCACGAGATCCAGGGCCTCACCCCGCTGAGGAACAAGCTTCTCAACCACGTCGTGGCCTTCGAGAACTACCCGTTGTCCGAGCAGTTGCGCGACTTCGCCGGCGACACCGGTGACGGGCTCGCGTTCGACGGCGTCGAGGTCTTCGAGCGGACGAGCTACGACCTGCACATCGTGGTCAACCCCGGTCGGGACTTCGCGATCACGTTCGCCTACAACGAGAACCACTACGCACCGGGGTTGATCCAGGCGCTGGAGCACAGCCTGCGCAACGTGCTCACCGCGGCGGTGCGCAACCCGCGGGTACGCGTGGCGGACATCGCCCTGTGGGACAGCCGGGCGGCGGACGTGGCGGTGCCGCAGCCGGCTCACTCCGCCATGCTGGACTCATCGGTGGTGGACGTCTTCGCCGATGTCGCCGCGACCCACGCCGAGAAGACCGCGCTGGTGTGGCGGGGCAGGGAGTTCAGTTACGCAGAGGTGGACCGCTGGTCCGATGCCGTGGCCTGGGAGCTCAAGAGCCGTGGCGTGATTCCGGGCGTGGCGGTCGGCGTGCTCGCGGACCGCCGCCCGGAGCTGATCGTGGCGATCCTCGGCCTGTTGAAGAACGGGAACTTCTACGTCCCGATCGACACCAAGGATGCCAAGCCCAGGGTGGAGTACGTCGTCGCCGACGCAGGCGTGCGCGACCTGTGCACCGTGGCGGAGTTCGCCGACCGGGCGCCGGCGGCGACCCGGGTGCTGCTCGTCGACCCGCCGATCGGGGACGTGCCGCCGTTTCCCCGGCAGCGCAACCTGAACGGCGCCACGGCGTACCTCATGTACACGTCGGGCTCCACCGGTAACCCCAAGGGTTGCAAGATCACGCACCGCAACATCCTGCGCCTTGTCGCGGACCAGGAGTTCTTCGACTTCGACGACCGTCAGGTCCTGATGTTCACCGGCTCGCCCGCCTTCGACGCCAGCACGTTCGAGATCTGGGGAACGATGCTGTTCGGCGCGACCCTCGTGCTCGCCGACGAGTTGGACGTGCTCGACGGTGATCTGATGCGCGAGGCGATCAAGCGCAACGAGGTGACCGGCATGTGGCTCACCGCGCCGCTGTTCAACCAACTCTGCGACCACGACCCGGCGATCTTCGACCGGCTCGGACACCTCATCGTGGGCGGCAGCGCGTTGTCGGTCCAGCACCTTACGAAGGTCCGCAGCGCCTGCCCGAGCCTGCGGATCACCAACGGCTACGGTCCCACCGAGAACACGACGTTCTCAACGACGTACCAGATTCGGGACGAGGACCTGCTCCGCGAGCGGATTCCCATCGGCCACCCGCTGGCGCACTCGTCGGCCCACGTCCTGGACCGGGGCCTCAACCTGCTGCCACCCGGCGCGGTCGGCGAGCTGTGCGTGGGGGGTGACGGCGTGTCGACCGGGTACCACAACCGGCCGGACCTCGACCTCGCCGCTTTCGTCACGGTGCCGGCGCTGTCCAGCCGCCGCCTCTACCGCACGGGTGACCTCGTCCGCGAGCTGCCCGACGGGTCGCTCGACTATCTCGGCCGTGCCGACGACCAGGTCAAGATCAGCGGTTTCCGGGTCGAGTTGGGCGAGGTCGAGAGCGTGCTCCGGTCCGTCGAGCACGTCGAGGACGCCGCCGTGATCTGCGTCGAGGTGGACGGGGAGAAGAGCCTGCGCGGCTACTACGTCGCCGGTAAGCGGATCGCGCCCGAGGTGGTACGGCAGGGGATGGCGCAGCAGGCCGCCCCGTACATGATCCCCGCCGGGCTGGTGCAGCTCGACCGGATCCCGTTGAACAAGAGCGGCAAGGTCGACCGGACCCGGCTGGCCGAGATCCGCCCCGAGCCGGAGGCCCGCCCCGAGGCGCCGCATCTCGGACCGGTGTCCGACATGACGCGGATCCTCTTCGACATCATCGCCGACCTCGTCCCCGCCGAGACGATCGACGTCGACCGCAACTTCTTCGACCTCGGGATCAACTCGCTCAACCTGTTGACCATCAACAACCGGCTGCGCAAGGTGCTCGACCGGAACGTGCCGCTGGTACAGCTCTTCCAGCACACCTCCATCGCCTCCCTCGCCGCCTTCCTCGCCGTCGCTGACAGCGGCGACGATCCGACCGCCGACCCCGACGACGCCGAAGCCGACGCCGAAGACGCCTTCGCCGAGCAGGAGGAGGAGCACACGTTCTCCGCCACCGCCCTGCTGCGCGAGATCGCGGACGAAATCGCCGAGGAACTCGCCGCCGATCTTGAAAAGGAGCTCTGACCATGCCGGAGAGCAGGGCCACCAAGCGCCGCGAGACCGGGCTGGAGATCGCCGTCGTCGGCATGGCCGGCCGGTTCCCGCAGGCCGAGGACATCGACCAGTTCTGGGCCAACCTGGTCGAGGGCGTCGACGCCATCTCCCGCTTCACCGACGACGAACTGCTCGGGGTGGGTGTGGCCAAGACGGCGCTCGACGACGAGAGGTACGTCCGGGCCAAGGGTGTGTTCCCGAACATCGAGTACTTCGACGCGGAGTTCTTCAACTACGCCCCGGCCGACGCCACCCTGCTGGATCCTCAGGTCCGCGCCCTGCACGAGGAGGTCTTCCACGCCCTGGAGGACGCGGGCTACTCGGCGGAGGGGCGGCCCGAGGCCATCGGCCTGTTCCTCGGTGCGACGAACAACCTCCCCTGGGAGACGCACACCCTGACCCGGCACATCCTGGAATCCGGGATGACGTTCACCGGCATGCAGCTCAACGACAAGGACTTCGCCGCCACCCGGATCGCGTACGCCCTGGACCTGAAGGGCCCCGCCTTCACCCTGCACACGGCGTGCTCGACCTCGTTGGTCGCCATCGACATGGCGTGCCGTAACCTGTGGACCGGGTCGTGCCAGATCGCGCTCGCGGGCGGGAGCGGGCTGACGCTTCCGCACAAGAACGGGTACCGCTACCAGGAGAACATGATCCACTCGCCGGACGGCCACTGCCGGCCGTTCGACAAGGACGCGGCCGGCACCGTCGAGGGCAACGGCGTCGGCATCGTGGTGCTCAAACGGCTGGAGACCGCTCTGCGCGACGGCGACCACGTCTACGCGGTGATCAAAGGCTCGGCGGTCAACAACGACGGTAACCGCAAGGTCGGCTACACCGCGCCGAGCATCGAGGGACAGGCCGAGGTCATCCGCAAGGCCTACCGCGTCGCCAACGTCCCCCCCGCCGAGGTGTCCTACGTCGAGACACACGGCACCGGCACCTCGCTCGGCGACCCGATCGAGATCGAGGCGCTGCGTAAGGCGTTCGGCGCGGCTGAGCCGGACACGACCGGGATCGGCTCGCTCAAGGCGAGCATCGGCCACCTCGACACGGGCGCCGGCGTCGCCTCCCTGATCAAGGCGTGCAAGATCCTGCAACACCGGACCGTGCCGCGCAGCCTGCACTTCCAGGAGCTGAACCCGAACGTCGACCTTGAGGGCAGCCCGTTCTACGTCGTCGCGGAGCAGCAGGAACTGCGGCCGAAACTGTCGAAGGCCGGCGAGGTGCTGCCGCTGCGCGCCGGCGTCAGCTCGTTCGGCATCGGCGGCACCAACGCACACGTGGTGCTGGAGGAAGCGCCCGAGGCGAGGCCGGCGCCGTCCAAGGGCCGGACGTACAACACGTTCGTCGTCTCGGCGACGTCCGCGGACGCCATCGGGCGGATCAAGCGGAACTTCGTCGACTACCTGGCCGCGCACCCGGACCTCGACGGCTCGGACCTGGCGTGGACACTCCAGAACCGCCAACGCCGCCTCGCACACCGGTACGCCGTGGAGTTCGGTGACGTCGAGCAGTTGCGCGAGCGGCTCCAGGAGTCCCTGGACGCCGACGAACCATCCGCGCAGGTCCACAAGAACGCGCGTCGCGACGTCTACTTCCTCTTCAGCGGTCTCGGCGCGCAGCACCTGCGCATGGCCCGCGGCCTCTACGAGACGGAATCCGACTTCCGGGCGTACCTGGACGAGTGCTTCACGATCAGCGCGGACCTGGGCCACGAGGTGCCCCGCGAGGTCTTTTTTGGCGACTCCGCGGCGGCGGAGAAGCAGCTGAACAACATCGGGACCACCCAGATCCTGCTGTTCATGCTGGAGACGTCGATGGCCCGGACGCTCATCGGGTGGGGTCTCAAGCCGAAGGGGATGATCGGGCACAGCACCGGGGAGCTGGCGGCGGCGTATGTGGCCGGCGTGTTCTCGCTGGCGGACGGCATCCGCCTCGTCCAGGCCCGGGGCAGCCTGATGGACACGACGGCCGACGGGGCGTTGACCTCGGTGCGGGCGCCGGAGGACGTCGTCCGGGGCATGCTGACCGACGAGTTGGCCATCGCCGCGGTGAACGGCCCCGAGGACTGCACCGTCTCCGGTACCCCGGGGGCCGTCGCCGAGATCGAACGGCAGTGCGCGGAGCGGGAAATCAAGTTCTCGCACATCGAGGCCGACCACGCCTACCACTCGCAGTACATGGACTCCATGCTCGGCCGGTTCCGTGCGGTGATGGACCAGGTGACCCTGCACCAGCCGAAGATCCCGTACCTGTCGAACGTGACCGGTACGTGGATCACGGCGGCACAGGCCACCGACCGCGACTACTACTGCTCGCACGCCCGCGAGACGGTCCGGTTCGCCCCCGGCGTCGAGGCGATCCTGGAGCGCGGCGGCACCCTGTTCGTCGAGGTCGGACCGGGCAAGTCGCTGTCGTCGTTGGTGCGCGCCATCGCCCGCGACGCCGCGGTCACCACGGTGAACATGCTGCGGCACCGGATGGAGGAGATCGAGGACGGCGAGCACCTGGCCCGTGCGGTCAAGAAGCTCTGGGAGAACGGCCTCTCGCTGGACTGGAAGGCGTTCCACAAGGGCCGTCTGCCGCGCAAGGTGACGTTGCCGCTGTATCCGTTCGAAAAGGTCGAGTATCCGGTCGACATCGAACACTTCCAGCAGCTGGTCGAGGGCCAGACCGACGGCGGCCCGCGCGTCGCGACCGTCGCGCCGGCCCGGCAGGCTGTCACCGGCGCCGTCGCCACGACCGGGCCGGTACCCGCGTCGCGGCTGGCCTGGGCGCCGTCCATGCGCCCGTCCTCGACCGGGAAGGAGCAGCCGAAGGTCCTGATCGTCCTGACCGACGACCGTCGTGGGCTCAAGCGCGTGCTGGACGAGGTCGCGCACTGGCGGACGCTATATGTTTCGTTCGGTGCGCAGTACCGGTTCGAAGGGCAATCCGGTGCGGTGGTCCGCCCCGGCCACGACGACGACCTCAAGCGGCTGCTGGACGACCTGGAACGGCACGCCCTGGCCGGTGACACGGTCGTGGTGAACCGCACCGACCGCCCGTCGCTGGTGACCACCCTGCGGGGACTCTGCGCGGCCATCCCCGGGATGCGGGAACGGTGTGTGAAGGACGTCGTGGTGCTGGACACCGGTGACCTCCTGGGCGCTCACGGCGACGTCGTGCCACTGCTCATCGGCATCAATCACGAGCACCCGACGTTCCGGGTCCGGGCCGTCCGGTGCGACTCCTCCCTCGATGGCCGTGCCGGCCGGGCAGCATGGCGCGAACACCTCCAGACCGAGCTGGAGGCGCACCGGCCCGACGACGTCGCGGTCAGCTACGAGCGGGGTCGGCGACTCGTGCCCCGGATGGTCCCGCTGGACGGCGCCGTCGCGGCGGCCGGGCGGGCGGTGAGGACGGCGGTCCTCGGTCGTCGTCGCGACATCGAGGACATGGTGCGCGACCTCGCGGGGGCGAACCCTGCCCGTACCGTCGAGATCCTGCCGTTCGACCTCGGCTCGGACTCCGCGGGAACCCGGGTCGGCGTGGTGGACGAGCGCATCACCGTGCGTCCCGTGGTCACCGGGTCCACGTGGGAGGAGCTGGCCGGCACGCTGTCGACCGGGTTGCGTGCCCTGCCCGCCGTCGACGAGGTCGTGCTGTGGGACACGCCGAGCCGGGACGGCGCCACCGACGGTCTCGACCAGCGTCGACTCCTCGGCCTGCTGACCGAGGTGGGCCGGGAGCGGCGGATCCCGTGCTACGTCCTGTCCCGGCCGGGTCTGCACCGGGACGGGTGGGACCGGCACGTCACCACCTGGTTCGCCGACAACGAGCGCGGCGCTGCCGAAGCGGGCGTCACGCGGCTCTACTCGTTCGCCGACCTGCGGGAGGCCGATGGTTCGGTCCTGGACCTGTTGCCCAGGATGCGCGACGGCGGTATCCGCACGGCGTACCACGGCGTGGACCTTCTCCGGACGCAGGCGGCGGCCAAGCTGGTCGATGTCGAGGTGGAGCCCGGCGGTGCCGACGAGCGGCAGGCGATCGCGGCGGTGATCGAGCGTGAGATCCGGACGCTGCTCGGCTTCAGCGAGATCGACGGCCGCGCGGACATCTTCGACATCGGCCTCGACTCGGTGAAGCTGGTGCAGTTCACCAACGCCCTGGACAGGAACGGCTACAAGGTCCTCGCCAAGGAGGTCTACAACCACCCGACGATCGCCGGGCTCGCCGCCTTCATCGAGCGGACGATCAGGCGTGGCGGATCGGAGGACATGTCCTTCGACAGCCTCGCCGTGCTGCTGGAACAACGCCTCGGCGCGCCGTGTGCCTTCCGTGAGGTCAAGTCGGGACGTGACGAGGACACGCTCGTCGTGCTAGCCGTGGCGGGCCTGGACGACACGCTGAAGAAGCGAGTGGTCCGGGAGTTCACCGAGCTCCGGGTGCCGACCGAATTCCTGCCGCACTACGTGGTTCGGGGCGGCCCGGAGGACATCGGCATGGGCTGGGACTTCGAGGCGCTCAAGGCGAGCGCGGGCCTACCGTCCTACCCGGGCGGCTATGCCGCGGTCTTCGACGAGATCGACCGCCGGCAGGAGGAGCTGCGCAGGTCCATCGGCGCCCAGCCGGTGAAGTGGACGTACCCGATCAGTGCGATGCAGAAGCAGCACTTCGCCACCGAATCGCGCCTCCAGCTCTACCTGATCCAGCTCCGCGAGCTCATCGACCTCGACGTGCTCCAGCAGGCGCTGTGCGACGTGATCGGGCGACACGGGCTCATGCGCAGCTTCCTGGTCCGGTCGTTCGGGCGGTTCCGGTGGAAGGAGTTCGAGGCTCCCGAGGTCATCGCGCTGCCGCGCCTGGACATGTCCGGCCTGGAGCCGCACGAGCAGGAGGAGCTGCGGGCGGAGTTGGTCAAGCGCGAGTGGAGCATGGACTTCAAGGTCGTCGACAAGCCGATGTACCAGGTCGTCCTGATCACGTACAACGACCGCTCGCACGACCTGCTCTTCCAGTTCGACCACTCGATCTTCGATGCGGCGTCCGGCCAGTTGTTCCGGGGCGATCTCCTCAAGCGCTACGAGGAGCTGATGGCCGGCACGAGTCGGGCGATGCCGATCGCCAAGAGCTACCGGCACCTGCAGGACCAGATCGCCAAGGGCCCGGTCGACATCACCTCGGACGAGTTGATCGACAAGTTCGACCTGGTGGAGTACGTCCGGTACGCGAAGACCATCCAGGAGAAATCTGCCCGGTTCGCGGACAGCCAGATCCGGGACGTCCGCTACTCGGTCGACCTGGACCGGCTTCGGGCCGCCGACGGCACCGAGCCGGACCTGTTCTACCTGGTCGTGCACCTCTACGCCCGCGTCGTCGGCCGTCTGCTCGGCATCGACAAGGTGGCGCTGATCACGCTCCTCCAGTCGCGCGTGTTCGAGGACAAGGACTACTCCGAGGTGATGGGCATGGTCCTCGGCAGCCTCCCCGTGCTGGTGCCGGCGGAGCGCGACACGATGGGTGACCTCGACGGGATCATCACCGACAAGGTCCGCATGATGAACAAGAACAACGTCAGTTTCCTGAACCTGGTGCAAAACGTACGGTCGATTGTCAAACACCGGAAAGTGCTGTCCGTGATGGGCAAGACACTCCGGCCGACGTGCTTGCTGAATTTTGTCGGAAATGTCGAGGACGAATACGATGCAATTTGGGACATGACGCTCGCGCAGTTGACCGACGATCAGTCCAAACTGGACTATGCCGACTGCTACTGTGTCTCGAAGGTCGGCAACGGACGCCTGGATCTGCTCCTTCTGAGCAAATGGGTCGAGGACCCGCATGAGCTGGTCCGAATTCTGGATGACGAGGTCGAGTATCTGACTGGCCGCGTTTCCGCCAGCTATGGTTTGTGATTGCCGAAGGAGGGTGATAATGGCTGTAATCGAACTGGACCACGTCACGAAAACGTATAAGTCAAGGGGTCGTCGGACGGTGGCCAACGACGACGTGAGCCTGCGCGTCGACGGGGGCGAGGTGTTCGGCCTGTTCGGCCACAACGGCGCGGGCAAGACGACGATCGTGAACCAGCTGCTCGGGTTGTTGAAGCCCGACGCGGGCTCGATCGTGATCGACGGCAAGGACATCACGAAGAACCGGAACCTGGGGCGCTACCTGTGCTCGGTGCAGCCCCAGTCCAAGACCCCGCTGGGTGAGCTGACGCCCCGTGCGGTCACCCGGGTGATGGGCAAGCTCCGCGGGATCAGCGCCGAGGAGGTGGACCGGCGCACGACCGAGCTGTTCGAGCGGCTCGACATCATGCAGTGGGCGGACGCGCCGGGCAACAAGCTCTCCGGCGGGATCCTACGCCTCACCGGGTTCTGTATGGCCGCCGTCGCGCCCGGTCGCGTGGTGATCCTGGACGAGCCGACGAACGACGTCGACCCGGTCCGGCGGCGCTTCCTGTGGAGCGCGATCCGCGACCTGACCAAGGACGGCA
Organism: Micromonospora sp. NPDC047134; assembly: GCF_040643455.1. Classification (NCBI taxonomy): domain Bacteria; kingdom Bacillati; phylum Actinomycetota; class Actinomycetes; order Micromonosporales; family Micromonosporaceae; genus Micromonospora; species Micromonospora sp. NPDC047134. The sequence goes on from NZ_JBEYUI010000026.1 coordinate 42,227, forward strand.
CGGCCGTCGTGGTGGTCACGCACAGCATCCGGGAGGCCGAGAGCGCCGTCGACACCATGGCCATCCTCAACGAGGGCAAGGTGATCACGCAGGGCGACGTCCGACAGATCAAGGGCGAGACGGCCGGCAACCGGATGAAGCTGGAAGCCGTCGCCACGGCGCCCGAGGACCGATTCGTCAGGCCCGCCTGGGGCGAGAGCCTGAAGGTCGCGGACGCGAAACTGACCCTCACCTTCGAGCGCGAACTCGCCGCCGAGGCCCTCAAGTGGGCCGCCGAGCAGCGTGATGGCGGTCTGCTGACGGAGTACTCCCTCACGGAGATCACCCTCGAAGACATGTACATCGAACTCGTCGGCAACAAGGGAGCGGTCGAAGGTGTCCACCGGTAGCAAACTCAAGTATGTGATCGAGCTCCAAGCCCGGAAGCAGGGCAGCTACCTGGTCGTCTTCTCGGTCATCATGATCGTGATCGCCCTCGGCGTGGCGATCGGCTTTTCGTACCTGATGCCCGCGCCGGATGGCGGCGGCATGCTGTACCTCGCGACCGGCGCGCCGACGATCGTGCTGATCATGACGGCTCTGGTCACCGTGCCGATGCAGAACGCGGGCGCGAAGATGACCGGCTACCTCGACTTCGTCAAGGCGCTACCGGTCGACCGCAAGCTGTTCCTGATCGCCGATGTCGGCATCTGGGCCCTGGTCACCGTCCCGGCCATCGCCATCTCGGTCTTCGTCGCGCACCTGATCTTTGAGCCCGGCTACGCGATCTCGTGGACGATCCTCCCGGGCTTCGTGCTCATGGTGCTGTCCTGCTTCGCCATCGGGTACGGCTACTCGTTCGTCATGGCGGCCGAGCCCGCCATGGCCCTGTCGCAGCTGATCGCGTTCATCTCACTGATGTTCTCGCCGATCAACTTCCCCATCGAACGGTTGCCCGGCTGGGTCCAGGCCGTGCACGAGGTGTTGCCGATCTACCACATGGCGGAAGTGATGAGGGCGTCGTTGGCGCACACGACGTTCGAAGCAGAGCCGATCAGCTACATCATGCTCGGCGCGTGGACGGTGGTCGGGTTCTTCGGTGCCTCGAGGTTCCTGGAAAGGGCATGACCGTATCGGTCGGCGACGCGGCCACGCGGTGCTGTGGACGTGGCCGTGTCGTCGTCCGTGGCGATCCGAGTGCTCTGGTCGACGGCTTGACAGCAGGACGGGAAAGGGTGCCAGTGAGCATCGTGGAGAAGCTCCCGCTCGTGTGCTTCCCGCACGCGGGTTCGGGGACGTTGTACTACAGCAAGTGGAAGTTGGCGTTCAGCGACGGCATCGACGTCCGGGTGGTCCAGTACCCGCTGCGGGAACAGCGGACCAACACCCCGATGCCGGCGTCGTTGCCCCTGCTCGCCCGGGACATCTTCACCGAGCTGGTGGACTCCTTCCGTGGGACGTACGCCATCTGGGGACACAGCATGGGCAGCATCGTCGGCTACGAGGTCGCCAAGCTCTGCCAGCAACGCCTGGACAACCCCCCGCTGATGTTCTTCACCTCCGGGTCGGCCGCGCCGTGCGGCCGGGGGTTCACGGCAGTATCCGATCTGGACACCCCGGAGGGCATCAAGAAGGTGCTGCGCGAGTACGGCGGGCTCAGCGAGGAGAACCTGGCCGACGCGGACTTCATGAACTACTTCGCGCCGATCATCGGGGGCGACCTCAGGTTGCTGGGCGGCTACCAGGACGTGGCTGTCGAACAGTTGCGGTGCCCGATCGCGGTGATGAAGGGCCGTGACGACAAGGTCATCACCCACGAGTGGCAGCGGTACACCGAGCACCCCGTGGAGACCACCGAGTTCGACGGCGGGCACTTCTTCGTCGAGGAGCGACGGCCGGAGCTGGCCGTGTTCATGGAGTCGAAGATCCAGCTGATGTGGCAGCGGAAGGCGGCCTCGGCCAGGTGACGTGGGCCGGGCGCCCGGCCGTGCCCAGTGCCGGCCGGTCGCCCACAGCCCAGCGGTCCGACCTGCCGCGACCACGAGGCGGGACGCGAAGCGGCTGACCGGGATCGCCTGCTCCAGCGCCGACCGTGACAGCGGTCGGGTGGATCAGCTGTCGTCACGTCTCGAGACCCTCGACGACCTCGGGCAAGCGTATCGACGTGCTGGCTCGCCGCGCCGACGGTCACGTCCGCCAGGGACGCGACAGCGTCCGCGTCGACCTCCGCTGCGGGCAGCACACCGAGCAGTCGGAAGGCGCGCGCCACGGGCCTCGGCAGGGTCTGATCCGACCAGGAGAAGACGGCCCGGACGTCCGCCAGCGGGTCTCCGGCCCCGGCCGGGCGGACCAGCTCGGCGGCGGCCCCGGCCTCCCGCCTCGGCCATGTCGGCCCGAGCAGTCCGGTGAGCAGGTCGGAGGCCTCGGCGTCGGTGAGGCGATCGAGCATCAGCCGGCAGACGGCCGCTGATCGGCGGCGTTCGGCGGGGTGGGTTGGGGGTGGGGCGGGCATGAAACGGCTGTCCTTTCGGGGTTGCAGCCTGGCTGCGGCCATGGGCTGGTGACGCTGCGGCCCTGGTGGGCGGTGGCGTCAGATGTCTGGTGTGGACGTCTATCCACCCGCTGCTTCCCCGCGGCGTCAAGCCGACCCCTGACGGCTGTGGTCGGGAGGCTCTGTGGCCTGTGCGGGCGGGCCTTCATGGTCTGTCCCTCGATGGTGGCCAAGGGGTGAGGGGCAGGTCTGCCTGCCGATTGCGTGATGTCGCGTGAGCTGAAGCAGGGCTCGGGTGAGGAGGACGTTGACGAGGTGGTCGTACGTGTTGATGGGGTCTGGTCGATACGGACCTGGAGCTGATGACGCGTTTCCATGGCGAGTTGCTTTCGGTGAAGGCCGATGTGCTCGGGGCTGGCCCTGGCTGCGGGTGCACGACCGGCGGGAGCGTCGTGTGTCAGCCAGCGCCTGATAGTTGGCGGCATTTCGGGGAGGGATGTGCTGGCCGAAGGTGTCGGCGTCGAGCCGGGATCCGGCTGACCAGGGCGCAGGTGGGGCGACGTACGTCGCGGGTCTGGAGGCGCGGAATGGTGGAGCCCCATGCGACGGCCGTGCCGTGCCCGTCGTGCTGACCGGCTGAGTGGCGTGGCGCATGGAGATCGGGTGGCGGATTCTGCCGTCGGAGGCGGAATGCGTGTGTGAGGCGGGATGGGTGGTGAGGTTCGCGTCGCCCGGACAGCGTCGCCCAGGTCGCGGATTTGACGGACCTGGGCTGCGATCGCCGGTGCCGGTTGATGCATGCGAGCGGTGGCCGGGCATGCGGGAGGAGAGGTGGAAACGGCGCTACCGCCAGGACTACAGCATGGTGGTATGCGGTGGTGGGACCCCTTGCCGAGGTAGAGGTCAGCGGTCAGCGGTCAGCGGTATGTGCGTATGCGCCGCGAGCAACGTGCCAAGAACATTGGGCCGAGTGGGCATCGAGGCGCTGGCTGCGCCACGTAGGTTCGTGCGGTGACCGTGTATGACGTGGCCGCCAGACTGCCCGGCATCGACCTTCTGCGGCAGCGCTGCAAGGCGTTGGCTGTCCTGGAACGCATCATCGACGGCGGAGAGCCCTACTACGACTACACCACGGCGTGGGGCGACGACGAGGCGGCGCTGATGAGCAACGGCAGCGGTGACGAGTGGACGGTCGTGTTCACCGCCGACGGCGATTTCCCGGCGATCGGCTACCCCATCGCCGGGAGGTAGCGGCGCTCTGTCCACGAGAGTGCAGCAGATCCGATCCTCAAAGCTGCATCTGGCGGGTAGCTGCTCCGACGTCCTCCGCTCGAAGCGACCCGGGGTGAAGGCCCTCCGGCGCCAACGCACCTGGTCGGCGGCATGTGCGGCTGCGGCAGTGATCAAGGGTTGACAAGCTCAAGCCGGCTGCGGCAACCTTGCAGCCGACCACGCGATCGGCGTGGGCACTCTGCATGAGGGAATGACGCCTGTGATCCGGGTAGGCCGAGCGGCCGCCTGAGTGTCGACCACGCGGCGAATGATCGTCGCGCGGCTCTATCACGGTTCAGCGGTCCAACGCTTCTTTCCGCGCACCGCAGCTTCTCTCATGCATCGAGGTTAAGGTTGATCATGGATGTTCGCATTCAGCAGTCCGTCGCCGCCAACCTGTCCAACCGACCCGCGCCCGTAGAGGTGGGGCCGTTCGTGATCGGGATGGATCCGACAACGACCAGTCCCTACATCAACTACGCGACGCCGCGTCCCGGTACTGCCATCACCGCGGCCGATGTCACCGCCCTGGTCGCAGCCTTCCACGCGGCTGATCGCAAACCCCGCCTGGAGTACGTCACCAGCTGCGCCCCAAGCCTGGAAGCACTTCTGACCGCCGCCGGCTTCATCGTGGAAGCCCGGCACACCTACCTGCTCTGTACGCCCGACACATTGAAGACACCACCCACGCTCGACCACCTCAGTCTGTACGAACCAGGCACCGATTCTCAGCGGGCCGCGCTGATCAGCGTGCAGAACGAAGCCTTCGGCGGCGACTCGGTGGCCTCCGAGACGGAGTGGTCGCCGACGTGGCGGTCGAGGAGTCCCGGCTGGACCTGTCGGGGTGGCGGTTCGCTGCCTTCACGGCGGTCACCTTCACTGCATGCGACATGACGAGAGCCGACTTCACCGGGGCTCGCCTGTCCGGCGTCCGATTCACCGGTTGCAACCTGTCCCAGAGTCAGTTCTCCGGTGCCACGATGAAGGAGGTCTGGTTCCGTGACTGCACGCTGCTGGACATTCGACACCTCCCAGCTTCGGTGCCCAGGCCACCGAAGCTGGTCCACCCCCACCGTTCTGTGTACAAGATCGACGCGAGCCGCTTCACGAGACAACTCAGGTCCACGGCTGGAGAGCGTCAGGCCTCTGCCTCCTTCGGCTCCATTTGCACGTACCCCCGGGCGACGAAGAACCGCTCGAGCAGGTAGCACCACCACAGGAGGATCAGGCCGGGCGCCACGAACACCGCGGGCATGAAGTTCCAGATGGCGACGCCCCCGAGGACCAACACGATCCCGAGCAGGAACGTCAGGCTGGGCGTCGTCAGCCCCAACGTGAGCCCGTTGAGCACCTGGCGCCAGGTGGGGTTGGTGAAGCGGGCTACGAGGGGGAGGCACCAGAAGACCAGGAGCAGGAGGAAAAGTCCGACGACAATGAGCGACACCCAGACCTCGGCCAGCCCGCGAGTGGGCAGGTAGGAGAGCGAGAGGATGCCGACGGCCGCGACCGGGACGGCCAGCAGACCGACGACGGTCGCCTGCCTCCAGCTATGCCGCAAGGCCTTCGAAGCAATGGCCCGGACGCCACCGTCCTTGCCCAGGACGTACCGGCGGCACACCTCGTAGGCGACCACCGTTCCCGCTCCCGCCGTCACGACAAGGCCGAGGCTCAGGAGCCAGAACAGGCTGATCAGGATGATGGAGCCGAGCGAGTCCAGGATGCGCCACAGTCGCGACGCGGGGTTGAAACGGAGAATGGTCGGGGCCTTTCAGTGTGCGCAGTTGCGGGTCCTGAGGACGGGGTCGGCCTCCTGCGGTGGGCGGGAGGCCGACGCGATCAGCCCTTCACGGAGCCGATCATGAGACCGGACACGAAGTGCTTCTGCAGGAACGGGTAGACGAACAGGATGGGGACGGCCGCCACCATGGTGATCGCCGACCGCAGCGCGATCGGTGTGGTGACCTGCCCGCCAGAGGCCGCGGCGCCCGTGGCGGCCACGGAGTTCACGCCGGCGTTCATCGAGCTCGACAGCAGCTTCTGCAACTCGTACTGCAAGGTGGTCAACGCCGGATTGCCCGAGGCGTAAAGCAGGGTGTCCAGCCAGGCGTTCCAGCTGCCCACCGCCACGAACAGACCCACCACGGCCAGCGCGGGCTTGCACAGCGGCATCACGATCTGCCACCACGTACGGAACTCGCCCGCACCGTCCATCCGTGCCGACTCGATGATCTCCTCAGGGATCGACTTCATGTACGTGCGCAGGATGATCAGGTTGAACGCGCTGATGATCGTCGGCACCCAGTAGGCCTGGAAGGTGTTCAGCATGCCCAGGTCCTTGATGAGCAGGTAGTTGGGGATCAGCCCGGCGTCGAAGTACATCGTCAGCACGAAGATTACGGTGATCGGGCGGCGGAAGATGAACTCTGTGCGGCTGAGCGCGTAGGCGAGCATCGAGGTGAAGAACAGGTTTGTCGCCACCACCACGACCGTCTTCAGGACGCTCATGAAGAACGCCTGGTAGATCGTGTGCATGTTGAACACGACGTTGTAGTTCTGCAGCGAGAAGTCCCGAGGCCAGATGCCGATCCCGCCACGGACGGCGTCCATGCCGTCGTTCAGGGAGATGGCGAGCGTGTTCAGCAGCGGGTAGACCATGACCGCCGCGAGGGCCAGCAGGAAGGTCGTGTTGAGCGTCGTGAAGACAATCCGCTCGGTCGTCCACTTGCGACGCCGTGACCCGCCCCGTGATGCGCGCCGCGCCAGAGGCTTCGCGACAGTGGTGCTTGACATGAAGTCCTCCTAGACCAGCGTCTCTTGGTTGAGGCGCTTGGCCGCTTGGTTCGCCGCGCCCACCAGGATGACGGCGACGATGGTCTTGAAGATGCCCGCGACGATGGCGAGGCTGTAGTTGCCCAGCTCGTAGCCATAGCGCAGCACGAAGACGTCGATGGTCTCGGACCTGTCGGACACCAGGCCGTTGCCGAGGAAGTACGGCAGCTCGAAGTTCGTGGACAGGATCCAGCCGCTGTTGATGATGAGCAGCACGACGATCGTGGGCCTGATGCTCGGGAGCGTGATGCTGAACATCTTGCGAAAGCGGCCTGCTCCGTCGACCTCGGCGGACTCGTACAGGCTCGGGTCGATCGCGGTGATCGCGGCCAGGTAGATGATCGTGTTCCAGCCCAGCTCCTTCCACAGGTTCGTCCCGGCGACGATCCCCCAGAAGTAGTTCGGCTCGGTCAGGAACAGGACCGGTTGGTCGATGATGTGCAGGTTCATGAGGCCCTGGTTGATGAACCCGCCGGAGGAGGGCAGCGAGAGCGCCACCGATGCCATGCTCGCCACGATCACCCAGCTGAGGAAGTGGGGCATGTAGGTGATGTTCTGAAGGACTCGCTTGAACGGCAGGTTCTTGACCTCGTTCAGCAGCAGCGCTAGGACGATGGCCCCGAGGGTACCGACGGTCAGGGTCAGGACCGACTGTCCTATCGTGTTGATCACGACCCGGATGAACCGCTCACCCATGACACCGGTGAACAGGTTGTGGAAGTTCTCGAGGCCCACCCACTGCTGGTTCCAGAGGCTGCGGGGACCCGGCCAGGGGCTGCTGCCGCGAGCCGGCTTGAAGTCCTGGAAGGCGATCGCCCAGCCGTAGACCGGGACGTACTTGAACAGGATCTGGTACAGCAGCAGCGGGACGGCCATCGCGAGCAGGGCTCGCTGCGCCCAGACCAGGTCCCAGGTGATCTTGCGCTTGGGACCCTTCGCTGCATTCTTTCGGGCCTTGCGGTTCTGGGCACGCGAACTGCTCGCGGGCTCCGGGGCCGGTTCGAGCCCGGTGGCGGTCACGGGGATGCCGACCGTGGCGTCCGTCATCTGTCCAACCTCGTCGTCAGGAGCAATGGGTGGTAATCGAGAACGCGTCGTGGTGGGGGGCGCACGCCCCCCCCCACGACTGCTCGCAGACTGTTACCAGTTGGCCAGACGGTCCTTGATGCCAGCGGTGACTGCGTCCTCGTACACCTTGACGTCGATCTTGCGGATGGAGTCGACGTAGGCCTGCCAGTTCTTGTCGAAGTCGGCGGGCGGGCCGGCGATGATCCCCGGCAGCTTCTGCACGCTGGTGTCGGTCAGTTGCTGGTTGACCTGGTTGGCCTCGTCGGAGAGCGTGAGGTTCCACGCCGGGTAGTACTTGGGGTTCTCCGGCGCCTTGTTCACGAATTCAAGCCAGGTCTTCTTGCCGTACTTCGCCATGAAGTCCTTGTCGTAGTCGCTCAGCGTCGCGTAGAACTCGGCGGGCTGGTCGTCGGGGCTGTAGGCGTTGCCGTCGGAGAACTTGCCGTTGCGCTTGGGCAGCATGTCGAGCAGCGCATCGAGACGGTTGGAGGCACGCCAGGTGAGGTCCTTGTAGTTCTTCCGCTGCTCGTCCGTGCGGGAGAAGATGCCGTCGGCGCCGACCTGGTAGTCCTCGCCAGCGATGCCCCAGGAGAGCGTCTTCTGCCACTCTTCGCTGAGCATGATGTCGAGGAACTTCAGTGCCTTCTTCGGCTGCTTGCTGGAGACCGAGACGCCGAACCCCTGGTTGGTGTTCATGACGGGGCGGTCGGCGTACCAGGGCTTCACCCCGTCGTAGACGGGCATGAGGGGCACGTAGGTGTACTCGTCCTTGCCGGCGCTCTGCAGCGACTGGGTGGCGGTCTGGAAGTTCCAGCCCTGGTCGTGCATGCCGAGGACGGTGCCGGTGGCCAGCTTCGCGGTGTACTGGTCGAACGTCAGGGTGAAGGACTCGGGGTCGACGACACCCGAGTTGTACTGCTGGTTGAGGACCTTGTAGAAGTTCTTCGCGATGTCCTTGTCGGCGAAGATCGACGCGTTGTTGTTGCTGTCGACGATGACGCCACCGTTGTTCGGGGAGCCTGCCAGCTGCGCCGGCGGGTTAGTCATGCCCCACTCACGGCCCGTGGACGCCAGAATTTCGAAGCCGACGGTCGGGGCGCCGGCGGTCTGGGGGTGCTTCGCCTTGTAGTTCGAGATGAGCTGGAAGTAGCGGTCGAGCGTCATGTTGCTGAGGTCCGGGTAGCCGGCGTCCGCGAGCACACGCTTCTGGATCCAGAACGCGGGACCGTAGTAGACGCCGCCCGTGATGTCGCCGTAGAAGCGGTTGTAGTTCGGGAGGATGTACAGGCCCTTGTCCACCTCGTCGCCCGAGTAGCTCATCTTCTTGATGTCGTCCTTGACGTGCTCGGCGATGTTGGGGTAATCCCCCTTGGCCAGCATGTCGTCCAGGCGCCGCAGAGCGCCGCCCTGCAGGAGACGCTGCTTCAGGTCGCCGGTGCCGATGAGGTCGGGGAACTCGCCGCCGGCGAGCATGACACCGATCTTCTGGTCCTCGTTGTCCGGCGTGACGATCTCGTACTTGAGGGTGACACCGAGCTTGTCCTTGAGCAGCTTGGTGATCTTGTTCTCGGGTGCCGGGGCCTGCTGGGCCGACGTGATCCAGACCGTGAACGTCGTGGGGTCACTGGGGGTCAGCGTTCCCGAGTCGTCTTCGGGGTTGTCGGCAGAGGTGCATCCGACAAGTCCCACTAACACGGCTGCAGCCAGGACAACAATCGACAACTTCGTTCTTGTGGTACGCACCGCGGGCTCTCCCTTGAGAACAGTTCCGGTCGTCCTTGACTGGAATTCGTGGGCATATCGACGCGAGCTGGGGCTTGGCGTCCTCATATTGAGCGGGATTTTAGCGTTAAAGTAAAGAGTCGATCGTGTTGCGTCAAGGCCCGCCCCGGCGTGTGGATGGGTGGCGGCTTCTCGCCAGACGACGTTGCTGAGCTGGCAGAATGCCGCGATAAGGAGGATATGTGGTGAGGATGGCGGACGTCGCCCGTGAGGCGGGCGTCTCGGTCATGACCGTGTCGAACGTCGTCAATGAGCGCCTCCCGGTCAACGAGCCGACGCGCGCCCGTGTCATGGCCGCCGTCGAGGCGCTGGGGTACGAGGTCAACCTGACCGCGCGCCACCTGCGCGCGGGACGGACCGACACCGTCGCCTTCATCGTGCCGAGCTTCCACGACTACTTCGGTGAGGTCTCCGACAAGATCGCGCCGCTGATCGAGGCCGAGGGGCGGCACCTCGTCCTTGAGCGGACGAGCGGCAGCCCCGAGCATGAGATGGCGGCGCTGAGCGTCGCGCGACTCCAGCTCTACGACGGCGTCCTGCTGTCCGTCGTCGGACTCGACCGCGACCAGCTGGACCGCGTGCGTACCGCCAAGCCCATCGTGCTGCTCGGCGAGCGTGACGTGCCCGACCGGTTCAACCACGTGCGGCTGGCGAACGAAGAGGGCGCCCGCCTCGCGACGGCGCACATGATCGAGCATGGCTCGCGGCGCATCGTTGGGTTGGGCTGCACGTTCGACACCGCGCACATGATGACGTCGGACCGCCGCATTGGCTGGGAGCGCGCACATCGCGATGCCGGCCTCGATGTCGACGCACGCTATGTGGTGCCCATCTCCACGTTCACGTCGGCGGCCGGACGTGATGCCCTGCTCGATGTGATCGCGTCCGGTCTGCCCTTCGACGGCGTCTTCGCCGTCACCGACGTCGTCGCGCTCGGCGCGGTCGCGGCCCTGGCAGAGAGCGGGCTCCGGGTGCCCACCGACGTCCAGCTCGCCGGGTTCGACAACCTCGACATGTCAAGCTTCGTCCCGCCCGGCCTCACCTCCGTCGACGCGAACCATGAAGGTGTCGCTGAGACCGCGGTGGGTCTGCTGCACCGGCAGATGGCGGGCTGGACCGGCCCGGCCGAGCACGTCGTCGTGCCCGTCCGTCTCGTGGTACGTGGCTCCACCCGCGGTGGGGCTTAGGGCCGGGCAACCACCCGCGCCGTTTAGCCCGTTTCGGTCGAAGGAAACCATGTCGAGCACCTATGGGCGCACGTCCGCCTTGCGCGCCGTCCCCGTATCCCCGATCACCGGGACGCGGCACCGGCCTCTACGACCCCGACACCGCCACCGAGCTCGTCGACGAGCCCGGTGACAGCGATCCCGTTCTCGACCTGGGGCAACCGCGCCCCCGGCCCGATGCGGGTCTGGCTTCCGCGAGCTCCTCGCTGAGGCATGCAATGACGGAACACGCAACCGATGGGGAGACAATGACTACGACCACGACCGCAGTGATCGACCTCGACCTGCCCGGCGCCACGATCAGCCGGCACGTGTACGGGCACTTCGCCGAGCACCTGGGGCGGTGCATCTACGGCGGGTTCTGGGTGGGTGAGGACTCGCCGGTCGCGAACGTGCGGGGCATCCGCTCGGACGTGGTCGAGGCGTTGCGGGCGATCTCGATCCCGAACCTGCGTTGGCCGGGCGGCTGCTTCGCCGACGACTACCACTGGCGTGACGGCATCGGCCCGCGCGAGAGCCGCCCGCGGATGGTCAACTCGCACTGGGGCGACGTGGTGGAGGACAACGCGTTCGGCACGCACGAGTTCATGGACCTGTGCGAGCTGCTCGGTGCGGACCCGTACGTGTCGGGGAACGTGGGGTCCGGGTCGGTGGCGGAGATGTCGGACTGGGTGGAGTACCTGACCCGGGCGGACGACTCACCGATGGCGGCGCTGCGGCGGGCGAACGGGCGCGAGAAGCCGTGGCGGGTGCCGTTCTGGGGCCTGGGCAACGAGGCGTGGGGCTGCGGCGGCAACCTGCGCGCCGAGCAGTTCGCGTCTCTAGCCCGGCAGTACGCCACCTACAGTCGCAACCACGGCGGCAACCTGCTGTACCGGATCGCGGCGGGCGCGAACGAGGCCGACCTGCACTGGACCGAGACGCTCATGCGCTCGTTCGACGACCTGGCGGCGGACCCGGCCGGGTCGGCGGGCCCGTTCCAGGCCGTGTCGCTGCACTATTACACGATGGCCGGGTCGTGGTCGGACAAGGGCGACGCCACCGGGTTCAGCACCGACGAGTGGTACGTGACCATGGCCCGCGCCCGGCGCATGGAGGAGCTGCTCACCCGGCACTCCACGGTCATGGACCGCTACGACCCGTACCGCAAGGTCGGCCTGGTCGTGGACGAGTGGGGCACGTGGTGGAACGTGGAGAAGGGCACCAACCCCGGGTTCCTGTACCAGCAGAACACGCTGCGCGACGCCCTGGTCGCCTCCGTGCACCTCGACGCGTTCCACCGTCACGCCGAGCGCGTGGTCATGGCGAACATCGCCCAGACCGTCAACGTGCTGCAGGCCATGATCCTCACCGACCCCGACACGGGGGCGCTCGTGCTCACCCCGACGTACCACGTCTTCGCTATGAACACCGGCCACCACGATGCCGCCGCCCTCGCGGTTCACCTGCGCGACGTCGAGACTCGCGCCGTCGACGCGACCGAGCTGCCGCTGGTCTCGGCGTCCGCGTCGGTCAAGGGCGACACCGCCCTGGTCTCGCTGTCCAACCTCGACGCCGAGACGGACCGCACCCTCGTCCTGGACCTGCGCGGCCGCGACGTCGTCGGGCACACCGCGCGGGTGCTGACCGCCACCGCGCTCGACGCGCACAACATCCCCGAGCAGCCCGACGCCGTCGCCCCCACCGACCATGCCGGCGTGGGCCCCCATCCCCGGGGGCTCGAGGTCGACCTGCCCGCCCACTCCTACGTCACCGTGGCGCTCGAGCTGCGCTGATGGACCGACCGAACGTGAACATCCGCGACGGAACGCTCCGGAGCCGGGCGAGACCGACCAGGTGCTGGCGCTGTTCAACGAACTCGCCCCGAAGGTGCCGTTGTCCCCACCGACGCTACTGGTGACGGCGAAGGTGGCGGTGGCGCCGTACGCGTCGGCGGCGTCGGTGCCGGCTGCCTGCTTGGCCAGGTCACCGACCTCGATGGTCAACCGCTGTGCCGCTAAGTCGTTGCTGAACCGCACCGGCTTGCCGGCCGGTTGGCACCCGGCCGGTAGGGCGGCCGCCAGCGCGCAGTCGGGCAGTGCCACCACCTGGAGCCGGCTGGCGTAGTCGCTGCCGTAGGCGTTGGCGAAACCCGAATAGTCGACAGTGATGCGGGCAGCCACCTTGTCGGTGCCGCCGAAGGCGGGTCGCCGCTGCCCGGCCGCTGCGGTGCCCGGTTCGGATGCCGCCAGCGGTCCGGCGTTGCGGCCAGGGGTCGCCGGATCCCGTCCGGCCGGGGCCTGCGCGCCGGCGGCCGGGTCGCTGACGCTGAACACGAAGCCGCTGGCCCCGGCCCGCTCGGCGATGGCCCGGTCGGCGACCCGTACCCGCAGCGCGGTTGTCGACCGAGCCGCCGGGGCGAGCACCAGCCGGACGGGCCGTCCCTGGTCAGCCGCGCCGGATGCCGCGCCCGCGTCGGCCGGTACGTCCCAACTCGCGGCTGTCGGGAAGGCGCATGTCGGCGACTTGGCCGCTGTGCTGTGCGCCAGCGGCACCTTCGCCGGCGCCGGGATCTCCGGTGCCGGCAGCGCCGTCTGGCTCTGCTTACCAATCTGGTCCACCCAGTCAGGCGGGCCGTGCGGTGCGGCGGTAGCCGGTTCGGCCACCGCCAGGAAACTGCTCACCGTCAGCAGCACCGACACCGTGGCCGCCGCTGACCGGCGCAATCGATCTTCTGGCATTACGCCTCCAACCCAATGGGATCCAAGGATGCGGATCTCCTGGCGGGAGGTTACGCAGCGCAATCAGGTCGATACGCGGGGTCTTTACTGAGGATTTACATACCAGCGCGGCGAGACCGCAGAAGCCAGCGTCATGACGACTGCCGCCGGGATTGATCGGTGCCGTCACCGACGGGACGGCGGCCGGCAGTTCGGGCGGTGGAGTGATCCCGGAGGTGTTGTGCCGCGCGCAGGGACCTGGGCGAGAATGGGCCAGTTCGAACTCTGCGCAACCCTCTGGAAGGACCCTCCCTTGGCCGGTGGACTCGTAGCCCTGCTGGATGACGTGGCGGTGCTGGCCCGGGCCGCTGCCGCGTCGATCGACGACATCGGGGCGGCCGCCGCGAAGGCCGGCGCCAAGGCTGCGGGCGTCGTCGTCGACGATGCTGCCGTCACGCCGCAGTACGTGCGGAGCCTGGCGGCCGAGCGCGAATTGCCGATTATCAAGCGCATTGCCGTGGGGTCGCTGCGCAACAAGTTCTTCATCATCCTGCCGGCGGTGCTGCTGCTCAGTCAGTTCGTGCCTTGGCTGCTCACTCCGATCCTCATGCTCGGCGGCGCCTACCTCTGCTACGAAGGCGCGGAGAAGGTGTGGGCCAAGATCGCCCATCACGATGCGTCCGGCGCGGGCGAGGAAAAGGTGCAGGATGAGAAGACACTGGTGTCTGGGGCGGTACGAACCGACCTGATCCTGTCGGCGGAGATCATGGTCATCAGCCTTAACGAGGTGATCGATCAGGCGTTCTGGTCCCGCCTGGCGATCCTGGCTGTCGTCGCCGTCGTCATAACCGTCCTGGTGTACGGCGTGGTGGCTTTGATTGTGAAGATGGACGACGTCGGGCTGCGCCTGTCGCAACGTTCCGGCGCCGTCGCCACGTTCGGCCGCGGTCTGGTGAAGGCGATGCCGGTGGTCCTCAGCGTGCTGACGGTAGTCGGCACCGCGGCGATGCTGTGGGTGGGCGGGCACATCCTGCTGCTCGGTACGAACGAGCTGAACCTGCACTTCCTGTACGAGGCCGTGCACCACGTGGAGGTCGCCGCCCACGACGCCACGGGTGTTCTTGGCGGGCTCGTCGGTTGGCTCGTCAACACGGTGGCCAGCGCGATCCTCGGGCTGATCGTCGGAGCGCTGGTCGTGCTGGTCATGACTCTCACGCTCCACCGCCGCAAATCCAAGCCTGCGGCTGCGACTCGTACTGACGGCACCATCCCCGCGCAGCCGAGCCGTTCAGCTCAGCGTCGCGACGCTCCTGCGGACCGAGCGCCACGCGATTGACCGCAAAATCATCCGGCCGCGGCGACGGCCTGGGCGTGGGTGACCTGTGTATGCAGCGCGTCCGCGACGATCACCACCCTGCTCCAGCAGCGGGGCGAACGCGGGGATTTCGTTCGACTTCGCCGTGACCTGGACCTGAGCCAGGACCATACCGGTCGACGTGTCGTAGGCCGACAGCAGATGGACCCGCTCTCCTCGGGCCGGAACAGTGCCCTGTGGCACCTTGCCGTCCACAGCGATGACTCGGCGTCCCGGCGGCGGCGCCGACAGCACAGCCAGTTCCGGGAGTGTCAAGTAAACGGCTCTGTCTCACATTCGGTGGTGATCGAGGGTGCCGGCCAGCCGAGCAGGATTCGTTGTCGTAGGAGGGCGAAGTCGGCGCGTCTGTGCATTTGTCGCTTGATCAGTTTGGTGTTGACGCCTTCGGTGCCGCCGTTGTGGAAGGGGTGGGTCAGGGCGCCGTTGACGGCGTCGCGGTCAAGGCCGAGGGAGGCCGCGGATGAAGGTGCCCGGGTGGGGCAGGTCCGTGGCCTTGACCTCGGTGATCCATGAGTCGAGACGGTCGTCGTTGCCGGCTGCGGGCGTGAGGAGCCCGGCGAACGAGCCGATGAAGCCGGTCAGTGCGGTCATCTGCGGGCAGGTGCCGGTGAGGGCGTCAACGAGCGTACGCTGATGATCTTTGAGCTGATCCGCACCGTCCTTGATCGGTTCAGCTTGAGCGGATGTTCTCGCCTGGATGTCAGCCGATGGTCTTGGCGTTGGTGGTGGTCCAGTTGCTGGCGATCTGGACCCGGCTGTCGAGGCCCCCGGCACCGTTTCCGGGGTAGAGCCAGACGTTGTTGCTGGAGTCGACACCGACGATGTCCGGCTTGCCATCCGAGTTCATGTCGGCCACTGCTACCCGGTAGCTTGACCAGCTTTGTCCGATCAATCGCCGGGTGCCCAGCATCGCCAATCCGGCCTGGCCGGTGTTCGGATAGACCCACAGCTGACCTGAGCCGTCGATGGCGACAATGTCGTCGCGGCCGTCGGAGTCGAAGTCCGCCGGATAGATGCGATAGCTCGTCCAACCGGACCTACCGACGAGCATCTTGCAGCATCCGTCCGGGTAGTAGAACAATTCACCGGTCGACGCTCTGATCCCGAAGTGATCGGGCTTCCGGTCGCCATCGGCGTGCCCGGTGGCGTGGGTGTAGCCGGACCATGAGACGCCGATCTGACGGCGCTGTGCGGAGCTCGGCGCGCCGTTGACGTTGGGGTAAAGCCAAAGAATGCCGTCGGGGGGGATTCCGAGGACGTCGGCACGTCCGTCCAGGTTCCAGTCCCGGATGTTCCACCGGTAGACCGACCAGCCGGTGCCGATCTTGACCGGTGAGCCGAATGTCGACATGCCGCCGTTTCCAGTGTTCGGGTGTAGCCACAGGTTTCCGGATGAGTCCGCGGCGACGATGTCTGCTCGGCCATCGCCGTTGAGGTCGTGAGCCGCCGGTTCCGGGCCCAGCGTCGCTACGTCCCACGCCTGGGTCAGAGAGACCTCGCCATTGAGGTAGCCACCATGACTTGTCGGACCTGTTCTGACGGCGCCGATGCGGAAGCCTTTGGCGGCGGTCCAGATGGTGCCGTGGGCGGCCGAGGCCACGTTACGACCGTTCACGAAGAGGAACATGCTGTGCAGGTTGCCGCCGGCCGGCTTGAAGACCGCTGTCAGCTGCGTCCACACACCGAGCCGGGCCGAACCCGCGCCGGCGCTGGCCGTGTCCCAGATCGGGCTTGCCACGTCGCTTCGTGACATGGCGAAGCGCCATGATTGGTCGCTGGACTCAGCCCAGAGCTTGAACCCGGCGGTGTTCGCGCCATCCTGCGACAGCACCGTTCCGCCATGGGCCGCGAGCTTCACCCAGGTGGAGACGGTGAAGGCCGCGTTGGTGGGTACGGCCGGGGCGCTGGTGGCGAGGGTGCCGCTGGTGCCGTTGAAGGCTACGTCGGGGTCGAACAGGTCGCCGGTGCTCCAGGTGGCCCCGTTGGTGCCGGTGGCGTGCAACGTGCCGGCGGTGTCCCTGGCGGTGGTGACTGTTCCGGTGGCGGCGTCGTTGAGCTGCCAGGCATGGTCGGCGGTGATCAGGGCTCGGGACGGTTGGGCGGTGATGGTTCCGTTGCCGCTGGTCAGGTTGGTGACGTGCCATTCGGTGCTCTGTCCGCCGCTGGTGGTGGTCCAGAGGTCGGGGGTGCCGTCGGTGTTGATGTCCGCTGCCCGCAGGTCGATGGTGGTGTCGGTGTTCCAGCCATCGGCCCGCAGGGTGTAGGGGGTGTGCGTGAGTTGTCCGGTGTCTTCGTCGTAGGCGAGCGCGGTCCACAGATGTAGTGCTCCGGTGGTGCGGTTCCACAGGAACATCGCGGTGCCGGCGGTGGTCTGGGTGGTGGCGATCGTCCAGTCGTTCCAGTCGGTGTCGCCGGTGGGGGTCAGGGCGGTGGTGTGGTAGGTGAAGAAGTAGCCACCCGGTACGCCCAGGTTCGGGTGGTAGCTGAGGCGGTAGCCGTGTTCGGCGTCGCCGGTGATGCTGATCAGGTCGGGCAGCGTGGAGCCGGTGCCGCGGGTGTCGCCGGCATTGGCCAGTTGCCGGGGTGAGCTGCCGTTCTCGTCGCGTAGCTGATCGGCGACGACGCTCTGTTGGACGCCGCTGCGGAGGGATTCGATGACGGAGCCGTCGCCGTTGCCGCGTAGGATGCTGGCCCCGCCGGCGTGTGGCCCGCTGTCGTAGTAGACCAGGACGTCCTGGAAGCCTTCGCCGAAGAACCGGCCGGTGACGGCCTGGGTGCCGTTGAAGTCGGCCGGGTCGTTGCTGCCCGGGTCATCGGGGTTGGTGCTGCCGGAGACCCCGTTTCCGCGTGCGCCGATGTTGGTGGCAAAAAGGTTGCCCGGTTCGTGGCCTCCAGGAGCGAGCCAGAGGCCAGCTGGCAGTCCGTATCGGCCGCCGACCGTGAGCAGGTCGGGGGTCTCGTCGCCGGTCAGGTCGCCCTCGACGGCGCTGGCGGCGGGCTTCGAGTTGAAGGTCACGCTGGCGGTGTCGCCGAAATTGCCGCCGGCGGACACGCTGGTGACCGAGAGGGTGTTGACGAAGCGGGTGGGCGCTGCGGTGATCGTGGCGTTGCCGGCGGTGTCGGCGGGCACGTCCACCGGCGGACCGGCGTTGAGCTGGTAGACGTAACTCTTCGGGGCGGTGTTCCCCGCCGCCGCTGCGATAGCGAAGGTCCACGGCTGCCCGACGGTCGTCTCCCCGTCGTTCGGCTGCCCTACCGTCGGAGCGCCGGGCCGGGTGGGGTCGAAGGTGAAGGTGCACGTGACCGACCAGTCGCCGGCGGAGCGGAAGTCCGTGGCCTGCACCTTCCAGGAGAAGCCGGTGGCGGCACCGCCAGCGGCGGTGCGCAGGGTCGCGACCGGGACGACCAATACGGCAGTGCTGCCGGACGGGTAGGTCAGCAGGCTGGGATTGGATGAGGCGAGAGCCTTCTCCGTGGTGTCGCTGCTCTTCCAGAGTTTGAACGACACCCCCAACGTGCCGCCGTTGCGGTCGGACACCGGCGCGTACAGCGAAACGCTGCTGTCGCCGACGAAGCCGCCACCGGCGCAGGCGGTCTTGGGGGAGGTGGTGAGGTTCGTGGGTTTGTTGGGCTTGTGGTTGTAGAGGATCGTCAGGGTGGGGCTGGTCTGGAGGAACTCCTTCCAGCTCTGGGTGTCGCTGGCTTCGCTGGCGGCGACCATCCAGAGGGTGCGGGTGGCTCGCTTGTTGTTGACGTCGGTGCGGATCTGGCTGGTGATGTCGAAGGCGACGGCGGCGGCGTCACAGCCGGAGTAGCCGTAGGCGAATTTCCCCGAGGCGATGGCCGAGCCTTTGCTGACGCCTTCCCAGTGGTTCCAGGTGGCGTTCGACGACGTCAGCGTGGTGCCGGGGCCATAGATGTAGACGGTCTTCTCGGTGCAGTTCCAGGACCGGGTGTTGGTGATTTTGAAGGTGGCGGAGCTGATTTCGGCGTCTGTGAGGGTGCCGTGCGGAACGGGAAAGTTGATCAGTGTGTTGGAGCGTTGGCTGCCGGAGTTGCCGACCTGCATGCGGCCGATCAAATCCGGGGTGTTCTTCCAGTAGTTCGTCGACTGGTGCTGGTAGGAGATGGTGGCCCAGCCGGACATCTTCGGGCCGACGGGAGTCCAGGTGAACGTCGGGTCGATGTAGACCGGGAACACGGTTTCGGCCGAGGTGAGCAGGTCTCGGTCGGGCCTGAGCGTGAGTCTGTCCCGGCTGACCTGCACGCCGATGGAAGCGGTGCGTGCGCCGCGT
Source organism: Micromonospora sp. NPDC047134 (assembly GCF_040643455.1). Taxonomy (NCBI): domain Bacteria; kingdom Bacillati; phylum Actinomycetota; class Actinomycetes; order Micromonosporales; family Micromonosporaceae; genus Micromonospora; species Micromonospora sp. NPDC047134. The sequence continues at coordinate 61,243 of NZ_JBEYUI010000026.1, forward strand.
CCCGGTGCCGTGCTGTCGGATCTGGCCTGCTCCCGACTGGATGCTCCGGTGGCGCGCTCGGCAGCAGAGTCCCACATGACGGGTGCCGGAGCGGTGAGGACGGTGGCACCGGTGCGGTCTCGACCGGCGATGTTCCCGACCCGATCCACGGTGAGGGCGACACCCGTAGTGGTGGTCGCCAAATGCAGAGCGGCCAGCTGTGGGTGCGCGGCGGCCTGCCGGGACCTGACGACGAACACGTGGGAGAAACCACCCTCGGCGGTGACCCGTACGGTCAGGTCGACACCGGGCAGCACCTCCCGGTACGTGGCGGTCGAACCGTCCAGGGTGGGTGCCGGTAACGGCATTGGTGCGGTGAAAGCGGCAGCCCGGTCGCCGCTTGTCAACACCGCCATCGGGCCGGAGCCACCAGGGGACAGGCGGATCACGTTGGTGGTGACCGCAGCGGTGATGCTGCCGTCCGGCCGGCGCACCAGGGTCGGGTCCAACGCCTTCCAGACCTCGCCGACCCGCTTGCGCGTCGGCACCGCCGACTGCGTCAACTCCATCAATCCGTCGGGGCGGGCGGTGAGGACAGATGTCGACGTTCCCGCAGCGGTCGCCTCCACCGGCCGGCCGGTCCGCTTCGCCTCGGCGATCGCCGCGTCGGCGTCGAGGAGTCCGGCGGGCTGCGGGGCAGGGGCCGGTGCCGGCGCGCCGGCGGCCGACGCGACCGGTGGCGGCAGACCGGCTAACAGGACGGCGCCGACGGTGACGATGCAGAGCGACCGCGCTTTGGCGTAAGTGTCGAATATGGACAACACGATGCCTCCCCCGTGTGATGCCAATGATCCACAAATCGCGTCTGTTGGCGGCCACATTGAAACAGGCAATCCTGCGGCGTGCCGCCCCGGACCACAATTTGTTGTCCGATTCGTACGCCCTGGGATCAGAATTTATCGAGCGATCGTCGGCTATCTGTCTTCCTGTTCCGGCCGAAATGATCGACATGAGACATTGTCAGCGCCACGGGGGTGTGCAGCTGAACACTTGAGCGTGGCCTGTTTCGATCTTCGCTTGAGGTGGGGTTGCATGAACAGGCTCGGTCGATCAAACGTATCCGCATCCGGTCGTGTCGCTGTTGCATATGTCGCCGCCAGCGTGATGACAGCGAGCATGTTGATCGCGACTCCGGTAATGGCCGATCCAGAAGATCCGCCGGCGCCGACCGCTTCGCCAGGCCCATCGGTGAAGGGCGTCAAGCCGCTGCCGACGAAGTTCACCATACCGCCGGACGCAGCGAAGGACACGTACCGTCCGGCCCGGACCACCTGGCCGAAGGCGGCCACCGCCCGCCTGGACCTAGCCGCGCCCGGCCGCGCCGCGACCCCGGCACCCGTGCGGGCCCCCGACTCGCCGGTGTGGGCACAGCCGGTGGCCCGCGGTGGCTCCTACCGCGGCGCCGAACAGATCGACGTGCGGGTCGCGGACCGCTCCGCCGCACAAGCGGCTGGCGTAGACGGGGTCCTGTTGTCGCTGCGGGCTGATGCTGCCGAGGCGCAGGGTGTCGTGCGGGTCGGTGTGGACTACGCCGGGTTCGCGGAGGCCTACGGTGGTAACTACGGGTCGCGGTTGGGGCTGGTGCGCCTTCCGGCGTGTGCGTTGACCACACCAGCGGTGGCGGCGTGCCGGTCGGCGACGCCACTGGTGTCGTCGAATGATGTCGCGGCGCAATCGGTATCGGCGGAGGTGTCCCTGCCGGCGGTCGGTGCCCAGGCGCGCTCCGCTGCGGATGGCGCCGTGGTGGTGCTGGCGGCGGTGGCCGACGCGGGTGAGGAGGGCGGCAAGGGCGGCACCTACGCGGCGACGGATCTGAAGCCCTCAGGATCGTGGACCGGTGGCGGCAGTGCGGGTTCGTTCACGTACTCCTATCCCATTGCGGTTCCACCATCGGCGTCGGAGTTGGTCCCGTCGGCGGACCTATCCTACGACTCGGCGAGTGTGGATGGTCAGACCGCGTCGACGAACGCGCAATCGTCGTGGGTGGGTGACGGCTGGTCGACCGGCCGTTCGTTCATCGAGCATTCGTTCGCGTCATGTCAGGACGATCCGGGTGGTAAGGCGTCGCCAGTGAAGACGTACGACCGGTGCTGGGACGGGCCGGTGGTGACTATGTCGCTGAACGGATCTTCCACTGCGCTGGTGTGGGATGCCGGCAAGAAGATCTGGAAGCCGGAGTCGGACAACGGTGAAGTCATCACGCGTGTCACGGACTCGAACAACGGCTCCGGTACGTACAACACCGACTACTGGCGGGTGACGCTACGCGACGGCACCGTCTACGAGTTCGGCCGCAACCGCCTCCCCGGCTGGACGTCGGGGAAGCCGGAGACGAAGTCGGTGGACCACACGCCGGTGTACTCACCACACGCCGGAGACCCGTGCTACGACACGGACGGCTTCTCGGCGTCGGTGTGCACCATGGCGTACCGGTGGAGCCTTGACCACGTAGTGGACGTGCACGGCAACGCGATGGCGTACTACTACGGGCAGGCCACCAACTTCTACGGTCGGAACAAGGGCACCAACGACGTCTCCTACGTTCGGGACTCCTGGCTCAGTCGCATCGACTACGGATTCCGCAACGGTGACGCGTACGCGACGGTGCCGAACCGGGTGTTATTCCACACCGGGGACCGCTGCCTGTCCGGCACGTGCCAGCCGCTGAACTCGGCGAACAAGGCCAACTGGCCGGACGTGCCGTTCGACCTGATCTGCGCCTCGGGCACAGACTGCGACAACTGGAGCCCGTCGTTCTTCTCCACGGTGCGGCTGGCCTCCATCGAGACCCAGCAGTGGAACATCGGCACCAGCAAGCACGAGAAGGTCGACACCTACGCCCTGGCACACACGATGCCGGCGGCCGGGGACGGCACGTCACCGACGCTGTGGCTGTCGTCGGTGACGCGGACCGGGCATGACACGAGTAGCGGCGGGTCGCCGGGGCCGATCACGCTGCCGTCGGTGAGTTTCAGCGGGATCAAGTTGCCGAACCGGGTGAATACCGCAGGTGGGTTGCCGTCGTTCTACCGGCAGCGGATCTCGGCGATCACCACCGAGACCGGATCGGTGATCGCCCCCAGCTACGAACTGCCGGTGCCCTGCACCGCACCGGTGTCGCAGTCGCCGGCGTCGAACACGAAGTCGTGTTATCCGGTCTACTGGACGCCGGACGGGTATGTGGACCCGTACCGGGACTGGTTCCACAAGTATGCGGTCACCCGAGTCACCTCCACCGACCCGACCGGTGGCGCCCCGGCCCTGACCAGCAGCTACAAGTACCTGGGTGGGGCGGCGTGGCGGTACGACGAGAACGAGGTCGGCAAGGCCAAGTACCGCAGCTACGGCCAGTTCCGTGGCTACGCCAAGGTGCAGACCTTCACCGGTGACGGCGTCAACGACCGCCGCACCCAGTCCGAGGTCACCTACTACCGGGGTATGTCGAAGAACAACTCGACGACGGTGGTGAACGTGACCGACTCCGCCGGCGGCGTGCACGAGGACGTCGACGAGTTCGCCGGCCGGGAGTTGGAGACCACCGAGTACCTCGGCGAGAACGGGCGCGTCGACTCCTCGACGATCACCTCGTACTGGGCCTCAGGGGCCACCGCGACCCGCACCCGTACCGGTCTGCCGGCGCTGACCGCGCAGTGGGTGCAGACGGTCAAGACGTACACCCGGCAGGCGGTGACCAGCGGCGCGTCACCGACGTGGCGGTACACCGCCACCGAGCACAGCTACGACGCGAACACCGCCAGCGCCACGCTCGGATCGCTGAAGCACACCTACACCTACACCGTGCCGACCAACCCGGCCTACGACCGGTGCACCAGCTACACCCACGCGCCGGCCAACACGGGAAAGAACCTGATCGGCCTGGTCTCCCAGGTCGAGACCGTCGCGGTGGCCTGCGGCGGGTTCACCGCCGGCAACCCGGCCTCCAAGCCCGGCAGCATCAACACGCTTACCGCCCCGGCGACGGTGAACCGGCCCGCGCAGGTCGTCAAAGCCGAACGGACCTTCTACGACGACACCACGTTCACCGAGGCGTTCCCGCAGCCGTCGGCGCCGTCCAAGGGCAACGTGACGATGACCCGTACCGCCAAGGACCACGTCTCCGGGGCGTACGTCTGGCAGACCGCCAGCCGCAGCAGCTACGACGCCTGGGGACGGGTGGTGGACAGCTACGACGCGAAGGGCAACAAGTCGACCGCCGGTTTCACCATGAACGCCGTGGGCCTGGTGACCGGCACGTCAACGACAAACCCGTTGCAGCAGAGCTCGTCGGCGACCGTAAACCCACGGCGAGGAAGCACCCTGACCAGCACCGACGCCAACGGTGTCGTCACGCGCCAACACTATGACGCCTTGGGCCGTAACACGGCGGTGTGGACGCATTCACGGGCAACGAGCAACCCGGCGAACTACACGTTCGCGTACACAGTGTCGAAGACCGGTGTGACGGCAGTCACCACCCGGAAGTTGAACAACGCGGGCGGCTACGACACGGCGGTGACGTTGTACGACGCCCTGCTGCGACAGCGGCAGATGCAGGCGGAAACGCCGCAGGGCGGCCGCATGATCACCGACACGTTCTACGACACCCGAGGCTGGACCCGGGCGTCGTACAACGGATGGTGGGACAACACCACCCTGCCGAGGGTGAGCAACCCGGTGTCGGCAGCGGAGCTGAACAAACAGGTGCCGAACCAGACGTTCAACACCTACGACGGTCTCGGCCGGGCGGTGGTGGTCGCCGCCGCGAAGAACGGGCTGACGGTGTCCTCCACCACCACCATCTACCACGGCGATCGCACGACCGTCATCCCCCCGGACGGGGGCACGGTGGCCACCACCGTCACCGACCCCATCGACCGAAAGACCCAGATGGTCGAGTACACGACCCGGCCGACCGTCGCCACCCCGTCGGACACCTTCACCGGCGCCTTCACCGTCACCGGCGGCACCACCACCAGCAGCTCGTACGGCTACGACGCCCGCGGCAACCAGTCGACGCTGACCGACGCGAAGAACAACGTCTGGACGTCGACCTACAACCTGCTCGGCCAAGTAGTCACCAAGTCCGACCCCGACGCCGGAAACAGCAGCCTGTCCTATGACGCCAACGGAAACCTGGAACAGGTCACCGACGGAAGAGGCAAGACCCTGTCGTACGCCTACGACGCGCTCAACCGCAAGACCGGCGAGTTCGCCGCGACCGTGGCCAACCAGTCCGCGGCCAACCAACGGGCGAAGTGGGTGTACGACAACAGCAACAACGTGCCGGGAGTAACCCGCGCGATCGGACAACTCACCACCACCGTCGCCTATCGCGGCGGGCAGGCCTACACGACCCAACAAAAGGCCTTCAGCGTCTTCGGCACGAGCCTCGGCCAGACCATCACCATCCCCGACAGTGAAGGTGCCCTGGCCGGCTCCTACACCTTCGGACGCACCTACACCAGCATCGGCCTGCCGTTCACCGACACCTACCCTGCCAAGGGCAGCCTGCCGTCCGAGTTTGTCGGGCACGGCTACGGCAGGCTTGACCTCCCCACTACGCTCACCGGGCTCGCCGGCTACCTTCAGGACGCAACCTATGACGCCTGGGGTCGGGTCAATCAACAGAAGCTGGGCTCTGCGAACAGCTTCGCCCTGGTCACCAACACCTACGACACGCACACCGGCCGGCTCACCAACCAACTGGTCAGCAAGGCCACCAGCAGCAGCACCGCCATCCCGCTCGACGAGCAGGAATACCGCTACGACCTATTCGGCAAGATCAACCGAAAGGTCAGCAGACGCAACGGGACAACCGCCGAAACCCAGTGCTACGGCTACGACGGGCTGAACCGGCTCACCGAGGCGTGGACCGCCACCGACAACTGCGCGGCCACCCCCACCGCCGGCAACCGATCCATGGTGGGAAACACCATCGGCGAGGGCAGCGCGTACTGGACCAGCTGGGAGATCGACGCGATCGGCAACCGCACCAAGCAGACCGAGCGCAACCTCTCCGGCGGCAGCGACATCACCACCAACTACACCTACAACGGCAACGGCCAGGGCAAACCCCACACCCTCACCGCCACCAGCACGTCCGGCGGTGCCACCGGCACCACGTCCTACACCTACGACAACGCCGGCAACATGACCGGCCGCAACGCCGCCCAAGGCGCCCAGAATCTCACCTGGGACGACGCCGGGAAACTCACCGAAGTCACCGGCGGCACCAGCAGTGCCAACACCTTCCTCCACGACGCCGACGGCAACCTGCTCATCCAGCGGGAGCCCGGCAAGACCACCCTCTACCTACCCGGAGAACAACACACCCTCAACACCGCCACCGGCACCATCGACAGCAATCGCTACCACTCCCTGCCTGGCGGCGGCACCTGCATCCGCTCCGGCACCGGCACCAGCTACACCTTCGCCCTCGCCGACCACCAGGGCACACCCACCCTCTACCTCGACAACTCCGCACAGACGCCAACGTGGCGCCAATACACCCCGTACGGCGCACCCCGTGGTGCCACCGCCACCTACCCCGACAACCGAGGCTTTCTCGACAAGCCGATGAGCACTACCGGGCTCACCATCATCGGTGCCCGCGGCTACGACCCGGCCGTCGGCCGGTTCGTCTCGGTCGACCCTGTCATCGACACCGCCGACTCGCAACAGTGGAACCCCTATGCCTACGGCCGCAACAGCCCAATCCACTACAGCGACCCGACGGGCCTACTCTTCTGTAATGACGATGGATGCAAGAATCCCATCATCCCACCGCCAGTGTCTGAGGGCGGCGGCGCGTCGACAGAAAAGCCTGCGGGGGAAAATGGTGGCAATCAGAAACCGCCTCCTGAGGCTTGCGGCACGGCAACCCCGGAGTATTGTCATGCTGCGGGTACCCGCCGAGAGGGACCCCGTAAGATGTTGTGGAAATATCTGAAAAATTTCAGTCGCTACTCCATTCCTGGCAGACTTTGGACGAAATGCCTAACTCTCCCCAGTGCATGTGCGACTTATGATTACTTCCGCTGGGGAGATCGGATGACCAGCGAACTGTGGTCCAGTGGATCATTTAGGGAAATATACCAGCAGGTGGTTGCGCGAGCGGCGGCTGGCGAGACGGAGGGGCGACAAGATTACCATTACTCAGAGATGCCTAAGCTTGAAGTCCTCAAGTACATGGTCCTTGATGGCCTGAGTTGGATGGGGAAAGTTCCCAGAGACTGGTCGGCGTTCACTGGGTCATACGACGTAAACTGGAAGGTGGTTGGTTACGAGAAAGAGCAGCCTGTAATTGAATTCCATGTCCAAAACGCCACTACCATTTATTCTGGAACGCGGGTTCCTGGCGTAACGCCACCCCGCGGAGACGGAAATGCCGGCAGTGGGGCTGATGCCTTCCCGTTCGAGTACCACCTGATCCAAAGCTATCGCTTCAGAGCCCCTCTCTGAATCAATTAATTTGGGTAGCCGTTGCGATCCCTGGATCGCGTCGGGTGTGCCCTTGCGGGTACCGTCGGCATAGCTGCCACCGCGATCCCGGAAAGGGGTCTGTCCAACAGTGAGGTGATCTCAGCGACGCATAAGGGTTGATTGGTGTGACACGGGCGAAGGTGGCGATTCGGTCGGCAGTGGAAACAGGCGTGGAGCCATCGATAGACAGGGTTCCTGCGACAGATCCACGTCTTCGAGGGCTCCACGTGATTGCCTATCGTGCCATGGTCGACGTCCCGAGGGAACTCGTGCAGTACCTCGCCCGGCTGTTGTACGCCCAGCGCCGCGTCTGCGGCACCCGCCGCGGCACCCGGGCGTTGACCTGCTTCTACCAGGCCCTGATGGTGCTTGTCTGGTTCCGCAAGGCCGAGGACATGACCCTCCTCGCCGCCGGCTTCGGCATCTCAAGAGCGACGGCGTACCGCTACCGCGACCAGGGCATCACCGTACTCGCCGCCCAGGCTGAGGATCTGCACACCGCGCTGCGTCGGGCCGCCGCCGACGGCTGGTCGCATGTGATCCTCGACGGCAAACTGTTCGACTGCGACCGGCTCACCGAGACGGCCCTGTCGGCCAAGGGTGACCAGATCGACGCCTGGTACTCCGGCAAACACCGCGACCACGGCGCGAACATCCAAGCCGTCATACGCCCGGACGGACTACCGATCTGGACCTCACCGGCAATGCCGGGACATCTGCACGACACCACCTGCGCCCGCGAACTCGGCATCACCGCCGCCCTGAACTGGTCCGCCGCCGAACTCGACCTACCCACCCTGGCCGACTCCGGCTACGAAAGCACAAGCCACGGCATCAAGACCCGATCAAGCAACCCACCGACGGACACCAACTCGCACCCGACAACCGCGCCTACAACCGACTCCTACGCGGCCTACGCTGGCAAGGAGAACCCGGCTTCGCCATCCTCGTCGGACGCTGGAAAACACCACGCCACACCACCATCAGCCCACGACGAATCGGCGACATCATCACCGCCGCGCTACACCTCACCCACTTCGAATACAAATACCTACCGCAAAGTCGCTGAGATCGAGGCGTCCGGTTTATCCGGCGAATTCGTGTACCGGCCGGCCGGCGATCTGCGGGCTGGCCCGGAACAGCGCGCCGGCCAGCGGGTCCGCCCCCTGCGGCAGGCCCTCCCGTGAGGTGGTGATGAACAATTCGTCCAGTTTCGCTCCGCCGAAGGTGCAGGCGGTGACTTTGCGGGCGGGCACTGTCAGCATTTCGTCGAGACGGCCGTCGGGGGTGTAGCGGTGTACGGCGCCGCCGTTGACGATCGCTGTCCATACTCCGCCCTCGACGTCGACGGTCAGGCCGTCGGGTTGGCCGCCGTCGGGGATCTCGACGAACGTGCGCCGATTGGTCAGGCCTGCCTCGCGGTCGTAGTCGAACACGCTGATCCGGTGTGTGGTGGTGTCGTTGTAGTAGGCGCGAGAGCCGTCGGGGCTCCATTCGAGCCCGTTGGAGATGGTGACGTCGGAAAGCACGACCGTGACGGTGAGATCGGCGTCGAGTCGGTACAGGCTGGCGGCGCCGGAGCGTTGGTCGTAGGCCATGGATCCGCAGTAGAACCGGCCGTCGGGGTCGCAGCCGCCCTCGTTCATCCGTATGTCGTCGCTCGACCAGAGTTCGGGCAGTGGTGTGCGGGAGCCGTCTGGGTCTTCCAGCAGGAACCCTCGCTCGATCGCGATCACCGCGCCACCGTCGCGGCGTGGGCGCAGCACCGCGGCAACGGGACCCACGTGACTGCGCGAGACGTTGCCGTCGCTGTCGAGGGACAGCACGTCACCGGCGAGCATGTCGACCCAGCGCAGGCCGCCCCACCGGGGCGACCACACCGGCCCCTCGCCGTGGTAGGCCACCGGGGCCGTCACCTGCTCAACCCGCATGACAACTGCCCCTTTGGGTATGACCGGCACAGCTTACCGCCAGACTAGGGGATCTCCTCGTCGCCGAGAAACAGGAGACGACAGGCGCGACGCGATGGATGAGAAGGTGCCGCCGAATATGGCTGCCCGAGGCTGCGCCCTGTCGGACTCCGCGAGCCGCACTGCGGCGGGCGTGCGAGATCAGGTCGCGTCGCGCAGCCAGGTTCGGCAAAGCCACCAGGCGGTCATGGCACCGAAGGTGCCCGCCGGGTCGATGCCGGTGACGGCGGCGAAGCGCCGGACCCGATTGCGAACCGTGTTGGGGTGCACGAAAAGTCTCGCCCCGGCGAGGTCGACATCGCGGTCGCTCTCCAGCCAGGCGAGCACGGCGTGCGCCACCGATTCGGCAGTCGGTCCGAGTGCCGCCCAAGCGGGCGCGTACCGGTCGAGCAGCACCGTTGCCAGGTCTGCCCGCTCGGTCAACGCCGCCAGCCAGGCCACATCGGCAATGTGGATCAGTCCGGTGCGGCCGGTGGACTCGGCGGCGGTCAGGGCCGCGGTGGCGAGCCGCTGCACCGGCGCGAGTTTCTCCGGTTCGGCCGGACCGGCGAGCCCTGCCACGGCCCCGATTTCCTTCAGGCGGGCGGACGGAGCCCGGGACAGGACTCCGACCATCAGGTCGTCCACGGTTGCGCACAGCACCGGCGGGTGCTCGCGTACGGCTCGTTCGATGCCGGCGGCGGTTTCCCCGGGCCGGGCGACGAGCACCCACAGCCCGTCGGTGACCGGAAGACCGGCCTCGGCGGCTGCCAGCGTGGCCGCCGAACCACCCTGGAGCAGCCGCCGCAGCAGTGCCGTGTCCCGGCGGCCGGGAAGCGGATCCGTGCTGGCTCCGGTAGCCCGATGCGCGCTGATCAGTCGGGCCCGGACGGCCTCGGCCCAGTCGTCGTAAAGGTCCCGGACGTCCAGCAGTTGCTCGGCGCTGACGCCTTGGTCCCGGGCGAGTTCCCGGGCCCGGGCCCAGATCGCGCGCTCGGCGAAGTGGATCGCGCCCAGCACCGATTCGATCGGCACGCCCTGCCGGGCACGGGTGACACCGAGGTCCGCGACGAACGACAGCTCAGCTTCGGTGGGGCCGCGCCGTGCGACCAATGCGCGGGTTGCGGCCACCAGCAGAGCGCGGGTGTGCCCGGCGATGTCGGAGGTGGGCAGTGCGAAGACCTCCCGCACGGTGGTACGGACTCCGGCGACCACCGACGGCAGCAGTTCGTCATCGCCCACGACGCGTTCGATCAGGTCCACCATCGTCGTCCAGCCGTCCGGATGCGTCATCCTGCCATGCTCCCCGCCGTTGTGGTGCGCTACAACAAGAACCCGAAACCGCGTGGTCCACGCCATGTATTCGCCTCGTGCCAGGCCCTACGGTTTGGCGGAAGCTACAACCGTCGAGGGGTACCGTGGCCGTTTCTTCGAGTCGGGTGGCGGTGATCGGTGCGGGAGCGGCCGGTCTCGCCACGGTCAAGGCGCTGCTCGACGCCGGTTGTGCGGTGGTGGCGTACGAGAAGGGTGACCGGCCCGGTGGCCTGTGGGTCAGGGACAACAGCAGCGGCCTGTCTCCGGCGTACGCCTCCCTGCACTTGAACACCAGCAAACGCCGCACCGAGTTCGCGGATTTTCCGATGCCCGCGGACTGGCCCGACTATCCGTCGGCCAGTCACGTCGCCAGCTACCTGGCCGACTATGCGCAGTCGTTCGGGCTCATTCCGCACATCCGGTTCGGCAGCACGGTCACCCGCGTCGAGCGTGACCGGCTCTGGGCGGTGACAACCGAGTCCGGTGACACCGAGCGGTACCACGCCGTGGTGGTCGCGAACGGCCACAACTGGCATCCGCGCTATCCGGATCCGGCTTATCCGGGGACGTTCCACGGCACCCAGATGCACGCCCACGACTACCGCACTCCGGACGTCTTCCGGGATCGGCGGGTGCTGATCGTCGGCATGGGCAACTCGGCCATGGACATCGCGGTGGACGCCTCGCACGTCGCTCGAGGCCCGGTCCTGCTCTCCGCCCGACGTGGCGTCCACATCGTCCCCAAGTACCTGTTCGGCCGTCCGGCCGACGCGACCGGCGGTGCCCTCGCCGCCCTGCCGTGGCGGCTGCGGCAGCGCATCGCCGAGACCCTGTTGCGGCTCGCCGTCGGGACCCCGCAGAGGTACGGCTTACCCGCCCCGGCCGGTGGCCTGTTCCAGAACCATCCGACGATCAGCGACACGATCCTGCACCGGCTCACCCACGGCGAGGTGATCCCACGTCCCGGCATCGAACGGCTGGACGGGGACCGGGTGATCTTCACCGACGGCAGCGCCGACCCGGTCGACGTGATCGTCTGGGCCACCGGGTACCGGGTGAGTATCCCGTTCCTGTCCCCGCAATGGCTGGGCCCCGACCCCGAGCAGCTGCCGCTGTACCAGCGGGTCTTCCATCTCGACGACCCCAGCCTGGCATTCGTCGGCCTGATGCAGTCCACCGGTGCCGCCCTGCCGGTCGTGGAGGTCCAGGCCAGACTGGTCGCCGCGTACCTCTCCGGCGGCTATGCCCTGCCCGGCACCGACGAACAGCAGCACGCCGTGCAGCGAGCCTTGCGCGCCGCCATCGAGCGGTGGGGCACGGACGCGCGGCCGCACATGCGCATCGATTTCGACCGGTACGTCGCCGACCTGCCCAAAGAGATCGCGGCTGGCCGGAATCGCCTCGCCCGGGGCGGACGCACCTTCACCGCCGAGGAGAGTGTGGTTTGAGCGCCCGAGACCCCCGCGGATTGCGGGTCCTCGTCACCGGTGCCTCCGGCACGTTCGGCCGGGCCATCTGCGCCCGGCTGGACGAGCTCGGGGCCCAGGTCGTCGGGTTGGACCTGGCCCCCCGTGCCGATGACCCGGTCCGGGTCCTGGCCTGCGACATCACCGACGACGACGCGGTGCCGGCGGTGGTACGCGAAGCAATCGACCAGCTCGGTGGGCTCGACCTGCTGATCAACAACGCCGGGATCGGTGGGCCCGCCCCGGCCGAACTGGCGCCGGGCGCGGAAGTACGCCGCCAGCTCGACATCAACCTGCTGGGCACCTGGCGGGTCACCGCCGCATGTGTGGACGCGCTGGTCGCCTCTGGTGGCCGGATAGTCATGCTCAGCTCGCGGATGGCCGTCATGCAGTTGCCGCTGGCCGCTGCGTACGGTGCCTCCAAGCGCGCCCTGGTCGCGTACGCGGACGCGCTGCGTCTGGAGCTCGGCACCCATGTCGGCGTCACCTGCGTGTACCCGTCGGCGGTACGAAGCCCGATCCACGACTCGACGGCCGCGGCCGGGCTCTCGCTGGAGGGCATGAGCCGATACGAGCCGCTGGACGGGGTGGTCCGGACCGTGCTGCGCGCCGCGCTCAGTCGTCGTCCTCGCCGTGATCTACCCACCACCCGGCGGGGCGCGGTCGAGTTCTTCCTGGCCCGTCACCTGCCCGCGCTGACCGATCGGATCGTGGCACGCACCCTCGCCGGCCGGGTCCGCTCCGGCGCGTTCCAGGGCGCCGAGCTGGCCGCGGGTGTGGTCGCACGACACGAGGCGACCCGATGACGGCGCTGCGCCCGGCGGCGGGCGAGGTGCGGACCAGGGCAGGTGACCTGATCGCGTACGCCACCGGTTCGGTCGGGATGGGCGTCTGGGTGACCGTTCCCGGCCTGCTGTTGCTCTATTTCCTCACCAATACGCTCGGTGTCTCGCCGTTCCTGGCCGGCCTCACCCTGCTGCTGCCGAAGATCATCGACATCATCGTGCATCCGATGCTGGGCAGCCGATCCGACCGGGAAGCGCGCGGCAACGGACACCGGCTCGGCATGCTGCGGGTCGGTCTGCTGCTTCCGGTGGCCATGGTGGCGATGTTCTCGGTGCCCGCCGGTTTCTCCGGCGCCTCGGCGGCGCTCTGGGTGGGCGGCTGGTTCATCGCCGGCAACCTGCTCTTCGCGTGTTTCCAGGTGCCCTACCTGACCACCCCGTCCGATCTTCGAGTCGGGTACCACGAGCGCACCCGGGTGTTCATGTTCCGGATGCTCTTCCTCACCCTCGGGTTGCTTGGTGCCGGTGTGGCCGCACCGGCGCTGGTGGAGTCGGGACAGCGCGGCGACTACGGCTGGATGGCCCTGCTGCTCTCCGGCGTCATGGTGATCTCCGGGCTGGTCGCACTGACCGGGGTACGGCGTCTCACTGCCCACGCCGGTTTCCGGACGCCCGACCAGCAGGCGGCCCACTCGACAATCGGTGACATCGCGGTCGCCTGGCGGGACCCCGACTTCCGCGCGCTGGTGCTGTCCTACCTGTTCACCGGCACCACCACTCACCTGTTCCTCGCCGCGTTGCCGTTCTACACCAAGTACGTCTTCGACAACTCTGGGCTGACCGCCGTGTTCATGGGGGCGTTCCTCGGTCCAGCGGTCGTCGCCGGTCCGCTGTGGATGCAGGTGTCCCGGCGCATCGGCAAGCAGCGTGGCCTGCTGATCTGCCAGGCGGTCTTCGTGGCCGGTTCGCTGGCGCCGCTGCTCGGCTACGGCACCGTACCGGCTGTCGCGGTCGTCGGCGTCCTGGGCATCGCGTTCGCCGGGCTGCAGCTGTTCGCGTTCTCGATGGTCCCGGATGCGGTCGCGGCCGCCGAGCAGCGTGGTACCGTCCGGGCCGGCGCCTACACCGGTGTCTGGACTGCCACCGAAGCCACCGGCACCGCAATCGGCCCGTACGTGTACTCGGCCGTGCTCGCCCTGGGCGGCTTCATCTCCACCACCGAGGGGCAGACCGTGACGCAGCCGGAGTCCGCCCACACCGCCCTGTTGATCGGCTTCACCGTGGTCCCGGCGGTGCTGATGGCCGCGGCGCTGACATTCCAAGTGCGCTGGAAGCTGGATCGGACACGCCACACCGGTTGAGCATTACGTGCTCAGGCCGGCACCGGTCGCCGAGCGAAAGCTCGCATGGCCAGCGTCCCGAGCATCGGGCGGGGAGCCAGCAGCCAGAATGCCCAACGCCAGCCGACGGCGTCGGCCAGGAATGCCGCGACGGCGGCGGGTGGGGCGGTGAAGCGTAGCGGGTGAACTCAGACAGCAGGCACCGCTGACCTTCGGTGCGGCGAACGCGGCCCTGGCGGCCGGGCCCATCACCCACGCGCAACGGCAGATCGCCGAGACCACAGATACCGGGGGTATTCATCACCCGTCGGCCCGGGCCACCATACGAATGGCGGCGCGCTCGGCGGTTTCAACCGGTCGTCGCAACACCTTGATCACGGAGGTGTGCATGGGCAGGAACATCAAGCTGGAGCAGGTGCCGGAAGGGGCGCGGAGGCAGTGGGCGGCGGACCGGGCGCTGCGGGCGCCGATGCGGTCGCCGGGTCGGCCTGAGCCTT
>NZ_JBEYUI010000027.1:0-68048 GCF_040643455.1 Micromonospora sp. NPDC047134
AACACCTGCCGATGCCCGAACGTCACCACACCCGGCCTCGCCACCAACACCTCCAGCACAACCAAGATCAGTTGCACTGAACCCTAGAATCCGCCGATCGAGGCCCGCCGCCAACCTCATGATCAACCCTCCGGAGGGCGGGACTACCGGACGGTGTTGGGGTTGGGTTGGGGGTAATGATCGAGGCCACAAGAAGGTGGCTGGGTAAGCTCGATCGGGTACGAAACGCGCCCATGACGATGTCGCCAGAGGTTGCCGCCATGTCCAGTCGTCCGTCCGAGCCTGTCGACCCCGCCCGCCTGCGGGAGGTCCTCGACGGCCCGTGGGTCGGGGTCCGCGAGGCTCATCGTCGCAAGCTCGACGACAGCTTCCTGCCGGTGTACGGCGAGACCGGCGACCAGGCCCGGGAGCGGATCACCCGGCTGCTGGGCCGACTACCGGTCGACGCGGGCATGCCGGCGGCCTTCCCGCCGGAGTACGGCGGCCACGGCGACATCGGCGGCTCGATCGTGGCCACCGAGATGCTGGCCCAGGTCGACCTGTCCCTGATGGTCAAGGCGGGGGTGCAGTGGGGGCTGTTCGGCGGCGCCGTGCTGTCCCTGGGCACCCGGCGGCACCACGACGCCCACCTGCGCGACATCGTCGCCGGTGACCTCCTCGGCTGCTTCGCGATGACCGAGACCGGACACGGCTCGGACGTGCAGCAACTGCGCACCACCTGCACCTACGACCCGGCCACCCAGACCTTCGACCTGCACACCCCGCATCAGGCGGCCCGCAAGGACTACATCGGCAACGCGGCCCGGGACGGTCGGATGGCGGTGGTCTTCGCCCAGTTGATCACCGGAGGGCGGCGGCACGGGGTGCACGCCTGGCTGGTCCCCATCCGCGACGCCCAGGGCAACCCGATGCCCGGGGTGACCATCGGCGACGCCGGACCCAAGGCCGGCCTCCTCGGGGTGGACAACGGGCGGCTCAGCTTCGACCACGTCACCGTGCCCCGGGAGGCGCTGCTGGACCGGTACGGCCAGGTGGCCCCCGACGGCACCTACTCCAGCCCGATCGACAACGACTCCCGGCGCTTCTTCACCATGCTCGGCACCCTGGTCCGGGGCCGGGCCAGCGTGGGGGGCGCCGCGGCGGCGGCCACCAAGGTGGCGCTGACCATCGCGGTGCGCTACGGCGACCTGCGCCGCCAGTTCAGCGCCCCCGACGCCGACCGGGAGGTGCTGCTCAACGACTACCTGGCCCACCAACGCAAGCTGCTGCCGGCCCTGGCCACCACCTACGCGCTGCACTTCGCTCAGGCCGAGCTGGTGGCCGCGATCCACGAGGTGCAGGGCGGTGCCGAGCCGGTCGACGAGCACCGGCAGCGGGAGTTGGAGTCCCGGGCCGCCGGGCTGAAGGCCGCCCAGACCTGGCACGCCACCCGCACCATCCAGATGTGCCGGGAGGCCTGCGGCGGCGCCGGCTACCTGGCCGAGAACCGGCTACCCGGCCTGAAGGCCGACACGGACGTCTTCACCACCTTCGAGGGCGACAACACCGTGCTCCTGCAGTTGGTGGCCAAAGGGCTGCTCACCGGATACCGGGACGAGTTCGGTTCCCTGGACGGCTGGGGACGGGCCTCCTTCGTCGCCGAACAGGTCCGGGAGATGGTGCTGGAGCGTACCGCCGCGCGGGCGCTGATCGAGCGACTCGTCGGCGCCGTGCCCGGCCGTGACGAGGAGGTCGCCGTCACCGACCGGGGCTGGCAGCTCAAGGTCTTCGAGGACCGGGAGAAGCACCTGCTCGACGGCGCGGTCCGGCGGCTGCGCAACGGCGCCGCCAGCAAGAAGGACCGGCCCTTCGACATCTTCAACGACGTGCAGGACCACGTCCTGACGGTCGCCGCCGCCCATGTCGACCGGGTCACCCTGGAGGCCTTCGTCGCCGGCATCGAGAAGACCACCGACCCGGCGGTCAAGGCCCTGCTGTCCCGGGTCTGCGACCTGTACGCCCTCAGCGTCATCGAGACCCACAAGGGCTGGTTCCTGGAGCACGGCCGGCTCACCCCGGCCCGCGCCAAGGCGATCACCGGGGTGGTCAACAGCCTGCTCAAGGAGCTACGCCCGCAGATGGGCACCCTGGTGGAGGGCTTCGGCATCCCGCCGGCGTGGCTGCACTGCGCCATGCTGCGCGAGGAGGGCGACCGGCAGGAGGCCATGGCCGCCCACGACGCCGCCGGTGACCCGCAGACCGTCCCGGCGTGACCGGGCCTGATTCCCGACTGTTCGGTAACGGACCGTAGCGACCGCCATCGCGAAGTGCCACCGGATCCTGGGGCCACATCCTTCATCGACGGGAGCCCCTGATGATCTGGATCATCGAGAGCAAGAGCAAGCTGAGCCGAGTGTTCGCGGCCGACCTCGAGCGCCTGGGTGCGAATGAGGCGGTCGCGACACACGTCTTGCGGTCCGTGCTGAACAGTACGATCGCCGAGATGCGGACCCCGCTCGTGCCTGCGCTGGACCCGGGCGAGCCGGTTCTGGTCCTCGCCCACTCCGGCTACGACCTCGACGCCCGGCACAACCGGGAGGCACCCTGGATCGGCGGGCGCTGGCTGGACGAGTTCGTCCAGGACGTCACGCTGAAGTTCACCCCGGCCGGCCTCAGCGGCCGTACCCTCTGGTTCCTGGTCTGTCACACCGGGCACGACGTCACCGCGCTGGCCGGCCTGCTGGCCGCCGCCGGGGTGGACAACGTGACGATCTACATGCCGACGGACTTCATGTACATCAGCAAGACCGGCATCCCGCACGTGCTGCTCAGCGAGGCGGACCTCGGCACCGTCAACAAGGACGTGGCCCGGTACGACAGCGACTACTGGAGCATCCAGGGCTCGCAGCCCACCGGCAGCTACTGGGCCGGCTGCTCGATCAGCGGGCAGGTGGTCACCACACTGTCCGCGACGGCGGTCGAGGAGGCCGTCCAGGAACAGTTCGACCCCGACGGGACCGAAGTCTGAGCCGGTAGAGGGCCGGGAATCCCGGTCAGACCCCGAAGCCGACGCGCTGGGTGCCGCCGGTGGCGACCTGACGGATGGCCAGGGCGGCCTCCAGCGCGGCGACGGTGGCGGACCAGCCCTTGTCCTCGGCCGAGCCGGGCAGCCCGGCCCGGTCGCGGGCCTGCTCCAGGGTGTCGACCGTGAGCACCCCGTGCGCCACCGGCTTGCCCTCGTCGAGGGCCACCCGGGTCAGCCCCTCGGTGACCGACTGGCAGACGTAGTCGAAGTGGGCGGTGGCGCCCCGCACCACCACGCCCAGGGCGACCACCACGTCACAGCGGCGGGCCAGGGCCTGGGCCACCACGGGCAGTTCCACCGAGCCGGCCACCCGGGCCACCACGGTCCGGGCCCCGCAGGCCTGGGCGGCGGCCACCGCCCGGTCGAGCATGTGGTCGGTCAGTTCACCGTGCCAGCGGGCGGCGACCACCCCCACGGTCATCCCCGCCGCGTCGACCGGGGCCGCGCCCGGCTCACCGAAACCCGCCATCTGTCCTACGCTCCGATCTCGTTGCCGGCCACCGGGCGGCCCATCGGGGCCTCGGCGGTCTCGTCCACGTCGAGCAGGTGCCCCATCCGGTCCCGCTTGGTGCGCAGGTACCGCACATTCTCCGGGTGGGTGCGTACCGGCAGGCTCTCCCGGCCGGTGACGGTCAACCCGTAGCCCTCCAGCCCGGCCCGCTTGGCCGGGTTGTTGGTGAGCAGCCGCATGGTGCGCACCCCGAGGTCGTAGAGGATCTGGGCTCCGGTGCCGTAGTCCCGCGCGTCGGCCGGCAGGCCCAGGTCCAGGTTGGCGTCGACCGTGTCGCGGCCCTGGTCCTGCAACTGGTAGGCCCGCAGCTTGTGCAGCAGCCCGATGCCCCGACCCTCGTGGCCGCGTACGTAGAGGACCACTCCCCGCCCTTCCCGTGCCACCCGGTCCAGGGCGGCGTTGAGCTGGGGGCCGCAGTCGCAGCGCACCGAGGCGAAGGCGTCCCCGGTCAGGCACTCGGAGTGCACCCGCACCAGCACGTCCCGGCCGTCACCGATGTCCCCCATCACCAGAGCGACATGTTCGGCCGAGTCGTTCTCGCTGCGGTAGCCCAACGCCCGGAACACCCCGTGCTCGGTGGGCATCCGGGCCTCGGCGACCAGTTCGACCTGCTTCTCGGTACGCCGCCGGTAGGCGATCAGGTCGGCGATGGTGATCAGGGCCAGGGAGTGCTCGGCGCAGAACTTCTCCAGGTCCGGCAGGCGCATCATGGTGCCGTCGTCGTTGACCAGTTCGCAGAGCACCCCGGCCGGTCGCAGACCGGCCAGCCGGGCCAGGTCGACGGCCGCCTCGGTGTGGCCGGCCCGCCGCAGCACCCCGCCCGGGCGGGCCCGCAACGGCACCACATGCCCGGGCCGGGCCAGGTCGGCCGGGCCGGTCGAGGGGTCGGCGAGCAGCCGGATGGTGTGCGCCCGGTCGGCCGCGGAGATGCCGGTGCTCACCCCCTCCCGGGCGTCCACCGTGACGGTGTACGCGGTCTGTCGGCGGTCCTGGTTGGTGTGGTGCATGGGCGGCAGGTCCAGCCGGTCGCACTCGCCCTCGGTCAGCGGTACGCAGATGAACCCGGAGGTGTACCGCACGGTGAAGGCCAGCAGTTCCGGGGTGGCCAGTTCGGCGGCGAAGATCAGGTCGCCCTCGTTCTCCCGGTCGGGGTCGTCGACCACGACGACCGGCCGACCGGCGGCGATGTCCGCCAGGGCCTGTTCGATGTCGGTGAAGGGTCCCGGCTCGCTGTGCTCGCTCATGCGACGGCCTCCGAGTAGATGGGCGGAATCGGGACGGACATCGCGGTGGTGGCGGTGCCCGACCGGCTGACCGGGCCGCACCCGCCGGCGGCGGTCACGACGCCACCGGCCCGGACAGGTTGAGGCCGGACAGGTCGAGGCCGGGCGGATTGGTGCCGAGCAGCCGCTCGACGTACTTGGCCAACACGTCCACCTCCAGGTTGACCGGGTCGCCGACGGCTCGGGTGCCCAGGGTGGTCAGCGCCAGGGTGGTCGGGATCAGGCCGACGGTGAACCAGTCGGTGCCGACCTCGGCCACGGTCAGGGAGACCCCGTCGATGGTGATCGAGCCCTTCTCCACCACGTACCGCGACAGCCCCGCCGGCAGCCGGAACCGGACGGTCTCCCAGCGGGGTGCGGGCTCCCGGGCCAGCACCTCGCCGACGCCGTCGACATGCCCCTGCACCAGGTGCCCGCCGAGGCGGCTGCCCAGCGCGGCGGCCCGCTCCAGGTTGACGCCGTCACCGGGGCGCAGCCCGCCCAGGGCCGAACGGCGCAGGGTCTCCCCCATCACGTCGGCGGTGAACACCCCGCCGTCGACCTCGACGACGGTCAGGCAGACCCCGTTGACCGCGATCGAGTCGCCATGGCGGGCGTCGGAGGTGACCAGGGGGCCACGGACCGCTACCAGGGTGGAATCCTGCGCCGTCGGGGTCACCCCGACGACCTCGCCCAGTTCCTCGACGATGCCGGTGAACATGCCTAGCCCTCCCTCTTGCGGGGTGACGCGGTGATCCGCAGATCGGGGCCGATCTGCGTAACGTCGGTGATCTCCAGGTCGATGGCCTCGGCGATGGTGGTCACACCCGCGTCGACCAGGGCGGCCGGGCCCGCGCCGAGCAGTCGGGGGGCCAGATAGCCGACCACCCGGTCGACCAGGCCGGCGGCCAGGAAGGCCCCGGCGAGCCTGGGCCCGCCCTCCAGCAGCACCGCCCGTACCCCCCGGGTGTGCAGGGCGGCCAGCAGCGCGGGCAGATCCACCCCGCCGTCCGGGCCGGCGCCCACCTCGGCCGCGGTGGCGATCCAGGTGCGGGCCGCGCCGTCGCGGACCTGGGCGTCGGCCGGGGTACGCCCGGCGGAGTCGACCACCACCCGCAGGGGCTGCCGGATGGCCAGGCTGCCGTCGCGCAGATTGCGTACGGTCAACCGGGGGTCGTCGGCCAGGACGGTGCCCACCCCGACGATCACCGCGTCGACGGTCGCGCGCAGCGCGTGCACGTCCATCCGGGCCGCCTCGGAGGTGATCCACATGCTGGTGCCGTCGGCCGCCGCGGAGCGCCCGTCCAGGGTCGCGGCGTACTTCCAGATCACGTAGGGCCAGCCCCGGCGCATCGCGGTCAGCCAGGCGATGTTGCCCTGCTCCGCCTCGGCGGCCCGGACCCCCAGGTCCACCCGGACACCGGCGGCCCGCAGGGTCGCCGCGCCCCCGGCCGCCACCGGGGTGGGGTCGGGCACCGCGATGACCACCCGCGCCACCTGGGCCTGCACCAGGGCGTTGCTGCACGGGCCGGTACGCCCGGTGTGGTCGCAGGGTTCCAGGGTGACCACCGCGGTGCCACCCTTCGCCCGGTCACCGGCCTGGGCCAACGCGACGATCTCGGCGTGCGGCCCACCGGCGTACGCGTGGAAGCCCTCGCCGACGACCTCGCCGTCGGCGTCGAGCAACACGCAGCCGACCACGGGATTGGGACTTGTCGTGCCGAGCCCGCGCGCCGCGAGTTCGATCGCGCGACGCATCGCCTCGTCCACGGAGACGCTCGCCATCGCCTGGTCCCTGCCCTCTCGCTGGTCCTGGCGCGGGCGGGGAGCGGGGAACAAGCATGCGGCGGCGGAGCCCAGGAACGGCACAGCCGCCCCCGGGACGGGTGGGTGCGCACGCCGAGCTGCGGCGAGCACCGACCCTTCCGATCCGCGCGCTGTCTCCCATCCGGACTGTCTGGGCGCGGACGGACCGCACCCAACCGTCGGCCCCGGATTCTCACCAGGTCCACCGGGCGGACTGACCGCTCCCGGGTCGCGGGCTTACCACGGTCAGACCGTGGATCACCGCCGGTTCGGAATTACACCGAGTCCCGCCAGCGCGTGGTGGGTACTGAGGGAAAGTCTTACACGTAGGGCGGGTGATTTGGCCAGCCCGGCGAGCTACTTCACATGACGGTTACCCGGGTCACCGACGCCGCGCCGACGGTCCACCGCCACGTACGAACCGGGTTGGCTCTTGGCCACGGTTTTCATTTCCGAAGCGATCGTCATGGCCTCAAGTGGGCTGGTCAGACGCTTGTCGGAGTCGGATATGCAGACCCCGATGGACAGGGTCACCAAGGCCGCTTTTCGGATGTTTCCGCGCCGGTCCTTCAGCTCCACGTACCCCCGTTCGCGGTCCGTGGGGTCGTAGAGGGCGTCCGCCGCCTTCTCGAATTGTGCGGAAACCCGGGAGGTCAGCGGCCGGACCTGATCCGGGGTGCAGACGAAGACGAAATCGTCCCCACCGACATGCCCCAGGAAGGCCGGCGGCGGGGCCACCGAGACCACCGCCTGATGCAGGGTGCGGGCCAGGGCGGAGATGAAGTCGTCGCCCCGGACGAACCCGTACCGGTCGTTGACGCTCTTGAACCGGTCGATGTCGATGTAGCCGACCGCGTAGTCCGTGCCGATGCGGACCCGATCGGCGATCTCCCGCCGGATGCGGCTGTTACCCGGCAGCCCGGTGAGCGGGGAGACCTCACGGAACTCCTTGTTGCGGCGCAACGTCGAGGTGACCCGGGCCAGCAGTTCCAGGGTGTCGAAGGGCTTGACCAGATAGTCGTCCGCGCCCGCGCTCAGCCCGTTGACCTTGTCCTGGGTCATCCCCTTGGCGGTCAGCATGATCACCGGCAGGACGGCCGTCATCGGGTCGGCCCGCAGCCGCCGGGTCAGTTCCAGGCCGTCGATGCGGGGCATCATCAGGTCGACCACGGCCAGATCGGGACGCTGACGGGCGATCAGCTCCAACGCCTCCTGACCGTCGCTGGCCAGCATGACCTCGAAACCGTGCAACCGCAGGTTGAACTCGACGAAACGGGCGATGTCCTCGTCGTCGTCGACGACGAGGATCACGTCCTTGCGATCGCCGGCGGCCTCCACCTCACAGCCCGTCGACCGCGCGCTCCGCCAACCCCCGCAGCCGGCGTACCGCCTCGGCCGGATCGTCCGCCCCGTAGACCGCGGTCCCGGCGACGAAGGCGTCCGCACCGGCTGCGGCGGCCTGCTCGATGGTGTCCGCGGCGATCCCGCCGTCGACCTCGATGCGCAGTTCCAGGTGACCGGCGTCGCGGTGCCGGCGGACGGCGCGGACCTTGTCCAGCAGCTGCGGGATGAACCGCTGACCGCCGAACCCGGCCTTGATGGTCATCACCAGCAGGGTGTCGAAGTGGGGCAGCAGGTCCAGGTACGGCTCGATCGGGGTGTCCCGGTCGATCGCCAGTCCGGCCTTGGCCCCGGCCGCGCGCAGGTCCTTGGCCAGCGCCACCGGATCGTCACACGCCTCGGCGTGGAAGGTGACGTTGTAGGCCCCGGCGTCGGCGTAGCCGGGCGCCCACCGATGCGGATCGTTGATCATCAGGTGGACGTCGAAGGGGATCTCGGTGGCGGCGCGCAGACTCTGCACCACCGGCAGCCCGATGGTCAGGTTCGGTACGAAGTGATTGTCCATCACGTCCACGTGCAGCCAGTCCGCGGCGTTCTCGACGGCGCGGACCTCCTCGGCGAGGCGGGAGAAATCGGCGGCGAGGATGCTGGGCGCGACGATCAGCGGCGGTACGGTCACCGGGCCAGTGTACGAAGGCGGTGACCGGCCGCCGGCAGCGCGGCACCGAACCGGACACCACGTGACCCAGAGGTGACCAATGGTGCAGAATGACACCCTCCGGAGACGGAGGCACGCGAAAAGGTGATTTCCGACTGGCCGAAGTGCCGAATCGCGGCGACACTCCATCCGGGACGGTGACGGTAACCTGCTGGCCGTGGGCACGGGAGCCGCAGCCGGGCACCGGCTCCCGGAAAGGGCGGACGATGCGACGCTGGTTCGCGGCGCTGGCGTTGGCCAGTGCGGCTGTGATTGCGTTGAGTGGCTGCGTACGACAGGGCGCGACGGACGGCGACCTCACCGACGACTGGCCGGCCCTGCGGGCACCGACGATGTTCGTCCCGGCCACGGACGCCTGCCTGCCCCGGGTCACCGCGATCGTGCAGGCGAGCACCTACGAGACCGTGGACTGCGCCCGCAATCATCTGGCCGAGGCGGTGCACGTCGGCTTCTTCACCGGTGCGGCGGCCCGCGGCCCACGTCCCTCCCCCGGTTCCGCGGCCCTGCGCGCCGCCCGGGCCGAGTGCGACCAGCGGGCCCGACTGGTCCTCGGCGGCGACTGGCATGTCGCCCGGCTGACCCTGAACATCGCCCTGCCGTCGGTGTCGGCCTGGAACGGCGGCGCGCGATGGTTCCGGTGCGACCTGAGCGAGACCGACAGCATCGACAACACCCGGCCGGTCAACCGCACCGGCAGTCTGCGTGGCGCCCTGATCGGTGACTCCCCCCTGGTGCACCGCTGCTTCGACCCCAAGCTGATCGGCAACAGCCTGAACTACATGGCTCCCGTGCTGTGCACCGAACCGCACGGCGCCGAGTTCGTCGGGGTCTACATCGAGCGGGACATGACCTGGGAGGAGTTCAGCCGGTCCGCCGGCCAGGCCCACCGCCGCTGCATGTCGCTGATCGCCGCGTACGCGGATGTGCCCAACAACTCCGACCTGCCCTACCGCGCCGGCTCGATCTTCTACCCGCCCTCCCAGCGGGAATGGGAGGAGGGCGACCGGGGGGTGCGGTGTCTGTTGTGGAGCGACGACCGCAAGCTCACCGGATCGATGCGGGGGGTCGGCCCGCAGGGGCTCCCGGTGACCTGAGGGTGCCGTATGCTGCCGCTGCGCGTGCGGGGTGCACGGGTACGGGGGAGGTCTACGGATGCGACGGTGGCTGACCGGAATCGCACTGGGCACTGTGGTGGCCCTGGCGCTGGGCGGCTGCACGACACCGGAGGGGACCGACGGCGATCTCAGCGACGACTGGGCGCCGATGGCGGCACCGGTGGTGTTCACCCCCGCGGCACAGACCTGTCACCCCCAGCCTGTGGTGGTCGGTCATCTCCGCGACTACACCCCGGTGGCCTGCGATCAACCGCACCAGGCCGAGACCATGCATGTCGGCACCCTGCCCGAGACCGACGAGAAGGAGCCGCCGGTCGTCGGCAGCGCCGGAATGCGGACCGCCTTCACCGAGTGTGACCAGCAGGTGCGCAAAGCCCTCGGCGCCGACTGGCGGATCGCTCGGGTCAGGTTGAGTGTGGTCCTGCCCTCGCCGCAGGGGTGGACCGGCGGAGCACGCTGGTTCCGCTGCGACGTTCGCGAACTGTCCGACCTGGAGGACTCGACTTCGGTACGCCGCACCGCCAGCCTGGCCGGGGCCCTGTCCGGGTCCTCCCCCCTGCGGCACGGGTGTTTCCAGGCCAAGACCGACGGCAATCTGGTGACCGAGATGGTCGCCGTGAAGTGCACGGCACGGCACCGGGCCGAGTTCGTCGGTGTCTGGAAGGCCCCGAACAGCAGCTACGAGAAATTCCTGAACAACTCCACCCGCAACCATCGGGCCTGCCGCAGCCTGGTCGCCAAGTACGCCAAGGTGCCGGACGACGGCAACCTCGAGTACCGCACCGGCACCATCTTCTACCACCCCGATGAGGACGAGTGGCGCAGCGGCGACCGGGGGGTGCGGTGCTTCCTGTGGAGCAACCGGCGGGAGCTGACCCGTTCGGTGAAGGGGGCCGGCACCCGAGCCCTGCCGATCGGCTGAGTGCGACCGGCAGGGCTCGGGGTCAACCCGCCCCGCAGGGGGTCAACTGCGGCGCAGCATGGCGAGGAACATGGCGTCCGTGCCGTGCCGATGCGGCCACAACTGCACCGTGGGCCCGTCCCCTAGACCCGGCATCCCCGCCGGCAGCAACGGCCGGGCGTCGATGAAGTCCACCGGGGTGCCACTGCGGCGGGCCGCCTCGGTGACGGTCACATGGGTCTCCACCGTGTGGGGTGAACAGGTCACGTAGGCCACCACCCCACCCGGGCGGACCGCTCGGATCCCGGCGGTGAGCAGCTCACGCTGCAACCGGGTCAACGCCGGCAGATCCGAGGGCTGACGCCGCCACCGCGACTCCGGTCGACGGCGCAGGGAACCCAGCCCGGTGCACGGGGCGTCGACCAGCACCCGGTCGAAGTGCCCCTCCGGCAGCTTAGGCTCGGCACCGACCAGCCGTCCGTCGGTGTGCAGCACCGTCACCGGCAGGCCCCGGGTGGCGTTCTCGACCAGACGCGCCCGGTGCTCGGCCACCTCCACCGCGGTCAGCCGGGCCTCGCGCTGGGCCGCCAGGGCCCCCAGCAGCCCGGACTTGCCACCCGGCCCGGCACACAGGTCGAGCCAGCGGCCGTCCGGGCCCTCCACCGGTGCCTGCACCAGGGCGGCGGCCACCAGTTGGGAACCCTCGTCCTGGACGTGGGCCCGCCCGTCGACCACCGCGGCCAGGTCCCCGGGGGCGCCGCCGGCGAGATAGACCGCGTACGGCGAGAAGGCACCCGGGGCGCCACCGGAGGCGTCGGCCAACTCGACCGGGTCGGCCAGGCCCGGCCGGGCGCACAGGTGCACCGGTGGGCGTTCGTTGTTCTCGATCAGCAGCCGGGTGGTCTCGCCGAGGTCCCCGCCGAGGGCCTCCGCGAAGGACCGGACGATCCACTGTGGATGGCTGTGGGCCAGGGCCAGGTGACCGATCGGGTCGGTCTCCATCGACGGCGCCAGCCGGGCCACCCACTTGTCGATGTCGGATGCCGAGACCTCGCGCAGCACCGCGTTGGCGAACCCGGTGGCCCCCTGACCGACCATCCGCACCAGGTCGACCGTCGAGGAGACGGCCGCGTGCGGGGGCACCCGGGTGTGCAGCAGCTGGTACGCGCCGATGCGCAGGGCGTCGCGGACCGGCGGGTCGATGCGCTCCACGTCCCGCCCGGCCGCGGCGGTGAGGATCGCGTCCAGGGTGCCGGAGTGTCGCAGGGTGCCGTAGGTCAGCTCGGTGGCGAAGGCGGCGTCCCGCCCGTACAGCCCCTCGTCCCGCAGGATCGCCGGCAATACCAGATTTGCGTACGCGTCGTCCCGGTTGACCGCGGCGACGGCCTGGTACGCGGCGTACCGGGGGCGGTCCATGGCCGGGCGCGGGGCACGCGGGCCCCGGCGGTCCGTCTCCCGGCGGGGTGCGGCGTCCCTCACGCGAAGTCCTCCCCGGCACTGACCCGGGCGCCCCGCGCCCAGTCGGTGGCCGGCATGGCCCGTTTGCCGGCCGCCCGCACCTCGCCCAGGCGGATCGGGACGGTAGCCGTGCCGACGAGTACCCGCGACTTCTCCACCAGCAGCTCACCGGGTTTGAGGGCGGCGGCGTCCGGGGCCGCTACGACCGGTCCCAGCTTCACCCGCTCGCCCCGGAAGGTCGTCCAGGGGCCGGGTGCCGGGGTGCAGGCGCGGATCCGGCGGTCCACCGCGAAGGCCGGGTCGGACCAGCGGACCCGGGCGTCCTCCACGGTCAGCTTCGGGGCCAGGGTTACCCCCTCGGCGGGCTGGGGCTCGGCCCGGGCGGTGCCGTCGGCCAGGGCGTCCAGCACCGCCACCAGCAGCCCGGCACCGGAGTGGGCCAGCCGCTCCAGCAGGTCACCGGAGGTGTCGGCCGGCCGGATCTCGTCCGTGAGGGTGCCGTAGACCGGGCCGGTGTCCAGCCCCTCCTCCAGTTGGAAGACGCTGGCCCCGGTGATCTCGTCACCGTGCAGCACCGCGTGCTGCACCGGGGCGGCCCCCCGCCAGGCGGGCAGCAGCGAGAAGTGCAGGTTCACCCAGCCCAGCCGGGGGATCTCCAGCGCCACCGGCGGCACCAGGGCCCCGTAGGCCACCACCGGTACGCAGTCCGGGGCCAGCTCGCGCAGCCGGTCCAGGAACTCCGGCTCGCGGGGGCGGGCCGGGGTGAGCACCTCGATGCCGTGCTCGTCGGCCCAGGCGCCCACCGGGGAGCGGACCAGGCCGCGACCGCGACCGGCCGGGGCGTCCGGACGGGTGACCACGGCGACCACCTCGTGCCGGGACTCGGCGACGGCGGCCAGGGCGGGTACGGCGACGGCCGGGGTTCCGGCGAAGATCACACGCATGCCGGTCACCGCCCCAGACCGAAGGGGCTGCCGGCACTGTGCGGGCTCAGCTTGACCGTGGGCGGGGCGGCATCGTCGTACCACTCGGCCTGGCGGATGGCCTTCATCGCCTCCTTGCGACCGGCCGGGTCCAGCCGGTCGATGAACAGCACGCCGTCGAGGTGGTCGGTCTCGTGCTGCACGCAGCGGGCCATCAGGCCGGTGCCGACGATCTGCAGGGGGTCGCCGTAGCCGTTGAACCCCTTGGCGATGACGTTCTGCCGGCGCTTGGTGTCGAAGTACATCCCGGGGATGGACAGGCAGCCCTCCGGGCCGTCCTGCTCCTCGGCGTCCGGGAACTCCAGCACCGGGTTGACCAGGTGGCCCACCACGTCGTCGACATCGAAGGTGAACACCCGCAGGCCCACGCCGAGCTGTGGCGCGGCGAGACCCGCCCCGCTGCTGTCACGCATGGTGTCGGTCAGGTCGGCGATGAGCTTGCGCAGCTCGACGTCGAAATCGACCACCGGATCGGCCGGCGTGCGCAGCACCGGATCGCCGAACAGACGGATGGGCTGGACGGTCACGCGGTTTGACTCCTTAGCGGCGGACAGCAGTGCCTCACCAGTCTACGGAGTGTCCCGGGTCGGCCCGACCGGCGCATCATGATCGCCGGCCGGGCGGCGGGCCGTGGTCAGCCGATGCTGCCGGGCTCCCCGGCCAGCACCGCGTCCCCGGCCAGCAGGGCGTGCTCCGGCAGGGGCAGGCGGATGTCGTGCGCGGCCTCCCAGTCGTGGATCAGGCTGGGGCGGGCCTGCGCGGCGAAGAAGTCGACCGCGCTGGTCGTACCCACCACCGGCTCGTCGACCTCGGCGACCAGGCGGCCGGGGACCATCCGGAAGCCGTTGCGCAGGGCGGCGCTGAGCCGCCGGTGCCCGTTGACCACGAAGAAGTACTCACCGGTGTAGCCGATCTCCAGCGGCTCCAGGCCGGTCTCGCCGGCCTCGGCCACCTCCCCGAGGAAGGTCGAGTCGGAGTCCCACAGGCCGCGCAGACCGGAGACGTCCTCGGTCGGGTAGACCCGCGCGGGATCCAGCAGCAGCAGCGGA
Source organism: Micromonospora sp. NPDC047134 (assembly GCF_040643455.1). Classification (NCBI taxonomy): domain Bacteria; kingdom Bacillati; phylum Actinomycetota; class Actinomycetes; order Micromonosporales; family Micromonosporaceae; genus Micromonospora; species Micromonospora sp. NPDC047134. Next base: position 14,209 of record NZ_JBEYUI010000027.1, read on the forward strand.
GGCGCCCCCCGCAGCACCTCGGGAGCCAGCCGCCCCTCGTAGGCGTCGATGATCCGCTCGATCACCTCGTCGGCCGGGGCCCGGGTGGTGTCGCAGATCAGGTCGTAGTTGCGCAGCCGGGCCTTGTCCACGCCGTAGCGGATCAGGAACCGGCCCCGCTCACTCTCGCTGCGCTCCCGGAGCTTGGCCTTGGCCTCCTCCATGGAGGTGTAGCTCTCGGCCGGCCCGGAGGGGCGCAGCAGCACCCGACGGGCCGCCTCACCCGGCTCGGTGATCATGTGCACCTTGAGGGCGTCCGTGAAGAAGTGCCAGGCCAGCCGCGAGTCCATGACCAGGCTCTCACCGGAGGCGGCGATGTCGCGCTGAAGCTGGTCGACATAGCCGTCGACGGCCTGGTCCAGCTCGGCGTGCAGATTGAGTTGCAGGGCGGTCATCTGACGATCCTGGGCCATCTGCCGGTAGAGGTCCCCGACACTGACCCGGCGCAGCCCCAGCCGCTTGGAGATCTCCACCGACACGGTGCTCTTGCCGCTGCCGAGGTCACCGTTGAAGACGATCGACTGACGAACGGTCACGACTGGCCCACCCCTGATCACGGCTGAATTGAAGCATCGATTTCGCGCCGGACCGACGCGGTCGCGCCGTCCTGCGACAACCCCTACCCTGCGCGCCTGCCGCCGCACCGTGACCTGGAGCGGTCGTGCGCCCCGGCATGACGGGCGACTCTATCACCTTCGGCGGGACCGCCCCGGGGACACGACCAGCGATGGGGGCATCGCCACAGAGGGCGTTGATCGCCTCACATATGGCGACAATTGTCGTGCCGAGCATCACATTCCGTGATCACCCGATCGTAGGGGTGTCCGGGTCAGAACATCGCCAGGGGGTCGATCTGCAGGCGTACCGGATCGGCCGCCTTCCGGGCGCTGCGCACCCCGGCCGCGACATGCAACGCCTCGGCCAGCGCGGCGGCCCGGGCCCGGGGCATCCGGATCAGCATCCGCTCCCGCTCACCGTCGGCCGGCACCGGACCCAGCAGTTGTGCCTGCTCGGGCAGGCGGGCCTGCGCCAACAGGTCGGCCACCGCCTCCGGAGCACCGGTCAGGCTGGCCATCCGTACCGCCGGTGGGAAGCCCAGTTCCCGCCGCTCGGCCAGTTCCCGGGCGGCGAACCAGGCGGGATCCCAGCGCAGCAGCGCCTGCACCGGGGCCAGGGCTCCGTCCGCGACCACCACCACCCGGCCACCCTGGGCAGCCGGGCGGGCCAGGGCGGCCGCCGCCGCCCACCGCCGCAGCGCCTCCTCCCCCGCGCGCAGGTCGGCCCGGGTCAGCAGGGCCCAGGTGTCCAGCAGCAGCACCGCCCCGTAGCCACCGGCGGCGACCGGCTCGGCCCCCGGGGTGGCGATCACCAGTCCGGGGCCGCCGGGGACCTCCACCAGCACCTCCTCCCGACCGGAGGTGCGTACCGGCACCCCGGGGAAGGCCCGGCCCAACTCCTCCGCGGTGCGGCGGGCCCCGGTGACGGAGGCCCGCAGCCGCCGTCCATGGCAGTGCGGGCAGGCGTACGCGGCCGCCACCCGGGCGCACCAGCGGCAGTGCGGGGCCCCACCGGCCGAGGGCAGCGCCAACGGCCCGGCGCAGTGCGGACAGCGGGCCGGGGTACGACAGTCGTCGCAGGCCACCGACGGCAGGTAACCCCGCCGGGGCACCTGCACCAGCACCGGGGACTCCGCCCGTAGCGCCTCCCGGGCGGCGGTCCAGGCCAGGCTGGGCAGCCGGGCGGTAGCCGCTCCCGGGTCCCGGGCCAACTGGGGGTCGTCCCCGGTCGGCGCGACCGCCGGGGCCCGCGCCCGCAGCACCTCCCGGGTCGGCACCACCTCGCGGGCCCACCCGGTCTCCACCAGCAACTGCGCCTCGGCGGTACGGGCGTAGCCGCCGACCAGCGCCGCGGCCCCGTCCAGGTGGGCGCGGGTGAGCAGCACCTCCCGGGCGTGCGGGTACGGCGCCCGGGGCTCGGCGTGCAGGTCGTCACCGTCGTCCCAGATGGCCACCAGGCCCAGCCGGGACACCGGGGCGAACATCGCGGCCCGGGTACCGATGACCACCGGGGCATCGTGGTGGCGGGCGGTGAGGAAGGCGCGGTACCGGCGGGCCGGACCCAGCGCGGCGGACAGGCAGACGTGCCGGTCCGGTCCCAGGATGGCGGTCAGGGCGGCGTCCAGCCGGTCCAGGTCCCGGCCGTCGGCGACCACCACCAGAGCGCCCCGACCGGCGGCCACCGTGGCCGCCACCGCAGTGGCGTACCGCGCCGCCCAGTCCTCCCCCGGCAGGGCCGACCAGACGGCCCGGGGTGCCCGCCCGGCGGCCAGGGCCCGCAGCAGGGCCGGCCCGGCCGGATAGTCCCCCCACCCCCCCGGCTCCGGCCCGCCCGAACCGCTCGGCTCGGTGGGCTCGCTCGGCTGGTTGGCCTCACCCGACGCGGTGGGCTGACTCGAATCGGCGGGCTCGCTGGGTTCGGTGGTCGGGTCGGTCGGGGGTTCGCCGGTACCGGTGCGGGCCAGGAAATCCTTCTCCACCCGGGCATGCCGGGGTGGGACGGCCAGGCGCAGCACATCGGCCAGGCTGCCGGCGTACCGGTCGGCGACCGCACGGGCCAGCCGACGCACCTCGGCGGCGAGCACCGGCACCGGCGAGACCACCTTCTCCAGGTACGCCAGCCGGGGATGCTCGGAGCTGTCGTGGCGTTCCAGCAACCAGCCGTCGACCAGCTGACCGGCGAACCGCACCTTGACCCGCACCCCGGGGCGCGCCTGCGCGTCCAGCGCCTGCGGGACCAGGTAGTCGAAGGGACGGTCCAGGTGGGGCAGCGGCACATCGACACAGACACGAGCGACCGGCGACCCGTCAGCGGGTCGCCGGTCGTCTCGCCTGGTGCCGGTCAGGCTCCCGCGGCCGACTTGAGGTCGGCGGCCCGGTCGGTGCTCTCCCAGGTCAGCTCCGGCAGTTCCCGGCCGAAGTGACCGTAGGCAGCGGTCTGCGCGTAGATCGGACGCAGCAGGTGCAGGTCCCGGATGATCGCGGCCGGACGCAGGTCGAAGACCTCCGTGACGGCCTTCTCGATCGAGGCCACCGGCACGGTCTCGGTGCCGAAGGTCTCGATGAACAGGCTCACCGGGTGGGCCTTGCCGATGGCGTAGGCGACCTGCGCCTCGCACCGCTCCGCCAGGCCGGCGGCGACCACGTTCTTGGCCACCCACCGCATCGCGTACGCGGCCGACCGGTCGACCTTCGAGGGGTCCTTGCCGGAGAAGGCGCCACCACCGTGCCGGGCGTACCCGCCGTAGGTGTCGACGATGATCTTCCGCCCGGTCAGGCCGGCGTCACCCATCGGGCCACCGATCTCGAAGCGGCCGGTCGGGTTGACCAGCAGCCGGTAGCCCTCGGTGTCCAGGCCCAGGCCCTCCAGCTCCGGGGCGATGACGTGGTCCCGGACGTCCGGGGTCAGCAGCGACTCCAGGGAGATGTCCGCAGCGTGCTGACTGGAGACCACGACGGTGTTGAGGCGTACCGGCCGCAGGCCCTCGTACTCGATGGTGACCTGGGTCTTGCCGTCCGGCCGCAGGTAGGGGACGGTGCCGTCCTTGCGGACCGCGGCCAGGCGACGGGCCAGGCGGTGGGCCAGGGCGATCGGCAGCGGCATCAACTCCGGGGTCTCGGAGCAGGCGAAGCCGAACATCATGCCCTGGTCGCCGGCGCCCTGCGCGTCCAGTGCGCTCTCCGAGGCGCCGGTGCGCAACTCGAAGGCGTTGTCGACACCCTGGGCGATGTCCGGCGACTGGGAGCCGATCGAGACGCTGACGCCGCACGAGGCGCCGTCGAAGCCCTTCTTCGACGAGTCGTAGCCGATGCCGAGGATGGTCTCCCGCACGATGGTCGGGATGTCGGCGTACGCCTTGGTGGTCACCTCGCCCGCGACGTGCACCTGACCAGTGGTGATCAGGGTCTCCACCGCCACCCGGCTGTGCGGGTCCTGGCTGAGGAGGGCGTCGAGGATGCCGTCACTGATCTGGTCGGCAATCTTGTCCGGGTGGCCTTCCGTGACCGATTCGGACGTAAATAGGCGGCGTGTCACGGCACTCCTAAGTCAGTGGAAGTCGTTGGGAGTCAGTGGATGTCGTTGGGCGGCAGTGTAGTCACCAAACGGTACGGGTACGTCGATCGTCGTCTAGGGGGCCACTCGTACGAAGGATCGCCCCGAAAGCCTGACGACGACCAGATCCCACACCTCGTCGGCAAGCTCCTCCTTGGACTGTTCGGCCAGCCGGGTGACCGCACCCGCCACGTCGATCACGGTGGCCGCGTTGGTGTCCGCGCCGAAGACCTTGTCCAGCCCCACCTCGTTGATGACGATGAGGTCAGCCCGCTTGCGGGCCAGCTTGGCCCGCCCGTTGGCCTCGGCGTCACCGGTCTCGGCGGCGAAGACCACCAGCACCTGTCCCGGCCGCCGCCGCTGGCCCAACTCGGCGGCGATGTCCGGGTTGGTGACCAGTTCGATGGTCGGGGCCACCCCGTCGTCCGCCTTCTTGATCTTGCCTTCAGCGTAGCTGGCGGGTCGGAAATCCGACGGAGCCGCCGCCATCACCACCACCTCGGCGTCGGCCGCGGCCCGCACCGTGGCCTCCCGCAGCTCGGCGGTGGTGCCCACCCGGATCAGGTCCACCCCGGCCGGATCGGGCAGTGACACGTTGGCCGAGATCAAGGTGACCCGGGCACCCCGGGCCACCGCGGCGCGGGCGAAGGCGTAGCCCTGCTTGCCGGAGGAGCGGTTACCCAGGAAGCGCACCGGGTCCAGGGGTTCCCGGGTGCCTCCGGCGGTGACCAGCACGTGCCGACCGGCCAGGTCGGCCGGGGCGGCCGCGCCCCGGGCCAGGGTCCGGCGGGCGACCGCGAAGATCTCCGCCGGATCGGGCAGCCGACCCTTGCCGGTGTCGGCCCCGGTGAGCCGCCCCACGGCGGGCTCGATGACCCGTACCCCCCGGCCGCGCAGGGTGGCCACGTTGTCGACCGTGGCGGGGTGCTCCCACATCTCGGTGTGCATGGCCGGCGCCAGCAGCACCGGGCAGCGGGCCGTCAGCAGGGTGTTGGTCAGCAGGTCGTCGGCGATGCCGTGGGCGGCCTTGGCCAACAGGTCGGCGGTGGTGGGTGCGACCACCACCAGGTCGGCCTGCTGACCGAGGCGTACGTGCGGCACCTCGTGCACGTCGGCCCAGACCTCCTCGGTCACCGGCTGACCGGAGAGCGCGGCCCAGGTCGGGGCGCCGACGAACCGCAGCGCGGCGGCGGTCGGCACGACCCGCACCTGGTGTCCCGACTCGGTGAACAGCCGCAGCAGTTCACACGCCTTGTACGCGGCGATCCCGCCGCCGACCCCGAGGATGATCCGGGCGCTCATCGCACGCGCAGGGATTACGGCTGGTCGGTCGGCTCAGCGGTGAGCAGGCCCGCGTTGATCTCCCGCATCGCGATGGAGAGGGGCTTCTCCTGAGGGGTGGTCTCGACCAGCGGGCCGACGTACTCCAACAGACCCTCACCGAGCTGGCTGTAGTAGGCGTTGACCTGACGCGCGCGCTTGGCCGCGAAGATGACCAGAGCGTACTTCGACGTCGTCTTCTCCAGAAGCTCGTCGATCGGCGGGTTGGTGATGCCTTCTGGGTTGGCGATGGATCCCACGGATTAACCTCTGCGTCTTTCGCACGGACCGCGCTAGCGCGGTGCCGGCGCTCAACCGCGCGGGCGCGGCCGGGCCGGAGCCAGGAAGGAAGAACCGATGAATCCTACCAGTTCGCCCACGACCCGCTCCGTGCGGTCGTACGACACGGTGTGGTCGAAGGCCGACGCCACGGTCATGGCCGGCATTCGGCCGGGCGGGTGGAGCAACACCAGTCGGGCCTGCGGCCAGGCGGCCCGCACCAGCAGGGCCCCATCCAGATCCAGGGGCAGCAGGACCGGCACTCCGGCGGCGAGCCGGAGACGCAGCGGGGCGGTCTCGGTGCCCCGGCGATGCGCGCCCAGCCAACTCCACTCCAGCAGTTCGCCCGCGGCCAGGCGGCGGTCGAACTCCGGTGGGCTCAGGAAGTGACGATCGACCCCGTCACACTCGCCCTCACGTCGGGGTCGGGTGGTGACCGTGATCGGCCGCCACACGGACGGAGAACGCGCCCGGACCAACTCGACGACACTCTCCCTACCGGCACCGGATGGGCCAGCCAGGACAGTGAGCCGAGCCGCCGGGCGCGTCTCGTCATCCAAGCTCACTGCTTGTTTCTACACGCAGCCTCGCTCAGTTGGCAGCGAACTCCCCAAGCAGGGCCTTGCGCTGCTGCTCGCCGAGGCCACGCAGGCGACGGCTCTCGGCGATCTTGAGCTTCTCCATGATCTGGGTGGCCCGGATCTTGCCGATGCCCGGCATCGCCTGCAGCACGGCCGACACCTTGAGCTTGCCGACGACATCGTCGGACTCGGCCCGCGCAAGAACGGCACCGAGGGTGGTCTTGCCCTGCTTGAGCTGCTCCTTCAGCTCGGCACGGGCTTTGCGGATCTCCGCAGCCTTCTCCAGCGCGGCTGCGCGCTGCTCGGGGGTCAGTGACGGGAGCGGCACCAGTTCTCCTCAGGTCCCTATCGCGACGGGCGGGACGCACCGCCGCATCTGTGAAACGTGGTGTCGCTGTGAACCAAGGGGTTCCCAGCGCCGGGAAAACTAGCGGTCAACGGAGCTTTCGGCAACGTGGGCGCGCGATGATCACCACAAAGTGATCGAGCCATCAGTCAGTCAGGACATCCTCAGCGCGGCCTGGCAGTCGGTTACCGCCCGGTCAGCTGCGGCCCGCAGAGCATCCGGGTGTGGGCCCGCTCCCAACACCTCCCGGGAGTACGACGGCAGCACGGCGGGCAGGCTGGAACCGAACACCACCCGCAGATCGGCCGCCGTGGCACCCTGCGCGCCGAGCCCCGGCGCCAGCAACGGACCGTTCATCGCCGACAGGTCGCAGCCGGTCTCGCCGACAGTCGCCCCGATCACCGCACCGATACTCCCGAGCGGTTCCGCACCCGCGTTGAGCTGCGCAATCTCGTCGATCACCGTCTGCGCCACGGTGCGTCCGTCCGCCGTCGTGGCCCGCTGGACCGCAGCGCCCTCGGGGTTGGAGGTGAGCGCCAGAACGAAGACCCCGCCGCCGTGTTCGGCGGCGAGTTCGAACATGGGGGCGAGCGATCCGACCCCCAGGAACGGGCTTGCCGTGACCGCGTCGACATGCATGGGGCTGGATGGATGAAGGTACGCCGTGGCGTACGCGTGGACGGTCGAGCCGATGTCGCCACGCTTGACGTCGAGCAGAACGAGCGCGCCGCGCTCGCGCAACTGTCGGATAGTTGACTCAAGCACCGCCACACCGTGGGACCCGAATCGCTCGAAGAAGGCCGACTGAGGCTTCACCACCGCAACTCGGTCACCGAGGGCGTCCACGACGGTCGCGGCGAACCGGCTGAGCCCCTCGACGTCGTCGGCGAGACCCCAGCGGGCCAGCAGGGCCGGGTGCGGGTCGATGCCGACGCAGAGCGGACCCCGTTCACGGACGGCCCGGTGCAGTCGGGTGCCGAAGCTCTCCATCCTTCGCGCCTTTCTCTCATTGCTCAACTTGCCCTGTCCGGCTACTCAATCGCGGCACCCAGGTCGGGTCCGACTACTCAGGCGACCCGGGCCGCCGCACCGATAGCCGCCGTGATCAGCGCCAGGTCGGCGTCCTCGGTGAGGTACGGCGGCATCGTGTAGATCAGATCCCGGAAGGGACGCAGCCACACTCCCGCCGCAACCGCGGCGGCGGTGGCGGCGGCCATGTCGACCTCGTGGTCGAGTTGCACCACACCGATGCCGCCGAGGACCCGGACATCCGCCACCCCCGGGGTGCCACGCAACGGTTCCAGGCCGACCCGCAGGTTGCGCTCCAGCCGGGCCACCTGCCCGGCCCAGTCCCCGCCGGTCAGCAGGCCCAGCGAGGCGTTGGCGACCGCACAGGCCAGCGGGTTGCCCATGAAGGTCGGCCCGTGTGCCAGCACCCCACCGGCCCGGATGCCGGCCGCGATCTGCGGGGTGCACAGCGCGGCCGCCAGGGTCAGGTAGCCGCCGGTGAGGGCCTTGCCGACACACATCACGTCCGGAACCACCCCGGCGTGCTCGGCGGCGAACATCGTCCCGGTACGCCCGAACCCGGTGGCGATCTCGTCGAAGATCAGCAGCACCCCGTGCGCCCGGGTCACCTCGCGCAGCACCTTCAGGTAGTGGGGGTTGTGGAACCGCATCCCCCCGGCCCCCTGCACCACCGGCTCGACGATCACCGCGGCCAACTCGTCGGCGTGCCGCTGCACCGCCTCGACCAGCGCGGCCTCGTACCCCGGATCGACCGGTGTGTCGAAGCCGCCCGGCGGCACCGGGGCGAACACCTGCCGGGGCAGCACCTCGCCCCAGAGATGGTGCATGCCCCCCTCGGGGTCGCAGACGCTCATCGGGTGGAAGGTGTCTCCGTGGTAGCCACCCCGCCAGGTGCCCAACCGTCGGCGCTGCGGCCGGCCGGTGGCCCGCTGGTACTGGAGGCACATCTTGATCGCCACCTCGACGCTGACCGAGCCCGAGTCGGCCAGGAACACGTGCTCCAGCCCCTCGGGGGCCAACTCGACAAGGGTGCGGGCCAGCTCGACGGCGGGGGCGTGGGTCAGTCCGCCGAACATGACATGACTCATCCGGCCCAGCTGGTCGGTCACCGCGGCGTCCAGCACGGGATGCCGGTAGCCGTGGATCGCCGCCCACCACGACGACATCCCGTCGACCAGCTCACGCCCGTCCGCCAGCCGCAGCCGTACCCCCTGGGCGCTCTCGACCAGGTACGGCGACATGGCCGGCGGCAGGGCCGCGTACGGATGCCAGACGTGCGCGGCGTCAGCGGCGAGAATCTCCTCCGGCCTCACCGGGTCTCCCCTCCGGCACCGACCGGGCGGGGCCCCGACCCGCCCGCCCCCGGCGCCCGTCGCTCGTACACCTCGGTAGGTGGGTCGGGCCGGTCGCTGTCTCCCCCTCAGGTCCGGCACCGCCCGCCCCACCGTGGTCTGTCATCGTGTGGTGGTGGTCGGCTGCGGGGCGGCCGCCGCCGCGCGGGCGACCGCGCGGGGCAGGGCCGGGCCACGGTAGATGAAGCCGGTGTAGAGCTGCACCAGGCTGGCTCCGGCGTCGAACATCCGGGCCGCGTCGTCGGGGTGGAGGATGCCGCCCACCCCGATGATCGGCAGCCGTCCGCCGGTCTCGCGGTGAACGAAGGAGACCACTTGGCGGGCCCGGTCGGTCAGCGGTCGACCGGACAGGCCGCCCGCCTCCCCGGCCCGCGGCTGGTCGCTCGGGGCCAGGCCCTCGCGGCCCAGGGTGGTGTTCGTGGCGATCACCCCGGCGGCCCCCCGCGCCAGACACACCTCCAGCAGTTCGGCGATGGCGGGCTCGGTGAGATCCGGGGCGATCTTCACCAGCACGGGCTTCTCGCCTACCAGGGCGGCCAGCAGGGCGTCCAGGTGGTCCCGGTCCTGCAGGGCGCGCAGGCCGGGGGTGTTCGGTGAGGAGACGTTGACCGCGAAGTAGTCGCCGTGCCCGCGCAGGGCGCGGTACGACGCCTGGTAGTCGGCCACCGCCTCCTCCAGCGGTGTCACCTTGGACTTGCCCAGGGAGATCCCCAGGGGTACGCCCAACGGGCGGGGCAACGCCGCCAGCCGGGCCGCCAGGGCCTCGGCTCCGGCGTTGTTGAAGCCCATCCGGTTGATCACCGCCTCGCTGTCCGGCAGGCGGAACAGCCGGGGACGGGGGTTACCGGGCTGCGGGTGGGCCGTCACCGTACCGACCTCGACGAAGCCGAAGCCCAGGGCCGGCCAGGCCGGCAGCGCCGCCCCGTCCTTGTCCATCCCGGCCGCCAGTCCGACCGGGTTGGGGAACCGCACCCCGAACACCGTGCGGGGTGCGGCCACCGCGTACCGGGCCCGCAGCACCGCCAACGCGGCCGGCATCCGCGACAGCGCGCTCAACCGCCGCAACGTCCACTCATGGGCCGCCTCCGCGTCCCCGCCCCCGACCCGGAACAACCCCCGCCGAACCGTCCGCTCAAACATCACCCAGCACCTCCCCCGCCCCCGGCATCGCCCCGTTGATCATGAGGTTGACGGCGGTGTGGATCTCCTCCACTGCCGCCAACCTCATGATCAACCGACAGGGAGCGGGGTGGGGTGAGGGGGTGGGGGTGGGTGGGGTGGTCATTGGGGGGTCCGGAGGGTGGCGTGGAGGGCCTGGAGGGGGCGGACCTGCATGTCGCCACGGATGCGGGCCTCGATGCCCATGACCGCGGCGGCGGCACCGGGGACCGTGGTGATGCAGGGGATGTCAGCGGTCACCGCGGCGCTGCGGATCTCGTAGCCGTCGGAACGGGCGCTGGCACCGGAACCCTGCGGGGTGTTGATCACCAGAGCGATCCGGCCGTTGCGGATCAGCGACACCGCGTCGTCGTCGGAGCCGGCCTCGTAGTGCTTGGGGGCAAGCTCGCAGGCGATGCCGTGCCGACGCAGCACCTCGGCAGTACCGGCCGTCGCGACGATCTCGAAGCCCAGATCGGCCAGGCGCTTCACCGGGAAGATCATGCTGCGCTTGTCGCGGTTCGCCACCGAGACGAAGATCTTGCCCTGGGTCGGCAGGTCACCGTACGCGGCCGACTGGGACTTGGCGAAGGCGTACCCGAAGGCGGTGTCGATGCCCATCACCTCGCCGGTCGACTTCATCTCCGGGCCGAGCAGGGAATCCACCCCCTTGCCGGCCGGGGTCCGGAAGCGCTTGAAGGGCAGGACCGCCTCCTTGACCGCTACCGGGGCGTCCAGCGGCAGGGTGCCACCGTCCCCGGTCGCCGGCAGCAGACCCTCCGCCCGCAGTTCGGCGATGGTCGCCCCGAGGGCGATCCGGGCCGCCGCCTTGGCCAGCGGCACCGCGGTGGCCTTGGAGACGAACGGCACCGTACGCGAGGCGCGCGGGTTGGCCTCCAACACGTACAGGGTGTCGTCCTTCAACGCGTACTGCACGTTGAGCAGGCCGCGTACCCCGATGCCCCGGGCGATCGCCTCGGTGTACCGGCGGACCTGTGCCACATGGGAGCCGGCCAGGGTGATCGGCGGCAGGGCGCAGGAGGAGTCGCCGGAGTGGATGCCGGCCTCCTCGATGTGCTCCATCACCCCGCCGAGGTACACCTCCCCGTCGGCGTCGCAGAGGGCGTCCACGTCGATCTCGATGGCGTCGTCGAGGAACCGGTCGACCAGCACCGGGTGGTCCGGGGAGATGTCCGTGGCCCGCCCGATGTAGTCACGCAGGGTGGCGTCGTCGTAGACGATCTCCATCCCCCGCCCGCCCAGCACGTACGACGGCCGGACCAGCACCGGGTAGCCGATCGTGTCGGCGATCTCCTTGGCCTCCTCGTACGAGGTGGCGGTGCCGTGGTCCGGGGCCCGCAGACCGGCCCGGGCCAGCAGGGCCCCGAAGGCGCCCCGCTCCTCGGCCAGGTGAATCGACTCCGGGGAGGTGCCGACCACCGGTACCCCGGCGTCCTTGAGCCGCTGCGCCAACCCGAGGGGGGTCTGCCCGCCCAGTTGCACGATCACGCCCACCACGCCCGGCCCTCCGGCCGCCCGGCCGGAGGAGTCCTCCGCGTACCAGACCTCCAGCACGTCCTCGAAGGTCAACGGCTCGAAGTAGAGACGGTCGGCGGTGTCGTAGTCGGTGGAGACCGTCTCCGGGTTGCAGTTGACCATCACGGTCTCGAACCCGGCCCCGGAACCCGTACCCCGCAACGCCTGCACGGCGTGCACGCAGGAGTAGTCGAACTCGATGCCCTGCCCGATCCGGTTCGGCCCGGAACCCAGGATCAGCACCTTGGGCCGGTCCGAGCCGACCACCTCGGTCTCCGCGTCGTACGAGGAGTAGTGGTACGGGGTGGTGGCCTCGAACTCGGCGGCGCAGGTGTCCACCGTCTTGTAGACCGGTCGGATTCCCAGCCGTTGACGCAGGGTCCGTACCCCGTCCTCGGCGGCCAGTTCCGGACGCAGCGCGGCCAACTGGCGGTCGGACAGGCCGGCTCGCTTGGCCTGGTGCAGCAGTTCGCCGTCCAGCACCGGGGCGGCCACGATCTCCGCGCGCAACTCCACCAATGCGGCGATCTGGTCCACGAACCAGGGGTCGATCCCACCGGAGGCCGCGGTGACCTCCGCGATCGAGGCACCCAGGCGCAGCGCCCGCTCCACCGTGTAGAGCCGACCGTCGTGCGGGGTGGCCAGGGCGGCGAGGGTGTTCTCCTTGGTCGCGCCGACCGGGTCGGGCACCGTCCAGAACCCGGCGGCCTTGGTCTCCATGGACCGCATCGCCTTGTTCAGGGCCTCGCTGAAGTTGCGGCCGAGACTCATCGCCTCGCCGACGGACTTCATCGTGGTGGTCAGCTCCGGATCCGCGCCGGGGAACTTCTCGAAGGCGAACCGGGGGATCTTCACCACCACGTAGTCCAGGGTCGGCTCGAAGGCCGCCGGGGTCTTGCGGGTGATGTCGTTCGGGATCTCGTCGAGGGTGTAGCCGATGGCCAGCTTCGCGGCGATCTTCGCGATCGGGAAGCCGGTCGCCTTGGAGGCCAGCGCCGAGGAGCGGGACACCCGGGGGTTCATCTCGATGACCACGATCCGCCCGTCGGCCGGGTTGATCGCGAACTGGATGTTGCAGCCGCCGGTGTCCACCCCGACCTCCCGCAGCACCGCGATGCCCAGGTCACGCAGGCGCTGGAACTCGCGGTCGGTCAGGGTCATGGCCGGTGCCACCGTGACGCTGTCGCCGGTGTGCACGCCCATCGGGTCGATGTTCTCGATCGAGCAGACCACCACCACGTTGTCGTGGCGGTCCCGCATGAGTTCGAGCTCGTACTCCTTCCAGCCGAGCACGCTCTCCTCGATCAGCACCTCGTGCACCGGGCTGGCGGCCAGCCCCGAGCCGGCGATGCGCTCCAGGTCCTCGTCGTTGTGCGCCATGCCGGAGCCGAGGCCGCCCATGGTGAACGACGGCCGGATCACCACCGGCAGGCCCAGCTCGACGACGGTCTCGCGGACCTCGTCCATCGAGTGGCAGACCCTTGAGCGGGGCACCAGGCTCGTGGGATCCGCCATGCCGAGCTGTACGCCCGCCTTGGCCACGATGTCCTTGAACAGCTGCCGGTCCTCGCCGCGACGGATCGCGTCGATGTTGGCGCCGATCAGCTCGACACCGTACTTCTCCAGCACCCCGGCCTCGTGCAGGGCGACCGCGGTGTTCAGCGCGGTCTGCCCGCCCAGGGTGGGCAGCACCGCGTCCGGCCGCTCCTTGGCGATGACCAGTTCGACGAACTCCGGGGTGATCGGCTCGACGTAGGTGGCGTCGGCGAACTCCGGATCCGTCATGATCGTGGCCGGGTTCGAGTTGACCAGGCTGACCCGGATCCCCTCGCTGCGCAGCACCCGGCAGGCCTGGGTGCCGGAGTAGTCGAACTCGCAGGCCTGCCCGATGACGATCGGCCCGGAGCCGATCACCAGGATGTGCTTGAGATCGTCGCGCTTAGGCATTGCTGCGCCCCTTGCTGTGGTTCCGGCCCTCGATCAATTCGGCGAAACGGTCGAAGAGGTAGTCCGCGTCGTGCGGACCGGCCGCCGCCTCCGGGTGGTACTGCACGGTGAAGGCCGGGACCTCCAGGGCCCGCAGCCCCTCGACCACGTTGTCGTTGAGGCAGACATGGCTGACCTGTACGCCCCCGAACTCGGTCTCGATGACCTGGTCGGGCACGACCGCACCCGGGGCCACCCCGGGCACCTGCACGGCGAAGCCGTGGTTGTGGCTGGTCACCTCGACCTTGCCGGTCATCCGGTCCAGCACCGGCTGGTTGATGCCCCGGTGGCCGTAGCCGAGCTTGTAGGTGCCGAAGCCCAGCGCCCGGCCGAGGATCTGGCTGCCGAAGCAGATGCCGAACAAGGGCACCTTCCGACGCAGCACCTCACGGGCCAGCTTGACCGGCCCGTCGGCGGTCGCCGGGTCACCCGGGCCGGGTGAGAAGAAGACCGCGTCCGCCCCGGTGGCCAGCAGATCGTCGATGGTCGCCGTCACCGGCAGCACGTGGGTGGTAACCCCCCGGGCGGCGAGCCGACGCGGCACGTTGCGCTTGATGCCCAGGTCCAGAGCGGCCACCGTGAACCGGTGCTCCCCCTCGGCCGGCACCACGTACGGCGCGGTCGTGCTCACCTCGGCGGACAGGTCCGCGCCGACCATGTGCGGCGACTGGCGGACCCGGGCCAGCAGGGCGCGGGGGTCGTCGTCGATGCTGGAGATGCCGACCCGCATGGCGCCCCGGTCGCGCAGGTGCCGGGTCAGGGCCCGGGTGTCCACCCCGCTGATGCCGACGATCCCCTCGGTGGCCAGCCGGTCCTCCAGCCCGCCGGTGGCACGCCAGTTGGAGCTGATCCGTGCGGGGTCCCGCACCACGTAGCCGGCCACCCAGATCCGCCGGGACTCGTCGTCGGAGTCATTGACACCGGTGTTGCCGATGTGCGGGGCGGTCTGCACCACGACCTGCCGGTAGTACGAGGGGTCGGTCAGGGTCTCCTGGTAGCCGGTCATCCCGGTGTTGAAGACCGCCTCACCGAAGGTCTCCCCGACGCTGCCGTAGGCCTCGCCGTGGAAGGTGCGCCCGTCCTCCAGGACGAGAATCGCCGAACGCCTACGACTCACTTGACTGCCTTTCCGTCCAGGACCGTCGCCTCGCCGCGCAGGAAGGTCGCCACGATGCGACCCGGCAGCGTCATCCGGGCGTACGGGGTGTTGCGGCTGCGACTGGCCGACTCCGCCGGGTCGATCGTCCGGCGGGCCGCCGGGTCGACCAGGGTCAGGTTGGCCGGGGCTCCGGGGGCGGGGTCGTGCCCGTGTTCGGTCAGCCCGGCGATGCGGGCCGGGGTGCGGGACATCCGCTCGGCGATCAGATCCCACTCGGGGCCGAGCACCTCTAGGGCGATCGACAGCGCCGTCTCCAGCCCGAGCATTCCCGGGCGGGCGTACGCCCACTCGCACTCCTTGTCCTCCACGGCGTGCGGGGCGTGGTCGGTGGCGATGATGTCGATCACCCCCTCGACCAGCGCGGCCCGCAGGGCGGCGATGTCCGTGGCGGTCCGCAGCGGTGGGTTGACCTTGTACACCGGGTCGTAGGTCTCCGCCCGGGTGTCGGTGAGCAGCAGGTGGTGCGGGGTCACCTCGGCGGTGACCCGGACCCCCCGCGCCTTCGCCTGGCGCAGCACCTCGACACTGCCGGCGGTGGAGAGGTGGCAGACGTGCAGTCGGCTGCCGACGTGCTCGGCCAGCAGCACGTCCCGGGCGATGATCGCCTCCTCGGCCACGGCCGGCCAGCCGGTCAGGCCCAGCCGGGTGGAGACCTCACCCTCGTGCATCTGCGCGCCCTCGGTGAGCCGGGGCTCCTCGGCGTGCTGGGCGATGATGCCGTCGAAGGCCTTGACGTACTCCAGGGCCCGGCGCATCAGCCGGGGGTCGGCCACACAGTGCCCGTCGTCGGAGAAGATCCGGACCCGGGCGGCGGAGTCGGCCATCGCCCCCAACTCGGCCAGCCGCTCGCCGGCCAGCCCTACGGTGACCGCGCCGATCGGCTGCACGTCGACCAGCCCGGCCTCCCGGCCTAGCCGCCAGACCTGCTCGACCACTCCGGCGGTGTCGGCCACCGGGGAGGTGTTGGCCATCGCGCAGACCGCGGTGTAGCCGCCCAGCGCCGCCGCCCGGGAACCGGTCTCCACGGTCTCGGCGTCCTCCCGCCCGGGCTCACGCAGGTGGGTGTGCAGGTCGACCAGGCCGGGCAGGGCCACCAGGCCGGTGGCGTCGAGCACGGTGGCCTCCGGCGCGGACAGCCCCGGGCCGGCTTCGGCGACCATGCCGTCGCGCAGCAGCAGGTCGGTAGGTGCCGCGCCGAGCACACTGACGTTCTTGATCAGGTACGAGTTCACCGGTTGTTTCCCCCGAGCAGCAGGTAGAGGACGGCCATCCGCACGGAGACCCCGTTGGTGACCTGTTCGACGATGGTGGAGCGGGGCGAGTCGGCCACCTCCGGAGTGATCTCCATGCCCCGGTTCATCGGACCGGGGTGCATGACGATCGCGTGCTCCGGCAGCCGGCGCATCCGGGTGCCGTCCAGGCCGTAGCGGCGGGCGTACTCGCGGGCGGAGGGGAAGTAGGAGTCGCCCATCCGCTCCCGCTGCACCCGCAGCATCATCACCACGTCCGTCGAGGGCAGTACGGCGTCCAGGTCGTAGCAGACGGCGGTACCGGGGGCCAGGGCGGCGGAGATGTCGACCGGGATCAGGGTGGGCGGCCCGACCAGGGTGACCTTGGCACCCAGGGTGGACAGCAGCAGCACGTTCGACCGGGCCACCCGCGAGTGCAGCACGTCACCGACGACGGCCACGGACAGGCCGGCCAGCCGGCCCATCCGGGAGCGCATGGTGTACGCGTCCAGCAGCGCCTGGGTGGGATGCTCGTGGGTACCGTCGCCGGCGTTGACCACGGAACCGTCGACCCAGTCGGCCAGCCGGTGCGGGGCGCCGGAGGCCGGGTGCCGGACGACCACCGCGTCGGCCCCCATGGCCTGCAGGGTCAGCGCGGTGTCCTTGAGGCTCTCCCCCTTGGCGACGCTGGACCCCTTGGCCGAGAAGTTGATCACGTCGGCGCTGAGCCGCTTGGCCGCCGCCTCGAAGGAGATCCGGGTCCGGGTGGAGTCCTCGTAGAAGAGGTTGACCACCGTACGCCCGCGCAGCGCGGGCAGCTTCTTGACCTCACGGCCGGAGACGGCTGCCATCTCCGCGGCGGTGTCCAGGATCTGCAGGGCGGTGTCGGCGTCCAGGTCGGCGCCGGAGAGCAGGTGCCTGATCATGAGAGGGCGTCCTCCGCGTAGAGCCGGACCTCGTCGGCACCGTCGGTCTCGGCGAGGGTCACCTTCACGCTCTCGGCCAGGGCGGTGGGGATGTTCTTGCCGACGTAGTCGGCGCGGATCGGCAGTTGCCGGTGGCCCCGGTCGACCAGCACCGCGAGTTGTACGGACGCCGGGCGCCCCAAATCCCCCAGGGCGTCGAGGGCGGCGCGCACCGTACGGCCGGAGAAGAGCACATCGTCGACGAGGATCACCCGCATGCCGTCGATCCCGCCGGGCGGCACCTGGGTCGGGCCGACCGCCCGGGTGGCGTTGCGCCGCAGGTCGTCGCGGTAGAGGGTGATGTCGAGCACCCCTACGGGTACCGCTATGCCCTCGAAGGCGTTGATCCGGTCGGCGAGTCGGCGAGCCAGCGGAGCGCCCCGGGTCGGCACACCGAGCAGTACGGTGTCCGACGCCCCCTGGGTCTTCTCCAGGATCTGGTGGGCGATCCGGTCGACGACCCGCTGCACCTCGGCGCTGGTCAAAATCACCTTCACCGAGGGTTGTCGCGGCGGCGACGGGTGGGCAGCCGGTGGGTAGGCCACGGCGGACCTCCTTCCCCGCCTCACGGGACGGGTCGTTAAAGGATGTCGGATCCTCCAGGTCAGCCGGGTTGCGGCCGGCGGGAGGGCTTGGGCCACGTTACCAGTGGTCGTTGCCGTGACCACGGTCGGGCACGAGTGGCTCAGGCCACGTCGGCGGAGGACCGGTCGACGTATCGGTTCAGCGGGCAGAACGGGACAAGTCGACCGGGGTGCCCAACTGGAGTCTCAGCACCACTTGACCACGTTTACGAATCCCCGTACCGTCACGCTCCGTAGCGATCGCTGGGAGAACCCCGAGCAGCACTGGGAGTGTCCGAATGCCCTCTGAATACGCCAAGTCTCTGGGCGCCCGCCTGCGCTCCATCCGCCAGCAGCAGGGTCTGTCCCTGCAGGGCGTGGAGGAGAAGTCGAACGGGCGTTGGAAGGCGGTTGTGGTCGGCTCGTACGAGCGCGGCGACCGGGCCGTCACGGTGTCCCGCTTGGCCGAGTTGGCCGAGTTCTACCGCGTCCCGGTCTCGGAGCTGCTGCCGGACGGCAGTGGGGTGCGGCACGAGCCCACCAGCAAGATCGTTCTGGACCTGGAGCGGCTCTACGACGAGGCCAGCGAGGAACTCGCCTACGTGGCGCGGTACGCCCGGGCCATCCAGCAGCAGCGCGGTGACTACAACGGCCGGGTGCTGTCCATCCGCGCCGACGACCTGCGCGCCCTCGCGATCGTCTACGACGCCTCCCCCTCCGGCCTGATCGAGCGGCTGACCGAGCACGGCGTGCTGGTCGCCGACCCCCGGGCGTTCTTCGCCTCCTGACCCCCCACAGCACGAAAGGCCCGCGCCGGATGGCGCGGGCCTTTCTTCGTTGCGGAGCCCTCCTCGGTGCGAGGAGGGGTCAGCGGGTGGCGTACTCGGCGATGCGGCCGAGCAGGCCGTTGAGGAACCGGGGAGAGTCGTCCGTGGACATCTGCCGGGCCAACTCCACGGCCTCACTGATCGCCACCGCGTCGTCGATCTCGTCGATGTAGAGCAGCTCGTAGACCGCGATGCGGGCCAGGTTGCGGTCCACCACCGGCATCCGGTCCAGGGTCCAGCCCTCGGCGTAGCTGGCTATCAACTCGTCGATCCGGTCGAGGTGACCGGCCACCCCCTCGACCAGGCCGACCGCGTACCCCAGATGGTCCGGGCGCGGCTTCTCGATCCGCTCGATGTAGCCGGCCAGCACCTCGACCGGCGGACGATCACGCAGGTCGGCCTCGAAGAGCACGTCCAGCGCCCGCTTGCGCGCCTTGCGGCGCGCCGGCATCTGCTGCTTCGGACCCTCGGCCATCAGGCGCGGCCGAGGTAACGGCCGTCGCGAGTGTCGACCTTGATCTTCTCGCCGGTGGTGATGAAGAGCGGCACCTGTACGGTCGCGCCGGTCTCCACCGTCGCCGGCTTGTTGCCACCGGTGGACCGGTCGCCCTGAAGGCCCGGCTCGGTGTAGGTGATCTCCAGCACCACGGAGGTCGGCAGCTCGACGTAGAGCGGCACCCCCTCGTGGGTGGCCACAGTCGCCTCGGCCTCGGGCAGCAGGTAGTTGGCGGCATCGCCGACCGTGGCGCCCGGGACGGTGATCTGGTCGAAGGTCTCCATGTCCATGAAGACGTAGTCTTCGCCGTCGGCGTAGAGGTACTGCATGGTGCGCTTGTCCACGGTCGCGGTCTCGACCTTGGTGCCCGCGTTGAAGGTCTTGTCGACGACCTTGCCGGAGAGCACGTTCTTCAGCGTGGTACGCACGAACGCACCACCCTTACCGGGCTTGACGTGCTGGAACTCGACGACGGCCCAGAGCTCCCCGTCGAGGTTGAGTACCAGGCCGTTCTTCAGGTCGTTGGTGGTGGCCATTTCCTGCCTTGATCGTCATTTGGCGGACAGACCTAGCAAGTCTACTAGCCGGGCGCGGACCCACCGGCCGTCCCCTCGACCCATCGAGGCCCCACCCACCACCCTCGGTAACCACTCCCTCTCCCGCAGTCCCACCCCCTCCCGCCCTTTGCTCTGCTTCAACCCACGCAACGGTCACACCCTGTGACAACAGGGCCGCGACCCCCGCCAACCCACGGCACGATGGCGCTGCTCAGCGGCTGTTGCGTCCGTTGAAGCAGAGCAAAGGAGGCGGGGGGCAGTCGGGAGGGAGGCCAGGATCTCACTCAGCGCGACGAAAGCGGAGGGTAGTCGCGGTGTCCAGCCTCTCCGCGGCTGAGCGGGACGCGTCGGCCCAGCGGGATGACCAGCAGGACCTCAGCCGTTCTGGTCGCGGCGGTAGGCCAGGTGGTGCAGGGCCAGGCGGTAGCCGTCCACACCGAGCCCGCAGATCACCCCGGTCGCCACCGCCGAGACGACGGAGTGGTGCCGGAACTGCTCCCGGGCGTGGATGTTGGACAGGTGCACCTCCACCAGCGGCCCCCGGAGCATGGCGCAGGCGTCCCGTACCGCGATGGAGTAGTGCGACCAGGCCGCCGGGTTGAGCACCACGGCGGCACCCTCGTCCGCGGCCGCGTGCAGCCAGCCGAGCAGTTCATGCTCGGCGTCGGTCTGCCGTACGACGACCTCCAAGCCCAGCTTTCGCCCGGTCGACTCGCAGAGCTGCACCAGGTCGGCGTAGCTGGTCGCCCCGTAGACTTCTACCTGGCGGGTGCCCAGGCGGCCCAGGTTGGGTCCGTTGAACACGTACACCTTCATGCCGAGCCACCTTCCGGTGCCGACACCGCAGCGTAGGCGGCTCGCAGCAGGTCGTCGTCGGGCCCCTCCAGCAGCGCCGGTCGGGCCAGGCCGTCGAGCACCACGAACCGCAGCAGGTTGCCGCGGGCCTTCTTGTCGACCCGCATGGTCTCCAGCAGGCGGGGCCAGGCCTCGGCCGCGTACCGGGTGGGCAGGTCGAGCGCGGTCAGCACCGCGCGGTGCCGGGCGGCGGTGTCCGGGTCCAGTCGGCCGGCGAGACGGGCCAGTTCGGCGGCGTAGATCAGGCCGACCGAGACGGCATGACCGTGCCGCCAGCGGTACCCCTCGACCTTCTCGATCGCGTGGGCCAGGGTGTGCCCGTAGTTGAGCACCTCGCGTACGCCGGACTCGCGCAGGTCTCCCCCGACCACCTCGGCCTTGACCCGGATGGCCCGCTCGATCAGCTCCCGGGTCGCCGGGCCGGTGGGGTCGACCGCCCCGGCCGGGTCCCGCTCGACCAGGTCCAGGATGGCCGGGTCGGCGATGAAGCCGCACTTGACCACCTCGGCCAGGCCGGCGGCCAGGTCCGCCGGTGGCAGGGTGTCCAGGGTGCTGAGGTCGGCCAACACCCCCACCGGGGGGTGGAAGGCGCCGACCAGGTTCTTGCCGGCCGTGGTGTTGATGCCGGTCTTGCCGCCCACCGCCGCGTCGACCATGCCGAGCAGGGAGGTGGCCACCGGCACCCACCGCACCCCGCGCAGCCAGCAGGCGGCAACGTAGCCGGCCAGGTCGGTGACCGCGCCGCCGCCCACCCCGACAACCGCGTCGGTACGGGTGAAACCGGCCGCCCCCAGCCGGTCCCAGCAGGCCGCCGCGACATCGACATGTTTGCCGGCCTCGGCGTCGGGCACCTCTATCGGCAGCGGTGTCAGGCCGGCGGCACCCAGCCGGTCGGAGATCGCATCGGCCAACTCCTTCAGTGGCGGGGCGTGCAGCACCGCCACCCGGGTGGCGTCGGGCAGCAGACCGGGCAGCGTGTCGAGCAGGCCACGGCCGACCAGCACGTCGTACGGCTGCTCGCCGCCGACCGGGATCCGGGTCACCTTGTCCATCGCCGGGAGCCTAGCCCACCGATGACCGCCTCGACCGGATCCGTCCGGGGGTGCCCGAGGTGTGGAACGCAGGTTTACCGCTGCCCGCTCGGGGCAGGGCAGCAGCATCGCAGACCACCAGGGAGACGCCCATGACCGAGCGAACGATCGACGGGGCCGACATCCGGCTGCCGGCCGCCATCCTCGGCGTCGGGCTCGGCGGCTTCGTCGACGGCATCCTGCTGCATCAGGTGCTCCAGTGGCATCACCTGCTCAGCAACACCGGTGCCGACAACATCGGGATCCGCGAGTACCCGGTGGACACCGTGGCCGGGTTGCAGATGAACACCCTGTGGGACGGGCTCTTCCACGTGGTCACCTGGGTGGCGGTGCTGACCGGCCTGGCGATGCTCTATGCCCGGGTGACCCGGTCCCGAGGACGACTGTGGCGCTCGCCGATGTTGTGGGGCTGGGCGCTGCTCGGGTGGGGACTGTTCAACCTGGTCGAGGGCGTCGTCAACCATCACCTGCTGGCCATCCACCACGTCCGCCCCGGGTCGCATCGACTCTGGTGGGACCTGGGTTTCCTCGCCCTGGGGGTGGTGCTGATCGTGGTCGGCCTGCTGGTGCAGCGCCGGGCCACCGCGGTGGACCTCTGCGACGAGGATTCGTCGACCGTACGTCGACACCGATGAGCCTGACGCACACCGCCCAGCACCCCACGACGGTCGGCCCGGCGCTGCTCGTACCCCTGGTGGTGGGGTGGTGTTATCTGGCTGCCGCGTTGCGACAGCGCGAACCGGACCGGGCCGGTTGGAGCCACTGGCGTACGGCGGCCTTCGCCACCGGGTGCGCCCTGCTCGCCACCGCCCTGCTGCTGCCGGTCGAGGGGTTCGCCGCACACATGTGGCAGCACCTGCTGCTCGGCATGCTCGCCCCGTTGGGTCTGGTGCTCGGCGCCCCCGGCACTCTGCTGTTGCGTACGGTCGACCGGCGGTTCGGGCGGGCGGCGCTGCGGGCGCTGGGACATCCGGTGGCGCGGACTCTTCTGCACCCGGTCACCGGGCTGCTGCTCACCGCCGGTGGGCTGTGGCTGCTGTACCTGACTCCCCTGTACCGGGCCACTTTCAGCAGCTCTGCGCTGCACGACCTGGTCAACCTGCACTTCCTGCTCAGCGGGTTGCTGTTCACCTGGTCGATCGCCGGTCCGGAGCCCTACCGGCACCGGGCCCGCGTACCGGTGCGGCTGGTGGTGCTCGGCGCCGCGATCGTCGCGCACGCCAGCCTGGCCCAGCTGTTGTACGCGGGACTACTGGTCGATGTACCCGCTTCGCCGGAGCAGCTGCGCTCCGGTGCGGCGGTGATGTACTACGGCGGGGACCTGGCCGAGATCCTGCTGGCCCTGGCCCTGTTGGCCAGTTGGCGCCCGCAGCCGCGCCGGGTGCCGACACCGGCCGCCGCGTCAGCGGTTACTTGAGCAGGGGGAGGATCTCGGCGGCGACCTCGGCGGGGGTACGACCGTCGGTCACCACGGTCTCGGTCGCCACCTCGGCGTAGAGGGGGCGACGCTGCTCCAGCAGGTACTTCAGGGTGGCCCGTGGGTTGATCGCCAGCAACGGACGCCCGACACCCAGACCCACCCGCTTCACCGCGTCGGTCAACTCCACCGACAGGTGCACCACCCGGTGCCCGATCAGCGCGGCGCGGGTCTGCTCGTCCAGCACCGCCCCTCCGCCGAGGGCCAGCACCCCCGCGCAGGAGGCCAGGGCCGCGGCCACGGCCGCCCGTTCCAGGGCCCGGAAGTGCTCCTCGCCCTCGTCGACGAAGATCTCCGGGATCGGCTTGCCGGCCTGGCGTTCGATGTCGGTGTCGGTGTCGCGGAACTCCACCCCCAACTCGGCGGCGAGGAACTGCCCGACGGTGGTCTTGCCGGAGCCGGGGGCGCCGACCAGCACACAGACCGGACGGGTCGAACCGGTCACCGGATCACCAGCGCGTCCAGGTAGCCGGACAGGTTGCGGCGCATCTCGGCGATCGAGTCACCGCCGAACTTCTCCACCGCCGCCTCGGCCAGCACCAGGGCCACCATCGCCTCGGCGACGACGGCGGCGGCCGGTACCGCGCAGACGTCGGAACGCTGGTTGATCGCGGTGGCCGGCTCACCGGTGGTGATGTCGACCGTGGCCAGGGCCCGGTTCAGGGAGGAGATGGGCTTCATGGCGGCCTTGACCCGCAACGGCTCGCCGGTGGTGATGCCGCCCTCCAGGCCACCGGCCCGGTCGGTGACCCGGCGTACCCCGGTGGCGGTGTTGATGATCTCGTCGTGGGCCTCGGAGCCGCGTGAGCGGGCCTGCTGCCAGCCGTCGCCGATCTCCACACCCTTGATCGCCTGGATCGACATCAGGGCGGTGGCCAGCCGGGCGTCGAGCTTGCGGTCCCACTGCACGTGGCTGCCCAGGCCGGGCGGCACCCCGTAGGCCAGCACCTCGACCACCCCACCCAGGGTGTCCGCGGCCTTCTTGGCGGCGTCGACCTCGGCGACCATCCGGGCGCTGGCCTCCGGGTCGAGGCAGCGCAGGGGGTCGGCGTCGATGCGCTCGGCGTCCTCCGGTCGGGGGCGCAGCCCCGCCTTGACGCTCACCGGGCCCAGCTCCACGACGTGCGAGACGATCTCCACGTCGAGGGCCTGCCGCAGCAGCGCCTTGGCCACCGTGCCGACGGCCACCCGGGCGGCGGTCTCCCGCGCGCTGGCCCGCTCCAGGATCGGCCGGGCGTCCGTGTGGCCGTACTTCTGCATGCCGGCCAGGTCGGCGTGGCCCGGCCGGGGTCGGGTCAGCGGGGCGTTGCGGGCCTGGCTGGCCAGTTCCTCGGCATCGACCGGGTCGGCGGCCATCACGGTGCGCCACTTGGGCCATTCGGAGTTGCCGACCCGGATGGCGACCGGGCTGCCCAGGGTCACCCCGTGCCGCAGGCCGCCGATCACCTCGACCTCGTCCTGCTCGAAGGCCATCCGTGCCCCCCGGCCGTAGCCGAGCCGGCGGCGGGCCAGTTCCCCGGCGATCTCGGTGGAGGTCACCTCGATCCCGGCCGGCACCCCCTCCAGCAATGCGACGAGGGCGGGTCCGTGTGATTCCCCTGCGGTAAGCCAGCGCAACACAGCCATGAGTGTGTCACGCCCGGTGTCCGCGGCCTCGCACGGTCCCGCCCTACGGACTCACCGTCCCGGACCTGGGGGTACGCCGAGGTCGCAGGGGCGGCACCGGCGCCACACCCGCGTGCGGCGCCAGCGCGTGCGCTATTTGCGGATCGCGATGATCGACTTGGTCAGGCCCAGCAGGCGCTCGGCGCGGATGGTGGCGTCCGGGAACAGGTACCGCATCTCCGCCCGGCCGATCAGCTCCGTGGTGAGCACCTGCCGCATCGCCGCGTCGTAGGACTTGCCGGGGGTGTACGCCAGCGGCCATTTGCGGGCCACGAGGGCCCGGGCCGGCACCGGCAGGAACTGCATGCCGGGGGCCACCCAGTGCGGCTCCACCGGGAAGTACCGGTAGGGGGTCTGCACCCAGTAGGCCGGGGCCATCTCCCGGATCGCCTCCGCCATCCGGCGACGACGTTCGTGGCCCCCGACGTGCTCCAGCACACTGTTGCTGAAGACCAGGTCGTACCGGCGGCTGAGGATCTCCTTCGGCAGCTCGCAGGCATCGGCGTGATCGGCCTCGGCCCAGTCGGGCAACTGCGCCGGCAGGGGCTCCAGGTTGACGACATGGACCCGGGCCGGGCGGACCGGCACCTTGGTCCAGCTCTCCACCCGTCCGCCGAGGTCCAGGACGCTCATCTCGGCGAGGTCGGGGAAGGTCTGCGACAACCAGGCGGCCCGTTGGGCACGCCGTCGTGCCCCGTAGGAGTTGGGTGAGTCGACCAGACGGAATCTGAGCGAGTGAAGTGCCATCGACTGATCCTTCGGTAGGGGTGAAGGTGGAATGGTCAGATGCCCCGGCCGCGCTTGTGCAGGGTGCGCAGGACGGCGTCGGCCCGGACCACCCGGCCGGCCACCGCCAGCGCCAGGTACGCCCGCGGCTCACGCGGATTGCGGCGGATGGTCTGCCGGGCCCAGCGCAGGGCCCCCCGAGGATCCCCGGAGGCGGCTCGGGCGAAGGCGATCTGCCCGGTGACCCGGGCCTGTCCCGCCGGCTGGGTGGCGAACTCGGGATAGCGGTCCAGCAGCCACTGCAACGCCTCGGAGATGGTGTCCCAGCGCTGGGCGAAGTACGACCGCTTGTGCCAGCGCACCAGCACGTACGGGGTGCGCAGGTTGACCAGCGGGGCGCTGCGGGCGGCCCGCAGCAGGAACTCGTAGTCCTCGGCGTAGCTGCCCGGGATCTCCTCGTCGACCAGCCCGAACCCGTCGCGCAGGGCCGCCGCCCGGATCAGGAAGGTCGAGGGGTGCAGTTCGGTCATCCGGTCCCGCAGCAGGTCGGCCAGGCTGATCGAGTCGCGTTCCAATACCCGCTCGACGGTGTGCCCGTCGTAGCTGACCCGGATGCCGCAGCTGACGAACTCCGCCCCGGGCACCGCGTTCAGGGCCTCGACCTGGGCCGCCAGCTTGCCCGGCAGCCACTCGTCGTCGTCGTCGCAGAAGGCGATCAGGTCCCCGGTGGCGGCCATGGTGCCGGAGTTGCGGGCCCCGGCCAGTCCCGGGGTGCGGGTGTTGGTCACCACCCGGACCGGCCGGTCCGGGGCGGACAACTCGGCCAGGGCGGGGTCCGGCTCGGACTGGTCGTACACCACGACGGTCTCGACCTGCCCCGGATAGTCCTGCCCGACGATGGCCCGCACCGCCGCCCGGAGCAGTTCGGGACGGTCCCGGGTGGGGACGACGGCGGTGACGCTCGGGTACGCGGTCATTGCTTGTGCCTTCCGTTCGGGCCGGGCCCGCGCCACGGCCGCCATCGGGGCCGGTGACGCCGCTGCGCGGCCTCGGCCACCAACTCCTCGACGATCACGCCCACCCGGCGTACCGCGGCGCGTTGCGCCTCGGCCGCCTCGGCGTCCACCGTCACCGCGAACCGGCCCGGGTCGGCCAGCCCGGCGGTCAGCGCCGCCAGCAGTTCCTGCCGGGACTCGCAGAGCGCCACCAGGCCGGCCGCGCCGAGGCGGCGGGCGAACAACTGCTGGTGGTTGTCGACATGCTCACCGAGGCTCGGGTCCCGGGGCACCACGATCGGCAGGTGTCCGTGCCGACGGGCCTCCAGGATGGTCGCCGGGCCGCCGTGGCAGACCACCAGGTCGGCCCCGGCCATCGCGGTCTGCAACTCGGCGTGCCCCAGGAAGGGCACCGCGTCCGGCAGACCCTCGACCCGGGTGTGGCCGTGCTGCACGGTCAGCACCACCTCGTCGGCGACCTCGCCGTACCACTCCCGCAGCCAGCCGACCAGCCGGTCGAAGGGATGCTTGTCGGTGCCGACCGCCACCAGCAGCTGGGCCCGGCCGACCCGGCCACCCTCGCGGGGGGCCGGGATCTGCACCTTGGCCCGGTCCCCGCCGAACTGCTCCTCCGTGTGGGTCGCCTCGCCGCTCACAGCAGGGTCCCCACGACGGTGGCCTCCGGGTACTGGCGGCGCTGCTCCTCCCACTGCACGAGCATCTTCGACAGGAAGGGCCGACACAGCCGGGCGGTCAGGGTCGGGGTGTCGATCCGGTCGTAGACCTCGATGTAGACCGTGGGGATCCGGCGGAGCCGGGCCAGCACGACGAAGGGCAGGGCCACCCCGGCCCCGGTGGTCACCACGGCGGCGATCCGCCGTCGGCGCAGCACCCGGGCCGCCAGCAGGGTGTTGCGCAGCAGGTTGCGCACGTTGCGGGTGGTCGGATGGTAGGCCGGGATCAGGTCCTCCCCGGCCAGCAGGGACACCGCCTCCGGGGTGTCGAAGGTCACCCAGCAGCGTTGCCAGGTCTCGTACCAGGGTTTCAGGGCGAGCAGTTGGGCCAGATGCCCACCGCTCGACCCGACCAGCAGCAACTGTGACCGCTGCCGGTCGTTGTCGAAGTTGTCCACGCGACTCCCCACAAGTCCGCTGTGCCTGCACCGGGTCGGGTCGCACTCCCAGCGGTGGCCCGACTCCTCTCTCACTGTCGTTTCTCGACGACGTCCAGCAGCGCCGGATGCAACGCCGGATTCCAGCCGGCCCCGGCGTCGGCCAGACGCCAGGTACGCAGCCACATCTCCACCAGGTAGGCGTCGGCGACCAGGTGGCGGCGGGCCGGGTCCAGACCCAGCCGGTCGCCGTACCGGTCCAGCCATCGGCGTACCTGCTCGGCCGCGGTCGCGGCCGGTTCCCCCCGCAACACCAGGGAGCGCTGGAAGGCGTCGTGGGCCAGGTCGAACCCGACCGGTACGTCCGGTCCGCTGTGCTCCCAGTCCCAGGCGACCAGCCCACCGGCGTGCCGACCGAGGTTCCACGGCACCCAGTCGCCGTGCCAGTGGCCGAACTCGACGGCCACCTCCCCGTGCCGGCGGGCCAGGTCGGCCACGGCCGCCACCGCCCGCCCCCCGGTGGCCGGGTCCTTCTCGGCCGCCCGCTGGGCCTGCGCGGTCAACCGGGCCAGGAAGGCGGAGCCGGCCAGGGGGCGGGCCGGTGCCGGCGTCCGGCCCCGGCGGGCCACCGCCAGCAGGGCCGCCAGCTCCGGTTCGGCCTCGACCGGCATTCCGCGTACCCCGGTGGGCAGCGGCTCGACCAGGGCTACCGCCTGTCCGGCCCAGTTGGTCTCGGCCAGCAGCCGGGGGGTGCCCGGATGCCCGGCGGTGCCGGCCACCTCGGCCACCTCGCGCAGGGCCGCCGCCTCGGCGGTGACCAGGGCCCGGGTGGCCTCGTTCCAGCCGATCTTGGCGTAGCCGCGCGGGGTGCCGGCGTGGTCGAACAGTTGCAGGGTCGGCTTGTGGTTGGGGTCCGGGGGACGCACCCCGCAGGCCGCGTACGCCCGGGGGCCACCCAACTCGGCGGCCAGCCGCTCGGCGAGCAGCACCTCGGCCGGGTCCAGGGCGGCCGGCACGGCGACGGTCAGCACCGGAAAGGGCGCCCGGGCCAGCATCCCGGAGCGGGCCGCCATGCCCAGGGCCGCCCGCACGGCCCGCACCTTGGCCGGCCGCAACGCGTTGTACGCCAGCAGCGCCGCCGCCGTGGCCCGGGAGGAGCCCAGCGGCAGCAGGAACCGGGCCCGGTCCACCGAGGGGACGACCGCGTAGCGGGCCACCACGGTGTGCCCGGCCGGAGCCGGGGCGTCCACCGCCAGGGCTATCCGCTCGTCACCGAAGACGGCCCGGGTGACCCACCCCAGTCCGTCCTCGCGGCTCCGCAGGTCTGCCGCGGCGGTCACCGCAGGGCCCCGGGGCGGCGCCCGGCACCGATCGGCCTCACGAGACCTGGTCCGGCCAGTCCAGGTGCAGCCCCAGTCGCTGCCGCAACGCCTCGTTGTACGGGCGGTAGTACTCCGTCAGCTCGGCGCGTAGCGCCGGTTCCAGGGGTGCCGAACGCCGATCGTTGTAGACCTTGAAGTCGGGCAGGTCGTACGCCGGCAGCCCGAGGAAGTCCAGGGTGCGCCGGTAGGTGGCCCGGGCGTCGCGGTACAGGTCCTCGCTGGGCAGGAAGAGCAGTTGTCCCCGGTCGAAGTGGGTGAGCCAGGGCTCCAGGTGCTCCAGGTAGCGGCCCCGGGCCCGGTAGGTGTACCAGTCGTAGGGCTCACTGAAGTACTCCGGCTCGGCGATCAGCCGCTCCCGCTCCCCCGCCGTACGCTCTTCTTCGGCGGCCAGGGCGGCGGCGAAGTCCAACGGCTCCACCCCGTTGGTCCGCCGCTCCTTCCAGTGCGAGTACGCCCGCTCCACCGGATCGCGCAGCAACACGATCAGCTTCACCTGGGGCATCAGCGCGGCCACCCGCTGCGCGGCCAGCGGATGGAACATGTACAGCGGGGCGGCCTCACCCACCCGCACCGGACCACCGTGGCGGCTCTCCAGCGCCTCCCGGTGCCGCTGGGTCGGAAAGTGCGACCGGTACCAGGCCTCGCCCCGGCCCCAGTTCTCCTCGAAGTAGTGCGAGGACTTGGTGTTCCAGGCCGGGAAGAGGCGCGGCACCAGGGGATGCTGGATGAGGTAGTTCCACAGCGAGGTCGTACCGCCCCGCTTGGTGCCGATGATGAGGAAATCCGGGAGCGGCCGACGGTCGCTGGTGCGTACCCCGTAGTCGACGAGGCCCTCCCGCACCCGGCTCGTCACCTGGGTGGGCACCAACTGCTTCACCCGGTCGCGGATGGACGCCACGACGATGTCACCTGCCTTTCGAGGGTCGCGCCGAGGCGCTGGGCGCCCCGCCACGGATCTGCACCATGGTCGCCCGGATGCCGGCACGCACCCGAGGCAACGTCAGCAAGCCGACGCAACCGGCGGCCAGCACCGCCAGGGCCACCGCCAGGCCGACGATGCCCCGGCCGCCGACCAGCACGCCCAGGGTCGCGGTGGCGCCCACCCCGCCCGCGGTGATCAGTGCGGCCCGCACCATGCCCCGGTCGGCCAGGGGCTGGCCGACGACCAGCCGGGCGAAGGTCACCGCCGTCAGGTTCTCCGTGACGATGCCGGCGGCCCAGGCCCAGGCCGCCCCGGTGGCCCCGTGGGCGGGGATCAGCAGCAGGCCCAGGGAGACCGTGACCGTCAGACCGGCCACGGTCGCCACCAGATGCAGCCCGCTGCGCCCGCTCATCAACAGCAGGCTCTGCACATTGCCCACTCCGGTGTTGACGAGCATGGCCAGCGCGAGCACGGTCATCGCGGTGGCGCCACCGGCGAACCCGGACCCGAACAGGGCCAGGAAGCCCGCGCCGAAGACCGCCAGCAGCAGGTACACCGGCCAGGACAGCACCAGGGCCCAGGTGGTCAACTGCCGGTGCAGGGCGGCGGCCGCGTCGTGGCGGTCCTGGCCGAACAGCCGGGACAGTTGTGGCGCCACCGCCACCCGCAGCCCCTGCATGGCGAGTTGACCGGCCAGGATGTAGCGGCTGACCGCGCCGAAGATGCCGGCCTCGGCCGCACCGGCGAGCATGGTGGTCAGCAGCACCCCGACCCAGACCGCCCCCGCGTCGATCGCCGCCGAGGCGGCCCGGGGCAGGGCGAACCGCCAGAAGGAGCCCCACTCCTGCGGCCGGGCCCGCAGCCGGGCCCCCCGGCCCAGTCCCAGCGGGCCGGCGACCAGCAGGAAGGTCACCAGCAGGGCGATCAGCGCCGGCACCGCCCAGCCCGTCAGGCCGGCCAGCAGGCCACCCCCGGCCAGCAGCACGGCCGCGGCGATCAGCAGGGGTCGGGCGGTGGGCAGCAGCACCGACTGCACCGCCACATACGCTCGCATCGGCCGTACGCTGCGCAGCACCGCGAACAGCAGGGTCATCACCACGACCACCGGTACGGCGGCGAAACTGACCCGCAGCAGGTCGCCGCCCTCGGCGCCCGCGCCGTCCAGCAGTCGGCGGGCCAGCGGCTCGGCGGCGAGGATCCCCAGGGTGGCCACCGCCAGGGCGGCCGTCAGGGGCGGGATCAGCGCCACCGGCAGCATCCGGGCGGCGTCTCCCTGCGGACCGAGCCGACGCCGGGGCAGGCTCCAGATCAGTCCGGTTTCCGCGCCGAGCACGCACAACGCGGCCGCCACGGTCACCACCCCGATCGCGGCGAAGAAGACCCCGGACCCCTCCGTGCCGTAGCCGCGGGTGATGACGACCACCAGCACGAAGCCCATCAGCCCGTTGACGGCGGCACCGAACAGCCCGGCGGCGCCACTGCGGGCGCCCCGGCGGGCCTCGCTGGCGTCGCGGTCCGCGGCCGCCTGGGCCGGTTCGCCGGTGCCGGCCGGCTGGGGGGCCGGGTGCACGGGAATGCTCATGAGGGCCTTCCGCTGGACTGGATGGGGCCCGGCGGGACCACCGCGCCGCACCTGACGACCGGCTCGCTCATGCCACCGCCTCCGGCGCCGCCGACGGCTGGGGCAGGGCCGGGCCGGCGGGTCGGGCCTCCCGTTCCACCAGGGCCATGGTGAGGGCGATGGCGAAGAAGGCCACCGCGAGGTTCGGGCTGGCCATGCCGTAGAACGGCATCTGCACCAGACACACCACCGGAATCACCGCCAGCCACTGCCCGGCCGCCGACCGGGCCCGGGCGCAGAGCACCGCCGCGAGCACGAACCACCCCAAAAAGAACAACAACGCCGGTACGCCGTGACAGAACAGCACCATCCACAGTTGACCCTGGGTGCCCACCGGAACGGGGGCGCTGATCGTGTCGACCGTGGCCGGTGACCCGTAGCCGAGCCAGGGTGACTCCGCCACCCGCCGCAGCACCTCCCCGTAGAGGGCGAACCGGTCGCTGTTGGTGTCGCTGGACTCGACCCGGTTGTCGATCATCTCGGTGACCGGGATGAACAGGGTGGCCAGTCCACCGATGAGCAGCACACCGACCACGGAGGCGCCGACCCGGACGTTGCCGCGCCGGGCGGCCCGCAGCCCGAGCACCAGCAGACCCGCCCCTAGGCTGACGAACATCGTCCGGTTGAGGGTGAAGAAGGCCGGGGCCAGCGACAGCGGCAGGGAGACGATCAACGCCCAGCGCAGCAGGCCGTGCCGACGGAGCATGACGAAGGCCACCACGCACGGCAGGGTCATCGCGTACGCGCTGCCGTAGTTGTTGGTGTACGGGAACGGCGCCGAGGGCCGGAAGATGGGATTCAGTGCGCGGGGACTGAACTCGCTGGCCCGGACCCGTACCAGGTCCTGGATGTAGGGGTTGCCGGAGACGCCACCGGGCAGCAGCATCTCCATCGGTGTGCTGAGGCTGAACCGGGGCGCCAGCACCCCCAACCAGCCGAGCAGGACCAACCCGAACCAGAACAGGCAGATCGGCACCAGCAGGGCGGCCAGGTCGATGCCCTGCCGCGCCACCGCGTACACGTAGACCCCCACCACCAGGGCGGTCACGTAGAAGCCCAGCCGCAGACCGAAGGCGAGCAACGAGCCGACCGAGGTCAGTTGGGTGGCACTGACCACGACCAGCGCCAGGAACAACAACCACACCCCGGTGGCCGGCGGCAGGGGCACCCGACCCCGCACCAGCAGCAGGGCCAGCAGCACCGCGCCCAGCAGGGACCAGCCCAGATAGAAGGCTCCGGCCGCCCACCAGACCGGCACCAGCCCGAACATCACCACCAGGGGCCACACCGGCAGCCGGGGCAGCATCGGGGCGGCCAGCCGGGCCACCGGTCGCTCGCCGGCCGGCTCCTCGACCGACGGCGGGCTGAGGATGGGCACCGCTCACCCCCGGCCGCTGCGGGTCAGCACGAATCCCAGCGGGGCCACTCCGGCGGCCCGCAGTCGCTCCGCCAGACGGCGCAGATCGTCCTGCTTCGTCCGGTCCTGCTCGACCACCACGACCGCGGTGCCCTGCCGGGCGGCGGCCACGCCACGCTCGTCTGCCTCGGCCGGGGGGGCGTTGAACAGCACCAGCCCCTTGGCGGCCCGCTGTCGCCAGGTGCCGAAGCGGACCCCACCGCCGCCCACCGGCACCTCGTCGGGGTGCTCGGCCACCGGACTCTTCGCGGTCACCGGGCCACCGCTCATCCGGGGCAGCATCATGGTCGCCTCCGGGTCGGTGCCGGGCCGGGCCGGGTTGGGATGCGGGGAGGGACGGCGTACCGCGATCTGCTCGGTGATGTCGTCGATGGGGCCGGTGCCGTCCGGGCGGGGCTTGGGGATGGTGGGTCGGGCCTGGTTGACCGCGGCCGGCAGCCGACCCCGGTCCGTCATCACGGTCGCCCGCAACCGGTCCAGCCGGCCGCTGTCGTCGGCCACGTAGACCTCCCGGCCGGTGGCCGCCAGGGCCACCGCCAGACCGGCGGTGAGGGTGGTCTGATCCTCCCGGGTCGTCAGCAGGGCCACCCGGGCCGGTTCGCGGACCCGCTCCGCGATGGCCATCGCCACATAGCGGATGTCGGCGTCCACCGGTCGGCGCCGGCCGAACAGCCCCTGCCCCCGTACCGTGCCCAGCAGCGGCAGGCCGGTGGCGTCCCGCCCGTCGTCGACCGAACGGATCCGCCGGTCCATGGACTCCCAGACGAAGGCCAGCACGACACCGAGCAGCAGCCCACCCAGCAGCCCGGCCGCCAGGTAGAGAGGACCCCGCCCACCGGCGGAGACCAGGGCCTTCTCCGCGGTCTGGGTCACCCAGCCCGGATTGACGTCGACCGCGGCGATCTCGGTACGGGCCGAGCTGAGCTGGGTCAACTGGTTGTTCACGCCGGCGAGCTCGGCGACGGCCGCGTCCCGGGCCCCGTCGCGGGCGTTGGCCACCCGCTTCTGCAGGGCGGTCTGCTGGGCGGCGACCTTCTCGATGCTCTCGTCGTAGGAACGCAGCATCTCCTCGCGCTGCCGTTCGTACATCGCCCGGCGTACTTCCAGGTATGACTGGGCGGCCAGGTTGGCACTGGACACCGCCGCCTCGGGGGAGTTCGCGGTGAAGGTGAAACGCAGGATCTGCCCCCCGGCGGGTACCTCCACGTCCAGGGCGTTGCGCACCTCACGGGGATGCAGGTCACCCGCGTCGGCCAGCCGCTGGACCACCTCCGTGCCGGTGGCGATGCCGCTCTCCACGTTCATGTTCACCGCCCGGTCGGCCGCCGCCCCGCTGGGGGTGAAGGCGTCCGTGACCACCGGACGGACCGCTACCACCGCGCTCGCACTGACCGCGCCCGGCACCAGCAGGACGTACCCGAGCGCCGCCAGCAGGCCCAGCACCGCCACCGCGGCCACCAGCCGGATCCGGTGCAGCGGAACCCGCAACATATCGGTCAGTGTGACCGTACGAGCCGCAACCGTACCGCCGGACCAACCACCGGGCTGTGCATCAGTCATGAACGCCACCGTCGCTACGTTGTCGAAAAGGAGCATCGCGGGTGCAGCGGCCCGCGGGACAGCTCCGCCCAACGCTCGGGCCGGCGACGGAATCCGCCGCCGGCCCGACCTGAACAAGTTACCGACCTTCTGCTACAACGGGTACACCCCTACTGCACCGCGAAGAACATTCGGGGGATCGACCAGGACAGTCCGTCCGCGGCCGTGGTAAGCACCGTGCTGTCCGCACCGTTGACCGCAGGCGCGGCCGTCGGGTCGAACGGCACGCTGCGCAGACTGCCGTCGGTGTGACCGTACACGATCTTGCCGTCGACCCAGGCCAGCCCCCGCACCGCCGACCAGGTCACGCCGGTGGTCGGCAGGCTGAACTCGGTGGCGCCCAGGTAGTTGCCGTCCACCTCGAAGTACCGGTAGTAGAGCCCGTTGGCCCCGGTACGGGTGTAGTAGAGGCGACCGTCGAGGAAGAAGGCGCCGGTCAGGTTCGCCGGGTTGTACCAGTCGTTGAAACCGGAGGCCTCCCACGGGACCCCGACATTGCCGCCGTTGAACATCGAGATGTCGATCCGGCTGCCGGTGGGGCTGCCGGGGACGGTCCGCGACCAGTAGATCCGGTCCCCCAGACCCCAGGTCGCGCCGGCACCGGTGTAGTTGGGCTGGCTGACCGTGGTCGGGGTGCCGACGGTGGTGCCGTCGAACGGCACCCGCTCCAACTCGCCCGCAGTGACACCCAGGTACAGGTTGCCGGAGCTGGCCGCCGACGGGTTCCGCGGAGTGATGGTCCGACCACCGGCGATCGGGAACATGCCCAGTCGACCGTGGTACTCGTTGGCCATGCCGTCGGAGTTGTGCCCGAAGTACAGACCGGTGCTGCCCCGCCAGATCACCGGCACCTGCGAGCCCCAGTTGCTGGCCCCCGAAGGCAGGGCGTTGCCGCCCCGGCGACCGGGGTTCCAGTTGACCGGCATGCCGGTGGCCGGGGTGACCGCGCCGATACCCAGCCGGTCGACCGCACCCGCGCCGGCCCGGTCGCTGGCGTTGGGGTTGTTCAGCCAGCGGAAGTGCCCGCCCAGGTAGATGATGTTGTCGGCCACCTCGACCGAGGTGATGGTGTCGTTTCCGGTGTAGTTGACCCAGGTGCCCACCTGGTTCGGTCCCCGGTTGGCGGTCTCGAATCGGACCAGAGCGTCGCAGTAGGCGGCCGGCCAGCCGGTGCCACCGTTGGTGCCGACGACGAACCAGCTGCCGTCCCCACCGAAGCGCAGGTCCTGCACGTAGTGCACGAAGGTGGTCGGCGCCCCGCACGGCGACACGAACCTCTCCGTGCTCCAGTCGATGACGCTGGGGGTGCCGGTCAGGTCGATCAGCACCATCTGGTTGCGGGGCAGGTCGTCGACGAACATGAAGTTGCCGCCGACGGCCAGGGTGCTGCCGTCCGGGGTGATGTCGATGGTCCAGGCGTACGAACTGGTGCCGTGCCGACCGACCGTGGCGTTGACGTTGAAGGTCGGGTCGATCGCACCGGTGCTGGCGTTGATCCGGGCGATGCCGGAGTGCGCCGTGCCGTTGATCCAGTTGAAGGCACCGGCCAGGTAGAGGTCGTTGCCGTGCAGCACCATGTCGCGGATCATGCCGCCGTCGGAACGGCCGACCCAGCTGGCGATGGTCTCGCCGGTGGCCGGGTCCAGGGCGACCAGGTTCCGACGCGACACCCCGTTGACGTTCTTGAAGGTCCCACCGACGATCAGCGTGCCGCCCGGCCCGGCGATCAGGGAGTTGACCGCGCCGTCCAGGTCCGGCACGAAGGTGGCGTTGATGGTGCCGGTGCTGCGGTTGTAGGAGAACAGGTAACGCTGGGTGATCCAGGGAGAACTGGCGGTCTGCCGGATCTGGGTGAAGTTGCCACCCACGAACACGTCGTCGCCCACCTCGGCGAAGGCGCGGGCCTCACCGTCACGGGCGTGCGGGGTCTGGTCTACCGGATTCGTCGACACCAGGGTGCCGGTTTCCGGCACGGGCAGTACGGCCGCTTCGGCCGCCTTCGGCACGGCCAGTACGGCCGCGAGAGTTACCAACGCTACGGCTCCGACCCGTGCTCTACGGCTACGGGTGGGATGCCGCTGGAAGGAGATGGTGGGCACGCTTCGCCTCCAGGGTGGACGGGATAGCGCCGGTAGCCTCTCGCGTCCACCCAGCAGGGCGACATCCGCCGATTGGGCGGTCGGTGCATCGGTTGTCGGACAGTAGCGACGCGAGGGGCTTCAGCAGCCACCGAGTGTCGCAAACGGCTGTCCGGTCGCGGTCAGCGGCTCCCTCCCGTGGGCTGCCGGAGGTAGCTGTCCCGTCCTGCGGCGGTGAATCCGGCCAGCGATGCCGCGTCGTGATTCATCGTCATGTTGCAGGTCTTGGTCGTGGTCGTCACGCCGGG
This sequence comes from Micromonospora sp. NPDC047134, assembly GCF_040643455.1. NCBI lineage: Bacteria > Bacillati > Actinomycetota > Actinomycetes > Micromonosporales > Micromonosporaceae > Micromonospora > Micromonospora sp. NPDC047134. The sequence continues at coordinate 50,988 of NZ_JBEYUI010000027.1, forward strand.
CGAATTGAAGTAGATCGCTGCCTTGATCTTGGGGTGGGCCTTCAGCGCCGCCGGGAACTCCTCGAACCACCGCCGTTTGGCGTTCGGATCCGCCGCGTCGAAGTTCGTACCGAACTCGGCCAGCATCCGCGGCTTGCCCGCGCCGATGCCCTTCTCGTCCAGCCAGCGGTAGAAGGATCCGATGGTGGTGCTCGGGCTCTTCCAGACCGTGCTGCCGTTGCAGACGTGGAAGTTGTACGGGTCCCAGGCCACCCAGTCGACATACCGGTCACCGGGGTAGAGCCCGGGGTACCGGTCGTAGTGCCCGGACCAGCCCATCATCGTCCACACCCAGACCGCGTTGCGTACGCCGGCCGCGCCGAACCGGTCGTGCACGTACCGCCAGGCCTTGACGAAGTCGGCGTCGCTGCCCTTGGCCGGCTCGTCCTCCGGCTCGTGGTCGAAGCCGATGAAGACCGGCTGCCCGACCGCCCGGATCCGCCCGGCGACCGCGTCGATGGTCTCGTCGTACCGGCCGCTGTACACGTCCTTCCAGGTCAACACCGTGCCCTGGGAGAACACCCGGCTCTCCCAGGCGAAGAACATCAGCCGGCCCTCACGCATCTGCTGCTGCTGGTACGTGTCCGGGAAGGCGCCGTTGCTGCCGTTGTTGGAGAAGTCGTGGTACCGGTGCACGATGTCGAACTTGCGACCCACCTGGGCCTCGACATCGGTGATGGCCCTACCGTGGTCCCAGGTCTGGGGGTTGGTCGGTGAGTACATCCCCCACCAGGCGCCACAGGAGGGCACCAGCTTCTCCGAGACCTGTCCACACTTGCCGGAGTCGGCCGGGGGTCGGGTGGTGCTCGGAGCCGACGGGGTGGGACTCGGCGCCCGGCTGGGCGACACGCTGGGCGAGGCGCTCGGCGCGACCGTGGCCGTCGGTGCCGGGGTGGCCGGCAGGGTGGCGCTCGGCGGCGCCGACGGCGGACGGGCGGCCAGGTCGTAGGTCACCACCAGGTTGGGCCGCAGATCCGCGTTGCGGTTCTCGGCCGAGGCCCAGTAGATGCGGGTGTCCCACCCGGCCTGGGCCAGCGACAACGTCCAGATGCCGTTACCGGTGACCAGCCCGGAGACGTCCCACTCGTTGAAGCCCTTGCCCACCCCGGTCAGGGTGTCCAGGACCGTACCCGCCCGCTGCGGCGCGGGCCGCTGCGCGGTGGCGTCCAGATTCGAGGCGTGTGCGGTCACCGTGGCCTTGAAGGCCTGCCAGGTGTGCACCCGCAGTTTCGCCCGGACGTTTGTGGCGTTCTTCGGCAGGGAGGTGACCATGAAGGCGAGCACGGCCTCCCGGCCACCACGGGTGTTCCCGTCGCAGCGGGCCGGGCAGGTCGCCAGGGTCGTCTTGACACTGTTGTCCCCGTCCTGCACCACCGAGGTGGCCGTGGTGTCGGCGACCACCGGGATGGACAGGTTGTCGTCGGCCAGCAGGGGCACCATGGTCGCGGTGAGTCCGAGCACGACCGTGACGCCGAGGGCACCTAGGACGACGGCCTTGCGCCGAGGACCGGGGTGCCGGATGAGCCGATGCAGTCCACGCCTGGTCACGAAGAACTCCTTGCGTCTGCGGCGGTAACGCTGAGCAGCGTATCGGTGTACACCACAGAGCATGGGCATGACAGGGGGACCTAAGCGCGTCTTAACCCTTACCTAAGACTCCACCCAGGAAGGTGCTTCCGCTGCGTGATCACCTTCAATTTCGGGGGACTGGACCGGGCCACACCGCGCCCCCCCGGTTCGGGTCAGGAATGGTCCGCGCGGACGGCGGCCAGGGCGGCAGCCATCGCCGCCCGCGGGGCCGGCACCCCGGTGAAGTGCTCGAACTGGCCGATCGCCTGTGCCAGCAACAGATCCAGACCGGAGACGATGCGGCAGCCGGCGGCTGCAGCCGAGGCGGCCAGTGGGGTGGGCCAGGGATCGTAGATGGCGTCGAAGAGGACCGCTGTGGGACGCCAGGCCACCGTGTCGGCCAACTCGTCGGCGGCCCCCTTGGGCACAGTGGAGATCCACACCTCGGCGTCCGTCAGGGTCGCCGCCTGCGACCAGGGCGCGGCAGTCAGGGCCAGACCCAGGGTGTGCGCCACCGGTGCCAGTTCGGCCACCGCCTCCGGCCGGCGGGCGACCAGAGTGACCCCGGCCGCCCGCAACCGGGCCGCCGCCGCCAGGGCCGCCCGGGCGGTGCCACCGGCCCCCAGCACGGTGACCATGGCGCCGGGACCCACCCCCGCCTCGGTCAACACCTCGACCATGCCGGTGACGTCGGTGTTGTCGGCGTACCAGGAACCGTCGGGTCGGCGTACCAACGTGTTGGCCGCGCCGACGGCGGCGGCGGCCGGCGAGGCCTCGGCGGCCACCGCGAGCGCCGCCTCCTTGCCAGGCATGGTGACCGACAACCCGGCCCACTCCGGGCCCAGGCCCGCGACCAGATCCGCCAGCTGGGCCGCCGAACACTCGATCCGGGTGTACGACCACCCGTCGAGCCCGGCGGCGGCGTAGCCGGCATTGTGGATCACCGGGGAGAGCGAGTGCGCGATCGGCTTGCCCACCACCGCCGCCTTGTGCACCGTGACCGCCAACGAGGCTCCTCCACCGCAGGGACGACTGTCACCTAACATCCAACAATGTCCGACAGCAGCCTGCGACACCGCACCGGAAAGACCACCCTCACCATGCGCGGGCCGGATCGACGGCCGCTCGCCGAGCAGATCGTGACGGTCGAGCAGCGGCGGCACGCCTTCGCCTTCGGCAACATCGGCTTCGACTTCGTCGACCTGGTCGGGGGTCCCGGCCCCGGGGGCGGCCAGCCCTTCGGCGGTACGGACTCATCCGATCTCGACCGGCTCGGCGAGCTGTGGCTCAACCTGTTCAACACCGCCACGCTGCCGTTCTACTGGGGTAGTTACGAGCCACGACGCGGCGCACCCGACACCGAGCGGCTGACCAGGACCGCCCGCTGGCTGGCCGGTCACGGCGTGACGGTCAAGGGCCACCCGCTGGTCTGGCACACCGTGCAGCCGCCGTGGCTGCTCGGCCTCGACCTCGACGAGGTCGAGGCGCTGCAACGGGCCCGGATCCGTGACCTGGTCGGTGGGTTCGCCGGTCTGATCGACACCTGGGACGCGATCAACGAGGCGGTCATCATGCCCGTCTTCGGCAACGGGGACAACGCCATCACTGACCTGGCCCGGGCCCGGGGCCGCATCCACATGGTGCGGATGGCGTTCGAGGAGGCCCGTGCGGCCAACCCGGCGGCGACCCTGGTGCTCAACGACTTCGACCTCAGCTCGGCCTACGAGTGCCTGATCGAGGGCGTCCTCGAAGCCGGCGTCCGCCTCGACGCGATCGGCCTGCAGACCCACATGCACCAGGGTTACCGGGGCGAGGAGTACACGCACGAGATGCTCGACCGGTTCGCCCGCTACGGCCTGCCGCTGCACCTGACCGAGACCACGCTGGTCTCCGGCCACCTCATGCCGCCGGAGATCGAGGACCTGAACGACTACCAGGTCCCGCAGTGGCCGAGCACCCCCGAAGGCGAGGCCCGGCAGGCCGAGGAGATCGTCCGGCACTACCGGTCCCTGCTCGCCCACCCCGCCGTGCAGGCGGTCAACTACTGGGGACTCACCGACCGGGGCGCGTGGTTGGGTGCCCCCGCCGGCCTCGTTCGTTCCGACGGCAGCCGCAAGCCGTCGTACGACGCCCTCGAAGCCCTGATCAAGGGCGAATGGTGGCTACCGCCGACCCCCATGCGTACCGACGCCGACGGCACCCTCACCGTCGCAGGCTTCCTCGGCGACTACACCGTCTCGGCTGGTGAGCGCACCACGCACTTCACCATCGACGCGGCCGACACCACTGCCACGATCGACCTGGCCTGACCACCGCCACGCCGTGCGGAGGCCGGCTCGTCACAGGACGCCGGCCTCCTTGGCCTTATCGATGTTCCTCAGGTGCTGGTTGTAGTCCTTCGTGAAGGCGGAGTTGCCCGCCTTGTCGATCGCCACGAAGAAGAGCCAGTCGCCGTTCGGCGGGGCCATCGCACCTTCGAGGGCCTCCTTGCCCGGATTGTTGATCGGGGTCGGGATCATGCCGCGCAGCTTGCGGTTGTACGGGTTCTTCGGGTTGTCGAGGTCGGCCGCGGTCATCTGGCCGGAGGTCTTGCCCTCCTGACCGATCGACTCGAAGTAGTAGTTGACCGTGACGTCCATCTCCAGGCAACCGCAGGGGAAGGTCTCCGAGTAGACCCGGTTGTAGGCGACCCGGGCGACCTTGCCGAGATCCTTCTTGGTGCCGGCCTCGGCCTGGGCGAGCGAGGCCACGATCAACGCCTCGTACGGGCTGATCCCGCCGCGTTCCTTCTGCACCCGGTCGGCGAACTCCATCTGCCCGGTGACGCTCAGGAAGTGGTCGACCATCTGCCCGAGGATGGTCTCGGCGGTGGAGTTCGGCGGGATCTCGTAGGTGTCCGGGAAGAGGAAGCCCTCGATGGACTTCTTGGCCTTCTTGCCGTCCTCCCGCTTAAACCACCAGTCCGGTACGCCGAGCTTCTCCGGGTCCTTCGCGGCGGCCTCGAACTCCTTGACCGGGATGTCGGTCTTGTCGCTGAGCAGTTTGAAGATGCTCTTGGCGGTGCGTCCCTCGGGGATGGTGATCCCGTTGACGATTCGGTTGGCCGGGTCGAGCATCGCGGCCAGGGCGAGCTCACCACTCATCTGCTTGCGCAGCTTGTAGGTGCCCGACTGGATGTTGCGGCTGCGGGAGTTCTTCTCGGCGGCCTCGATGAACGCCTTGGTGCTCTTGATCACGTCCGCGTCGCGGAGCACCACGGCCATGTCGGCCAGGAAGGCGCCCTGCGGGATCTGGATCGTCACCTCCTCGGCGCCCGCGCCGTCGTAGTCGGGGGTGACGAAGTAGTTCTGGATCCGGTCGAAACCGTAGAAGGCACCGCCGCCGATGCCGCCGAGCAGCACCAGGGCCAGCAGCAGCGCAAGCGCGGTCTTGCCCCGGCCCCCGCCGGAGCGACCGCCCCGCTTACGACCCCTGCGGTGCTTGCCCTTGTCCCCCCGATCCTGCTCGTCGTGACCGAGGTCCAGCTCGTCAAACATCTACGTCCGCCTCCGCTGCGCGTCCAGCCAGCTCTGCAGAATCTCCACCGCGGCGGCCTGGTCGACCACCGCACGTTGTCTCTTCCCCCGGACACCTCGCTCGGCCAGCCTACGACTCGCCACGACCGTGGACATCCTCTCGTCGGTCAACGTCACCGGGACAGGCGATATCACCTCGGCCAGTTGTCGAGCGTACGCCTTGACGTGCTCGGCTGCGGGCCCATGTCGACCGGCGAGGTTGACCGGAAGGCCCACCACCACCTCCACGGCCTCGTGCTCGACGACCAACGCGGCGAGCTGGGCAAGATCGCTCGACACCGCGTCCGGCCTGGGATTCTGCTCCCGGGCGACCGTGACCAGCGGGGTGGCCAGCACCCCGTGCGGGTCGGACCGGGAGACCCCGATGCGGACCTGGCCGACATCCACCCCCAGCCGCACACCACGGGACAGCTCAGTCACCGAAAGTCACCTCTGGGTAGAAAGAGGCCAGGGCGGACCCACCGGTCCGCCCTGGCCCGCTGTGCCGATGACTCACGCCTCGGCGATCGCCTTCTCGACCGTCATCAGCAGGGTCGGCACCTCCGACTCGGGCAGGCCACCGCCCTGAGCCAGATCCGGGCTGCCCCCACCACGACCGGAGAACGCCGCCTTGACCAGGTCGTTGGCGGCCAGCCCCCGCCCACGGGCGGCGGGATTGACCGACACCACCAGGGAGGCCTTGCCGCCGGAGCGGGCCGCCACCGCGACCACCCCCGGCCGGGCCGGATCGATCCGGCCACGGATCTCCTGGGCCAGGGTGCGTACGTCGTTGCCGGCCGCACCCTCCGGCGCCTCGATGCCGACGTAGGCGACCCCGCGGACGTCCTTGGCCTGGGCGGCGAAGGCCGCCGCACCCCCGAGCACCAGCTGGGCGCGCAGCTTCTCCAGCTCCTTCTCCGCGTCGCGCAGCTGGGTGACGGTCTGCTCGACCCGGTCGGCCACCTGCTCGGAGGGGACCCGGTACAGCTCGGCCAGGCGGGCCACCAGCAGGTGCTCCCGGGCCAGGAAGTTGAAGGCGTCCATGCCGACCAGCGCCTCGACCCGGCGGACCCCGGACCCGATGGAGGACTCCGAGAGGATCTTCACCAGGCCGAGCTGACCGGAACGGGACACGTGGGTGCCGCCGCACAGCTCCCGGGCGTAGTCACCGACCTCTACCACCCGGACCTGCTCGCCGTACTTCTCGCCGAACAGGGCCATCGCCCCGATGCGGCGGGCCTCGTCCAGCGAGGTGACGAAGGCGTGCACCTCCAGGTCGGCCAGGAGCACCTCGTTGACCTGCTGCTCCACGTCCCGCAGCACGCTAGGGGCCACCCCGGTGGCGGTGTTGAAGTCGAACCGCAGCCGACCCGGGGCGTTCAGCGAACCGGCCTGGGTGGCGGACTCGCCGAGGAAGTTGCGCATGGTCTGGTGCACCAGGTGGGTCGCGGTGTGCGACCGGGAGATGGCCCGCCGCCGACTGGTGTCGATCTCGGCGTACCCGGTCTCCCCGGCCCGCACCTCACCCCGGATCACCCGGGCCCGGTGCACGATCAGACCGGGCACCGGCTGCTGCACGTCGAGCACCTCGACCTGCCCGCCGCCCACGGTGATCATGCCCAGGTCGGGCTGCTGCCCACCGCCCTCGGCGTAGAAGGGGGTGGTGTCCAGCACCAGTTCCACCAGGTCGCCCTCGACCGCGGCCGCACGCGGGCCGTCCGTGCCGAGCACCGCCCGTACGGTCGACTCCCGGGCCGTCTCGGTGTAGCCGGTGAAGGTCACCGGGCCCCCGGAGTCGAGCACGGACCGGTACGCCGACAGGTCGGTGTGCCCGGTCTTGCGGGCCTGCGCGTCGGCCTTGGCCCGGGCCCGCTGGTCGGCCATCAGCCGGCGGAAACCCTCCCGGTCGACGTCGAGCCCCTGCTCGGCGGCGATCTCCAAGGTCAGGTCGATCGGGAAGCCGTAGGTGTCGTGCAGCTGGAACGCCTTGGCTCCGGAAAGCGCCGGCTTGCCGGCCGACTTCGTCTCCGTGATCGCGGTGTCCAGGATCGTGGTGCCGGCCCGCAGGGTGGCGAGGAAGGCGTCCTCCTCGGCGTACGCGTACGCCGAGATCCGGTCGAAGTCCGTGGCCAGCTCCGGGTAGGAGGGGGCCATGCAGTCCCGGGCCACCGGCAGCAGCTCGGGCAGGGCCCGGTCCTGCCAGCCGAGCAGTCGCACCGACCGGATGGCTCGGCGCATGATCCGCCGCAGCACGTACCCCCGGCCCTCGTTGGAGGGGGTCACCCCGTCACCGATGAGCATCAGGGCGGTCCGCACGTGGTCGGCGACCACCCGCAGCCGTACGTCGTCCGGGTGGGACTGGTTGGCCGCCTGGCCGGAGTGGGCGCCGTAGCGCTTGCCGGTCAGCTCGGCCGCCCGCTCCAGGATCGGCCGGACCTCGTCGATCTCGTAGAGGTTGTCGACCCCCTGGAGGATGGAGGCCATCCGCTCCAGGCCCATGCCGGTGTCGATGTTCTTCTTCGGCAGCTCGCCGACGATGCGGAACTCCTCCTTGCTCCGGACGTCCGCGATCTCGTACTGCATGAAGACCAGGTTCCAGAACTCCAGGTACCGGTCCTCGTCGACCTCCGGGCCGCCTTCCAGGCCGTACTCCGGGCCCCGGTCGTAGTACAGCTCCGAGCAGGGGCCGGCCGGGCCGGGGATGCCCATCGACCAGAAGTTGTCCTTCTTGCCCCGGCGCACGATCCGCTCCGCCGGCACCCCGGTACGCAGCCAGATGTCGCGCGCCTCGTCGTCGTCCAGGTAGACCGTCGCCCAGATCCGCTCCGGGTCCAGCCCGAAGCCCCCCGCCTCGACGGACTTGGTGGCCAGCTCCCAGGCAAACGGGATCGCCCCGTCCTTGAAGTAGTCACCGAAGGAGAAGTTGCCGTTCATCTGGAAGAAGGTGCCGTGCCGACTGGTCTTGCCGACCTCGTCGATGTCCGGGGTACGGATGCACTTCTGCACGCTGACCGCCCGCGGGTACGGCGGGGTCTGCTGGCCCAGGAAGTAGGGGACGAACTGCACCATGCCGGCGTTGACGAACAGCAGGTTCGGGTCGCTGATGGCGGGCAGCGGAGCGGACGGCACCACGGCATGACCGTTCGCCTCGAAATGGGCGAGAAACCGCCGCTTGATCTCCGCCGTCTTCATCGCTGGTGTTCCTCCGGAAAGATTTCTCGATCGCCGATCCGCGGGTCCTCCCGCAGCTCGGCGAACTGGTCGTCGAACGCCTCACCCTGGGCGAACGCCTCGTGGATCTCCTGCTCCCGCTCGGCCATCCCGGCGCGCACGTCCGCCACGAAGCTACGCAGCTCCTCGACCAGCCCGCCAGCGGATTGTGACAGGTTGTCGGCGATGCCGGCCGGGGTGTACGCATGCGCGGCCTGGGTCGCCTTGCGGACCACCACCACCCCGACGGCCAGCCCGATACCCAGCCAGAACAGACGCCTCATGCTCGTACCTCCGCCTTCGTCGGGTCAGCGGTTCCCGCGCCGGGCGGCGCGCCGCTGGGCCTTGATGGTGTCGCGGACCTCGCGCTCGGTCTCGGCGTGCCGACGGGCGGAGGCGGCCTTGCGCACCCCGTACCCGAAGGCCGCCACCTTGACCAGGGGGTTGGCCGCGGCGGCGGAGACGACCGTGACCAGGTTGGCGACATTGGCGCTGACGTTCTGCGCGTGGCTGGTCATGGTGTCGACCTTGGCCAGTTGGAGGTTCACCCCGTCGAGAGAGGTCTGCACCTGCTCCAGGGTGACATTGACGTTGCGGACCGTGGTGTTGACCTCACCCAGCAGCGGACCGGTCCGGTCGTTGAGCTCGTTGATCATCCGGGTGGTGGCGTCCACGGTGTGCCGCAGCCGCAGGATGGGCAGCGTCAGGATCAGCACCAGCATCGCGAATGCGATTGCCGCGATCAGCGCCGCGACCTCCAGAAAGCCCACGCCTGTCCTCCTCAACGAGATGTCTCGGGGCGGCATTATCCCCGATCCGCGCGGTCGTCCCGCCCGCGCCGACGCCCGGTGGCCCGCCACAGGACCGGCCGGGTCACACGCGGGACGCCAGGTGAGACCCTACCGTCCGTGATGACATTCGGCTCAGGACGGTGGTGAGGGCGTCAAGTCACCCAACGGATCGTCGCCCAGGGTCGGGAAGGGGTCCACACCGGTCAGTGACGGATCGGTGCTCGGCTGTGGCCGGGTCCGGTCGTCGTCGATCGCGTTACGCACCTTCACCGTCACCAACGATCCGGCGCACTCCTCGGCGGCGGCCTCCGGATCCAGCGAGGGCACCACGGCCGGCTCGCCGTCCACCGGCGGAGGTACGCAGGTGGGCGGGCGAACCCAGAGATCCAGGGTCAGCTCATCCCGCCGCCAGCAGGTGTAGCGGCCCTTCTCCTCCTGCTCCGGGCAGTAGGCCGGCTTCCACGGCTGCCAGCCGTCCTGACTCAGCGCCGACTCGTACACCTCGGCGGTCTCCTCCGGTGACCGCTCGGAGGTCACCGTCCGCTCCCTCAGCCGGCAGTCCAGCAGACACCAGCGGCTGCCGCTGACCGCATCGGTGGTGCTGACTGCGGCCCAGGTGGGCACCTCCAGTTCGTCCAGGGAGGCGAAGACCGGGTCCCGGCCCTCCGCGCGCAGGCCGAAGAAGACCGGCACCGCGCCGAGCAGCAGCACACTGACCACGGCCAGGATCATCACCCGCATCCGGCGGTTGCCGCCGTCCTGGTGGCGCTCCTGCGCCCCGTCGTCCGGCCCGTCGCCGCCCGGCCCGTCGGAGTGCGCCGGTGGCGCCTCGGCGGGTTTCCGTACCTGCGGCTCCCCGGGTCGGAGCACCGGGCCCATCGGAACGACCGCCGCAGCCGCCCGAGCCACCGCCGGGCCCGCACCGGCTCGCGCCGGTGGGGGTACCGCGGCGACGCCGGAGGGCTCCGGACGGCCCGGGTTGCGGGCGGGCGGAGCGGCCCGGCCCGCCGGCCGTTCCTCGGCCCGAGGCGCGGCGGCGCCCCGGGCGACCACCGGCGACCCGGGGGGGCCCGGCGGCAGGTCAGCGGGGCGTCCGACCGGTGGGCCATCGGGGCGGGCGGTACCGCGCGGCGGGGCGGGCGGCTGCTCCGGAGCCCGGGTACGCCCGGTCGCCGGCCCCCCACCCGGCTGCCCCGGCACCGGTCCGGGCCGTCCGGGGGGTACGGCTGATCCGGGCCGTCCCGGCGGTACGGCTGATCCTGGTCGGCCGGGCGGCGGCTCGTTCCCGGCCGACGGGGTAACCGGTGCCCCGGCCGGGGGCAGGACCCGCCCACGGCCGGTGGGCGGCCCGTCCTGGCGGGCTGCTCCGCCGGTCGGCGGCCGTACCCCACCCTCGGGTCGACCCGCCTCGGCGGCGGCGCGGCCCGGCGGCGGCCCGGCGGGCTTCTCCACACCGCGCTGCCCCCGCACGGTCGGCACATCGCCGGTGGGGGCACCCTCGGGGCGGCCCGGCTCCGACCTCGTGATCGTCCGAAGGGCCGGATCGGTGTGGTGGGCCCGTCCGGCCTGGCGCAGCCAGTCCGCCGGCCGCTGCGGTCGGTCCGGTCCGCCGCTGCCGGAGCGGGGGTCCACCGACCGCCCGCCGGGGTCGTCGACCGGGCCGGTGGCGGTCACCGGCCCGTCCTCGGCCGCCCGGCGACCCGCCCTGCTCGGCGGCGGCGGTGTGCCGGTGCCGGGGGGCATCTCCGGCAGGTCCGCAGCTCGACGTGGTGATTCCGGCACCGCCCGACGGCCCTGGGGCGGCGTCTGCGGCCCTGGCGGCACCACCGGTACACCGTGCGCTGCCGTAGACCGTCCCGGCGGCACCGCCGAGGGGCCCTGCGTGGTGGACGGGCCTCGCTGCGCGGCGGACGGACCCTGCGCAGTGGTGGGCGGGGCCGGCGGCGCGGAGCGGCGGCCCCGGAGGGGATTGTCGTCGCCGGTGTCACGCGATGCCGGCTCGGGGATCGGCGGCGCATTGCCGGAGGCCGGCACCACCGGCTGGTCCGTCTCGGGCTCGGCGGCGCGTCGCCGCCCCACCCGTCGGCCGCTGGCGGGTGCGCCGGTCGGTGCCCCCGCAGCGGGCGCCATGCCTGCTGCCGGACGGCCCAGGCCACCCTCGGCGGTGGAGGGTGCCTCCGGGACGGCGCGTCGGCCCGGCTGAGCGGGCAGCGGAGACACCGCAGGGTCGATCTCGGGGGCACCGGGGACCCGGGGGCCACCCATCGGTTCCGGCATCGCACGGCGGGGACCGGCAGGCGCCCCGGTCGGCCGGACCGGGCGGCGCGCTGCGGGGGGACCCGACACCGGGCCGACCGGAGCACCCGAGACGGGTCCCTCCGGTGCGTTGGTCGGCGGCTCGATCACCGGACCGGTCCTCGGTTCGCCCCGGTACCGCCCCTGACCTGTCTGCGGCCACCCACCCGGCGGGGTGTCCGTCATGCCGGGGCCCGGGCGGCCACGAGGTCCGGCGGGCGCCGGGGGTTGCCCGGCGGGGGCGGGTAGCTGTTCACGGGCACCCACCACCGGTTGGTGTCCGGTGCCGGGCACCGGCGTCGCACCCGGCGAGGCAGCGGACCCGGGGGCCTCAGCGGGCCTAGGCCCACCGGCGGCCACGGGCCCACCGGCCGGACGAGGGCCGCCGGTCGGGGCGGGGCCGCCACCGGCCGGGCGGGTGATCGGGGTACCCGGCCAGGGGCCGTCCACCGGGCGGGCGCGGGGCGCCTCCGCGGGGCGGGGTGCGTCGTGGGGCGGAAGGCCGGTGCCCCGCGCCGGCATCGACTGCGTACGCCCGTCGGCAGGGGGTCGGACCGGCCCGGTCGGCGGGGCTTGCGGCCCGGCCGGGGCGGGGCCACCCGGGATCGGGCCGGGGTGAACGGGTCGGGACGACGCCGGGCCCTCGGAGACGGGGGTGATCCCGTCGGGACCCAGTTCACCGCGCTGCTGCTTGGCCGAGCGCAGATCGTCGATCCAGCCGAAGTCCTCACCGCCGTCCGGCTCCTGCGGGACGGCCTCCGACTTGTTTCGGCCCCAGCGGCGGGGCTTGGCGCGCCGCTCCTCCTGGCCGTCCTCCGGTCGCTCGGAACCAGGCGATCTCACTGTTGACCCTTCCCGTCGGCGCGATCGCCGACCTCCTCGGTCACCTCGGCGGCCGCGGTCGTCGACTGCGGGTCATCGGTACCGGAGCGGACCTGATCCCGGCCGCCGCCCGGCGACGTTCCCGTGGCGGCGGGGACGGGTAGTCCACGAACGATCCGGCGTAGCAACGGCAGCCGGGTGGCCACCGCGCGTTCCGCACCGTGCTGGCTCGGCTGGTAGTAGTCGGTCCCGACCAGGTCGTCCGGGACGTACTGCTGGCGGACCACCCCCCGGTGGTCGTCGTGGGGGTAGCGGTACCCGGTGCCGTGACCGAGGCCGCGGGCCCCGGCGTAGTGGGCGTCGCGCAGGCCCCGCGGCACCGCGCCACCCCGCCCGGCCCGTACGTCCGCGATCGCCGCCCCGATCGCGGTGGTGGCCGAGTTCGACTTGGGTGCGGTGGCCAGGTGGATCACCGCCTGGGCGAGGTTGAGCTGCACCTCCGGCAGGCCGACGTACTCCACCGCGTGGGCGGCAGCGGTCGCCACGCTGAGGGCACTCGGATCGGCCATGCCGACATCCTCGCTGGCGAAGATGACCAGTCGGCGGGCGATGAACCGGGCGTCCTCCCCGGCGACCAGCATCCGGGCCAGCCAGTGCAGGGCGGCGTCCACGTCCGAGCCCCGCATGCTCTTGATGAAGGCGCTGGTCACGTCGTAGTGGGCATCCCCGGCCCGGTCGTACCGGACCGCGGCGGTGTCCACCGCCCGTTCGGCGGTGGCCAGGTCGATGCGGCCGGTGCCCAGGGCGGTGGCCGCACCGGCGGCGGCCTCCAGGGCGGTCAGGGCCTTGCGGACATCCCCGCCGGCCAACCGGACCAGATGCTCCTCCGCCTCGGGATCCAGGGTGAGGGCCCCGGCCAGGCCCCGCTCGTCGGTCAGGGCCCGATGCAGCAGGCGACGCACCGCGGTGTCGTCGAGCGGGTGCAGGGTGAGCAGCACACACCGGGACAGCAGCGGGGAGATGACCGAGAAGTACGGATTCTCCGTGGTGGCCGCCAGCAGGGTGACCGTACGGTCCTCGACGGCGGCGAGCAGGGAGTCCTGCTGGGTCTTGCTGAACCGGTGCACCTCGTCGATGAAGAGCACCGTGGGCGGGCCGCCGGAGCGCCGCTGCCGGCGAGCGGTGTCGATCACCGCGCGGACGTCCTTGACCCCGGCCGACAGGGCCGACATGGCGACGAACCGCCGGTCGGTGGCGCTGGCCACCAGGTGGGCGATGGTGGTCTTGCCGCTTCCGGGTGGCCCCCAGAGGATGACCGACATCGGGGCCTGACCGGTGACCAGTTGTCGCAGTGGCGCACCGGGGGCGAGCAGATGCTCCTGACCGACGAGTTCGTCCAGGTTCGCCGGACGCATCCGGACCGGCAGCGGCGCGTCCGGGCCGACCGGGCTGAAGCCGCCGACGCCGCTGGAACCTGCCACCGCACTGACTGCTGCGGCAGGTTCACCCAGGGTGAACAGCGTTTCGGACTCCATCACGAGAACAGTACCGGGCTCGACCGAGCGCGCCAGAATCGCGCCACCGATCGAGCCCGGGATGATCACTCTCGGTCAGCCGCGACCGGGACGACGCCCCCGATACCAGCGGCCACCCCGGCTGCCGACCCCGGCCAGGTGCAGTGCCAGCAGCAGCAGGCCGATCAGTACGAGGGTGTTCCAGTTGAACAGATCCGGGGCTCCGAGATCGGTACCGAGCAGGTCCAGCAGCAAGGTGAAGCCGAAGACCGCAGCGGCGGCAATGGCGAGCATGGCGTTCCTCCGGTGGGGGTTCCAGTAGGTCGGCCCGGGATGTACCCGATCGGTCCCCCAGTCAATCTCCACCCTGGACTCCGGGCCACCCTCTCCTGGCGAGATCTGGGCTCACCTAGGCTCCTCCCATGGTCATCTTCGACGGGGGTCCGACCGAGCGGGAAGCGCTCCTGCGCGCCGTGGGCCAGCACCCCTTCCTCCGACATTCGCTGCCGCTGCGGGAGCCGGTACGGGCCTGGCGCCGGGACGGCGCGTTCTGCTGGCTGCTGCCCGAGGTCACGACGGGGCCGCTGGGTGGGATGGTCGGGCCGCCGGCCGAGGCGGCAGACCTGTTCGGCGTGCTCGCCGCCGAGGGCGTCTTGCAGCCCGGCCGCTGGGTGCATCTGCCCCGACTGGACCGGGCCACCCTCGACACCGCACCCGGGGTGGCGGCCCACGAGGACTGGGACTTCCTCTGGACCACCACCCCGCCGCCCCCGCAACCCGGCGAGGAACGGGTCGTCCGGCTCACCGAGGCGGATCACCCCGAACTGGCGGCCCTCATCGAGGAGTCCTTCCCCACCTCCACGGCACGGCCGGGCAATCCCCAGGTCGTCGACTGGTACGGCATCCGCGAGGGTGACCGGCTGATCGCCTGCGGGGCCGACCGCACCCGGGGTGACGTAGGTTTCCTCGCCGGGCTGACGGTGGCGCCGGCCTGGCGGGGCCGGGGCCTGGGCGCCGCCCTCACCGCCGGGATGAGCCGGGCCCTGGCGGCCCGCCACGACATGCTGGCGCTGGGCGTCTTCCCGGCCAACGTCGGTGCGATCCGGCTCTACCGTCGGCTCGGTTACGTCGAGGCCGTCGGGCTCACCTCGGTGCGCTGCGCCTGACCGGGGATCGACACTCCGTTGCCGGTCGACCCCCCACCCTCCTCCGGCTCGGCGGAGTGCTGCTGCCGATCGGCGGGGCGCTGTTGATCGGCGGGGTGCTGCTGCCGATCGGCGGTCATCGGCGGTTCGGGGTGGCGGCCGGCCCGCCGGGCCGGCAGGTACAGCGGCGCGGCGACCGCCAGCACCACCGCGCCGACCAGCATCGCCGCGCTGACCCCGGCCCGGTCGCCGATGTAGCCCAGCACCACCCCGCCCAGGGCGCCGGCCGGCATCGCCACCATGGAGTTCAGCGAGATCAGGCTGGTCCGGTACGGGCCGGCGACCTGCCGGTGCAGCAGCCCCATGTGCAGCGGGTTGGAGGCACCGTGCACGGCGTAACAGGCGAAGAAGGCGATCAGCACTCCGGTCGGCCCGGCGAACAGGGCCATGCCGACCACGGTGATCCCCTGCATGATCCGCAGCAGGGCGGCACCGGGGGCGGCACCCAGCCACCGGATGATCAGTGGGGTGAGCGCCGCGCCGGCGGCCGAGGCCAGCCATGCCGCCGTACTGGCCGGCCCGAGCAGGACACCGGCCCGCTCCGGGTCGCCCACCACCTCGGCCAACCGGATCGGCAACAGACCCTCGAAGGTGGCCATGCCGAAGCCCCAGAACAACTCGACCGCCACCAGGGCCAGCAGCACCCGGGACCGGCGCAGCAGACCGAGGGCCTCCCCCACCATGCGCGGGGCATCGCGCACGGAGGCCCGCAACGTGGCCCGGCCGATCACCGCCCGCCCCTCCACCAGCAGGATCAGCAACGCCACCAGGTAGACCACCTGCAAGCCGACGGCGGCCAGCACCGGCCCGGTCAAGGCGCTCAGCGGCCCGATCGGCCCCAGGGCCACCAGACCGCCGCTGAGCAGCGCCCCGGCCGCCATGGCCAGGCCGAGCACCATGCCCCCCTGACCCAACCCCTTCTCGTACCCGGCGTCCGGGTCCGCGGCCAGGGTGGTGTCGACGTACCAGGACTCCAGGGGTCCGCTGTCCAGGGCGCGGAACACCCCTTGCAGCGCCCAGACGACGAGCAGCAGGGCGAAGGAGTCCGCCACCACCAGCAGCCCGGTCGAGACCAGGCCGACCAGGCTCGCCACCACCAGCACGGGCTTGCGGCCCAGGGCGTCGGCCACCCCGCCGGTCGGCAACTCCAGGGCGAGCACCACCACGCCCTGCGCGGCGACGGCCAGCCCGATCTGGGTCAGGGACAGACCGCGCTCCTGCATGAGCAGGATGGTCACCGGGATCAGCAGGCCGACCGGCAACCAGCGCAGGCCGTGCAGGACCAGGTAACGCCGCCGGACCTGGCGTACGGACAGGGGGTTCACCGGGTGCCACCGATCAGCATCGGCAGGGCGGTGAGGAAGATCTGCACCTGCTCGGCCCCGGGCTCGGTCGGGTCCGCCTCGGCCCGGTAGCGCTCCAGCACCTGCCACAGCTCGGTACGCAACTGCGCCAACCGGGCCGCCGGAATGGTCATGAAGATGTCGCTCGTACCGAAGAGGTCGCGCCAGGCCGGCGGCCACTGATCGCGTACGGCGAACCACCGCTCGGCGTACTCGACGTACTGGCGTACCTGCTCGGCCTGGATCCACTCGATCGCGGCCCGGGCGTCCGGGTCATCGTCGAAGTCGGTGTTCTCCCAGTTGGTGACGTCGTGGGCGGCCCGCCACCACCGCTGCCGCCCGGTCCCCCGGCCGGGCTCCTCGACCACCAACCCCACCTCGGCCAACTGCCGCAGGTGGTAGCTGGTCGCCCCGGTGTTGGTGTCGAGCAGTTCAGCCAGCCCGCTGGCCGTCGCCGGCCCCTTCACCCGCAGGGCCCCCAGCAGCCGCGTCCGCAACGGATGCGCCAACACCCGCACCTGTCGCCGATCGATCCGCACCCGCCGAGGCCGATCCCCCGCACTGTTCTCCATAAATCCACAATACTTATGCACAACTCCTATGCACAACTATTGTGCACTCCCCCTCCCCGTCGACGCTTCTATAGGTGGGCCGGTTCCGGGAGGAGTTGGTATCGGTAGGTTCGATGTCGGTGAGCTACGAGTGACTCATGCAAGATC